>JAHEKS010000007.1 GCA_024638215.1 Acidobacteriota bacterium | reverse complement strand
CGAGCGACTATTTCGCCTGGCGTGAGAGGCCGCGCCGCCGTAGCTTCTCCACCAGCCGCGGGCTCTTGATCGTGCCCGTCCAATAGATGTCGTGTATCGAGGCCATCCAGCGTCGGAAATCAAAAACCCCTGGATCGCGATAGGTGCGCGGCCGCTCGAGCTCGGCCAGCGCGCGAATCGAGTCGCCGTAAGACAAGCCGAGGGCTTCGCTGAGGTCCGCCGCCTGCACGCCCTGGCCGCGCCGCAGGAACACACGGACTTTGCCCGTCATGGGATAAACCCGCCCGCGATCTTCGATCGCAGAAACATCGAGGTCAAACTGAAGCCCGGAAGGCCGTGCGAGCGGAGGCGACACGATCCGGCCGGAAACGCGCACGGGAGTGCGCAGGTCAATGCCTAGCGATTCCAGATGGCTGATGTCGCGGCCGGAAAAACGAAATTCGAAGAGTCGCGCCGCGCTGCTGCCCAGCAGAACGAAGCCGACGAGCGCGAGAACACCGGCGAGCCTTGGCCAGTGTGCGCGTGTGAGGATCAGCCCCGCCAGCATGCACGCACCGGCGGAGAAAAGGAGCACGGGGACGACGACCAGCGTGTCGGGCAGCGACACGCGTGACGCATCCGCCACTACGATGCCCAGTGCAAAGCAAGCGCTCAAGGCAACCAGCGGTGCGGTCAGAAATTCGCGTTCCGCGTCAGCCTGGCGAGACATTCAATGTGGGAAGTATGAGGAAAGAAATCGAACATTTCAATCATATTCAGAAGATAACCACGAGAGGACAAAAAGGCGAGGTCGCGAGCGAGCGTCGGAGGATGGCAGGAAACGTAATGCAAGCGCGCGGGCCGCAGCTTCGCCAGGAGTTCGAGCGTGCGCGCGCCCACTCCCGCGCGCGGCGGATCGAGCACCACCAGGTCAGGTCCCGCCTGCGCGAAACGGCGAAGGAAGTCATACGCGCTCTCGCCAACCGCGCGCACGTTTCCCAATTCGTGCCGGCGCGCGTTGGCTTCCAAATCCCGCGCCGCTCCCCGATTCCCTTCCACTCCCACAACCCGGTCGAAGGCTCCGGCCAGAGGAAGCGTGAACAATCCAACGCCCGCATAAAGATCCAGCGCAAGCGCTCCCGATTGCCCCCCCGTGACCGCGGCAACCATTGCGGGCAACAGATGGCGCGAAGCCTGAAAGAAAGACCCGGGGCTGATTTGGTATTCGAATTCTCCGGCCCGATAGTCAAGAGCCGGCTCACCCTGGACGCGGAATCCGGACTTGCGTTCGACAGCCACGGTGCTTGCGCCCGGCACCTCTTCCAGGCATTGCCGGGCCAGCGCTTCGCCGCGCGGCTCGGTAAATTTACCGCGCAGCGTAAGCATGACGTTTTCGTCCTGGTCATCCGCCAGCATCTCAATTTCGCTGCAATCGGTGAGGTTCTCGGACCAAGATGCGCTACGGAGCACGTTCAACACGAGGTTCAAGCGAGGGGAAAGAATCAGGCATTGATCCACGGGGACCAGTTGGTGTGATTCCGCGGCGAAAAACCCCAACTCGGTGCGCCCCCCGGAGTGGGAGACTTTGAATTGCGCCTGGTTGCGGTAATTCCACGGCTCGCTGGCATGGATGGGAATTTCATTTTCCCAGACGATTTTACCGATGCGCCGCAGCGTCTCGCGCACGATTTCGCGCTTCCAGACGGTCTGATTCTGATAATTCAAGTGCTGGTAATGGCAGCCTCCGCACCGGCCGAAGTATGGGCAAGGTGGACTGACGCGCTCCGGCGCGGGGCTGATCACGCGCAGCGGGCGCGCGTGCGTCACACCTTTGGCGGTGCGGACTTCTTCCACCTCCAGGCGCTCGCCGGGCAGCGCGCGCGGCACCAGGATGGTGCGGCCCTGGTAGTGCCCCAGAGCATCGCCGCCGTAAACGAGCTTTTCCGCGATGAATTCAAAGGACATAAATTCGTCTCTGGTCCTTTGCCGTTTGTCCGTGGTCAGTTGTCCGTGGTCCGTCGCCAGTCCTCCGTAGCCGCTGGCCAACGCACCCAACACAAGCGATCTGTGTGAACAACGGACCACGGACCACGGACAGTTCTCATAAATAGAACAAGCTCAATCGCGGCACGCCATAGTGCTCGAACAGGCGCTTCTTCAAGAACTGCCGCTGGAGCGATTCGATCTGCGGCGCCGACATTTTCCGGCGGTGAGAGGCGAGCCCCTGCTCTACCTCGCGGCGAAATTCCGCCAGCAACTCTTCCGGCGCCACGCGCAGCAGCGCCGCGCCCAGCTTTTCTTCCGTCACCGAGAGGTGGTTCTCGATTTCCTCCAGGTCAGCCGTGAGTTCCTGGTCACGGCACGCCGCCACTTTTCCGAGCGCCCGCGCCGAGGATTTCAAGTCTTCTCCCAATACCTGCTGGCCTTTTTCCGCTGCCGCGCTGGCCGCTTGCTCCAACGCATGGGCGTTCTTCTCCAGGTACCTCCGAATCTCGTCCGGCTCGAAGGGCGGCGGCGCGGGAGCGTCCTGGGAACGTGCTCCGCCTTCCGCCTGCGCGGTCCGCGCTTCTTCCGCCGCGCGCAGCACCTCCTGCGAGCAATACGCCAGGCTGTTGATTTTGCGAAACCGCTGCGGGCGCTTCTGGAATTTTTCGAAGGAGCGCTCGATCCCGAGCAGCACGGCCTCGAGGGGAAAACCTGCCTCTTTCCACGATTCGATCAGCGCCCAGTCAAGCGTGGAGAGCAGGTGCGGCGTCCCCCGGCAGCGGCGGAAGCACTCCTCGATTTCGGTGAAATAATTGAAGTAATTTTCCAAACCAGACGTCCTACTTGCGCCTGGCAGCGGAGGCGTTGCGCTCGTAGATAATTCGCAATCCTTCAAGTGTCAGAGAAGAGTCAACAGGAGGTTTGTACTTGGAGGCCGCGGCGACGAGCGGCGCCTGGCCCCCGGTCGCAATCACTTTCATTTTCCCGCCCAGCTCCGCCGCGAGGCGATCGAGGATGCCGTCCATCAAGCCCACGGAGCCGTAGAAAAGCCCCGACTGCATGCTGCCCACGGTGTTGGTTCCGATGACGCGCGCCGGTTCGCGCACCTCGACGCGGGGCAGCCGCGCCGCGCGCTCAAACAGCGCCTCCGCCGAGATGCCGATGCCCGGCGCGATAATCCCGCCCAGATAATCTCCCTTTTCGGAAATCACGTCGAAGGTGATGGCGGTTCCAAAATCCACGATCACGCACGGGCCGCCGTATTTCTCAAACGCCGCCACGCTGTTGGCGATGCGGTCGGCGCCCACTTCCAGCGGGTTGTCATAGTGGATGGCGATCCCGGTGCGCGTGCCCGGCCCCAGAAACACCGGGTCGAGCCGGAAATATTTCCTCGACATTTCCTCCAGCACGGCGTTCAAGGGCGGCACGACGCTTGCCACCATCACGCCCGTGACCTCGCCGGTGCCGAGGCCGTCGAGGCTGAAAAGGTTTCGGATCAGGATGCCATACTCATCCGCGGTCTGCTCGCGGCTGGTGGTCAGGCGCCACTGCGCGCGCAAGGTTTTGCCGTGGAATACGCCCACCGACGTGTTGGTGTTGCCCACGTCCAGAACCAGCAGGTTGGTATTGGAGCTTGGCACGTTTTTTCTCCGCCGGGCAGGCCTCCGCCTCGCCAGGAGGGTTGGCTGGGCTAAAACCTGGTCCGGCTCGGTCCGCCAGAGGTCATTTTATCTCGGCGACCTCTCCCGAAAC
Source organism: Acidobacteriota bacterium (assembly GCA_024638215.1). Taxonomy (GTDB): domain Bacteria; phylum Acidobacteriota; class Terriglobia; order UBA7540; family UBA7540; genus JAHEKS01. The sequence goes on along the minus strand of JAHEKS010000007.1, from coordinate 32,680 downwards.
CAAGGATACCACCTCGCCGTCCTCACGGCGCAGGCGCAAGGCGCCCGAAGGCTCAAGCCCCGCGGTCACCGCCGAGTAACCCGTGGTCCCCAGCATGGCGCGCACGCGCCGGCCTTCGGCGAAGCTCGAAGCGGCGGCCCAATCGCGCGCGATGGCGGCCGAGCCCTCTTCGAGCAGCACGTGATACTGCCGCTCAAGCTCCTTGAGCAGCGCCACCAGAAGGTTGGCGCGCGAAAACGTCTTGTGCGTTTCGATGCGGAGAGAGGTCGCGAGGGGTTTCAAGTCCGAAGGCATTTCGCGGTGATTCACGTTGATGCCGATCCCCAGCACCACGCTGTGCAAGCGGTCAAGCTCGGCGCTCATTTCCGTCAGGATGCCGCAAACTTTCTTGCCGCCCACCAGCAAATCGTTGGGCCAGCGAATGTCGAAGGCCAACCCGGTCACGCTCGTCAGGGCGCGGTGCGCCGCCACCCCCGCCATCAGCGTAATGGCCGGCGCCGCGGCGGGCGAAAGCTCCGGACGCAAAATGACGGAAGCGTAGATGCCGCTGGATTTTTCCGAATACCACGCGCGGCCGAATCGCCCGCGCCCCGCCGTCTGTTCCTCGGCAACCACAACCGTGCCGTGCGGCGCGCCTTCAGCGGCGAGCCTGGCGGCGATGTTGTTGGTGGAATCGGCGCGGAAGTAATGCACGATGCGATGCCCGATTTCGTTTTCGCCCAGCTCCTGGCGAATCAAACTGGGGGCCAGAATATCGGGCAGCTTGGTGAGCTGGTAGCCCGCCGCCGGCAATCCCTTAATCTCAACGCCCAGCGCGCGCAGCTTCTGCATCCACTCCCAGACGGTCGAGCGCGAGACGCCGATTTCCGAGGCGATCTTGGGGCCGGGCACCACCACCGTGGCGTTCTTCACCAGCAGGTGGATCAGTTTGTCGATTCTGCGGTCGGTGGTTCCGGAAGTCATTCAGCTCATTTTTCCGAGAGCTTCGAGCACTTTCTTCAAGTGCGCGGAAAGCTCTTCGAAGCGATGTTCGGCGCCGCGCACCACTTCGCGGGGAGCGCGGCTGACGAAGTTCTGGTCGTCCAACTGTTTCTTCGATTGCGCAAGTTGCCGCTCGAGCTTCTCTTTTTCCTTCTGCAGGCGGGCGCGCTCCGCGGCCGGGTCCACGCTCTGCTCGTGCAGCAGGCGCAGGTCGAAGCCCGAGCCCACGCGCACAGAGGGGTCGGCAGTCATGCGCCCGCGCGTAAAGTTCAGCGCCTTCAAACCCGCCAGCCGCTGGATGGTCTCCTGATGCGCGCGCAGCAGCTCCAGGATGCGCAGGTCTTCGCTTGCCACCTGCGCGCTGGGCTTCTCCTTCTGCGCGCCGGTTTCGGCTTTGGCGTTGCGCGCCAGCACAATCAGTTCCTGAACGATCTGGAACTGTTTTTCCGAGACCGGGTCCGCGACGCGCTCGCCGACCAGAGCGAAGGGCGCCAGCGAGAGCGACGTTTCATGGCGCACGCGCGGCAGCCGGTGCCACAGTTCCTCGGTGATGAAAGGCATGAAGGGATGCAACAAGTGCAGCGAGGCCTCGAAGACGCGCATCAGGTTGGTCCAGGCGGCGCGCGCCGCGGGAGGAAGCTCGCCCGAGTGAATCGCAGTGATCTCCGGCTTCAGCCATTCCAGGTACCAGTCGCAAAGCTCGTGCCAGAAAAAGTGATAGATCGTCGAAGCCGCTTCGTGGAAGCGAAAGGTTTCCAGGGCCTCGTTCAACTCGCGCGTCACCGTCGCGAGGCGCGAGAAAATCCAGCGGTCGGCGAGCGCCAGCGACTCGGGCGCGGCCACCGCTCCCAGGCCCAGCCCCGCGGGCGGCTGCAAGCCTTCCGCCAACTGCTCGCGAAACGCCGCTGGCGGCTTTTCCAGGTTCATCAGGATGAACCGCGCGGCGTTCCAGATCTTGTTGGCGAAGGCGCGGTAGGATTCCACCTTGTCGTTGGAAAAAGCGATGTCGGTTCCGGGTGCGGCGCTGATGGCCAGGGCAAAGCGCACCGCATCGGTGCCGTATTTTTCCGTGACCTCCAGCGGATCGAGCACGTTGCCCTTGGTCTTCGACATCTTCTGCCGCTCGGCGTCACGCACCAGGGCGTGGATGTAAAGCTCACGGAAGGGGACGTCCTTCATGAATTTCATCCCCATCATGATCATGCGCGCGCCCCAGAAAAATAGGATGTCGAATCCCATGATCATCAGGTCGTTGGGATAATAGCGCCGCAAGTCTTCGGTCTCCTCCGGCCAGCCGAGCGTGGCGAAGGGCCACAGCGCCGAGCTGAACCACGTGTCAAGCACGTCATCATCGGGCCGGAGATCCTTGGTGTGGCATTTCGGGCACGATTGCGGAGTCTCGCGCGCCACGATCACTTGGCCGCACGCCTCGCAGTACCACGCCGGGATGCGATGCCCCCACCAGAGCTGGCGCGAGACGCACCAGTCATGAATGTTCTCCATCCAGTCGAGATAGATCTTGCGGTAATTTTCCGGCACGATGCGGATGCGGCCGTCCTCGACCACGCGAATGGCGGGCGCGGCAAGCTGCTTCATCTTCATGAACCACTGCGTGGACAAGCGCGGCTCGACCACCGTCTTGCAGCGCTGGCAGGTGCCGACGCTGAGCGCGTAGTCTTCGATCTTTTCGAGCTGCCCGCGCTCGCGCAAATCCTGCACCACCGCCTCGCGCGCCTCAAAGCGGTCGAGGCCCTGATACGGCCCGGCCTCGGCGGTCATGCGCGCTTCGTCGTCAATCACCTCGATGCGCGGCAGGTTATGACGCTCGGAAATCTCGAAGTCGTTGGGATCGTGCGCGGGTGTGACCTTGACGGCGCCGGTGCCGAATTTCGGGTCCACAAAATCGTCGGCGACCACAGGAATCGCGCGCCCGAGCAGCGGCAGCACGATCTTGCGTCCGACCGACGCGCGATAGCGTTCGTCCGACGGATTCACCGCCACCGCCGTATCGCCCAGCATGGTTTCCGGCCGCGTGGTGGCGACGACCAAGTAGCCCTTGCCATTTTCGAAGGGATAGCGGATGTACCACAGGTGGCCCGGGCGCTCCTCGTGGATCACTTCGAGGTCGCTGACGGCGGTGCCGCAGCGCGGGCACCAGTTGACGATGTACTTGCCGCGATAGATCAGCCCTTCTTCATAGAGGCGCGCGAAGACCTCGGCCACGGCGCGCGAGTAGGCCGGGTCCATGGTAAAGCGGTCGCGCGTCCAATCCACCGAAGCGCCCAGCCGTTCCATTTGCCGGCGGATGGTGCCGCCATTTTGCTCTTTCCATTCCCAGCAGCGCTCGAGGAATTTCTCGTGTCCCATCTCGCGGCGGCGGCGCTGGCCTTCGCGGCGCCAGGCGCTCTTGGATTCCGGCTTGCCTTCGAGCTGCGGCAGCGCCTCGCGGCCCAGTTCCTGCTCGACGATCATCTGCGTGGCGATGGAAGCGTGGTCGGTGCCGGGCAGCCACAGGACGCTCGCGCCGCGCATGCGATGCCAGCGCATCAGGATGTCAATTTCGGTGTGCTCCAACATGTGTCCCATGTGGAGCGAGCCGGTGATGTTGGGCGGCGGAATGACTAGCGCGAAGCGCTCGGGCGCGGCGTCCGAGGGCGGGCGGTAGAGCTGGCGCTCGATCCATTCGCGCGCCCAGCGCGGCTCAATCGCATCCGGCGAATAGACTTTGGCAATCTCTTCCGTCAAGCAGGTCCTCTCAGGAACATTGGGTTGAAGCTCTTGGAAACTAACTAATATAGCGTTCGGGGCGCGGGCGCGTCAAACCGTTCACGGCTCCGGCGGCGCCAGGGGAGCGGGCGTTCACGGCGCGGCCCGTGGCGATGACTATTAACCAAATTCGAACTAGCGGAGCCGGTCAGGATTCGGAACGGAGTTCGGCGAGGATTTCGTCAGTGAACCTTCGCGCGATGTCCTCGATCATCTGGGGCGAGAGGGCGGGCGGAGACATCTTCACCACGACCTTGTGGACGATGGAGAAAACCTGCTCGGGGTCGAGTGCCGCGGCAGCGGGCGCAGCCGGCTCGGCCGCGGCTTCAGGCGGCGCTTCCGGAGTTTCGGCAGCAGCCGCGGCCGCGGGCGCAGGTAGGGCAGCTTCAGGGGCCGCAGCCTCCCGCTCGGGCGCCGCAATCTCGGGTTCGGGGGCCGCAGCCGCGGCCTCCGGTTCATGCGGCGCAGCCTCAGGGGGCGCTTCCGGCGGAGCTTCGGCCTGCGGCGCTGCAAACCTTACTTGCCCGGCCACAGCTTCGCTCAGCGTATAACTCTCCAGGGTCATCGAGGCGATGGGCGTGCCCTCAGGCGGAGTGATGTCCGGCGTCTCTTCGTGGACAGGCGTTTCGACTGGCGCTGCTTCAGCGGCAGAACTGGTCTCAGGCTCGGCAGCGGGTTCGGCCACCGGAGGCGGTTCGACTGCCGGCGGTTCGGCGGCTTCAGTGACTGGCGCTTCTGCGACCGCTGGCTCGGATACCATTTCGGCGGCCCGCTCGCCGACCAGCTCAGGCTCGGCGGATTCAACGGCGGGAGGCGGCTCGACCGCCGGCGCTTCCGCAGCTTCCGCGGCGGCCGGCTCAGCGGCCTCGGCTACAGCGCCAGCAGGTTCGAGCTCATCGCGAAGGATCGGCTGAGCGATATCCGCTGGGGCACGAAACATCATGGTGCGTTCCGCGGATTGCTCGGGCGACGAGGGCGCCGGCTCCTCTTCGACCAGCAGCGGCGCGGCGGCCTGCGGCGCGGGCTCAGCCTCGACCTCGTGCTCGACAACCATCTCCGGCGCCGGTGTCACGACTTCGGGTTCGGAAACCAGCGCGGGCTCCGGTTCGTTGGCCAGCATCGCCGATTCCGCGATCGCACCGAGCGCGGCGTCATGCGCCGGCACGGGCTCTTCCGCAGCAACTTTAGGTTCCGCCGGCAGCGGCTGCGGCATCATGGGCTCGGGCGGAATCGCGGGCATCTCCTCGCCCGGCGGAACCCCAAAGGCCACGCCTCCGGAGAAGGCCGCCAAATCTGGCGCGGGTGACGCCTGCGCCGGCTGTTCTTCTTCGATCGGCTCCACTTCAAACGCGGGCGGCGGCGGGGGCGGGGGAGGAGGCGGGGCGGCTACAGGCCTAGCCGCTTCCGCCTGGTTGACGAACTTCGCGACCGTCGCAACCAGTTCCTCGCGGTCAAACGGCTTCTTGATTCTTCCGTCGGCGCTGACGCGCGCTCCTTTGGCTTCCTCGTAGGGATCGGTATCGCTGAAGATCAGAAGCACGAAAATATTGGAGAGGCCGGCGTTGCTCTTGATGTACTCGCAGACCTCGTAGCCGTCCTTGCCCGGCATGGAAACGTCGGCCAAGACCACGATCGGGTTGACGGTCGGCAGCTTCTTGACGGCGGCGACCCCGTTCGAGACGGTGACGACATCCAGACCCTCACCCGTCAGAATCCCACTGGCCTTCTTCTGGATGGTAGGACTGTCATCTGCTACCAGAATTGTGCGCCCCAAGAATGACCTCCGGCCGCCTGCGAGAAATCGGGTTCCGACACAGATACCACGTCACGCAATGGAAGTCAAGGCAGGAAAGGACTTAGAAAGGTTTCACGACCTTTTTGAGAAAGTGAAATTTGCCTTTTTTCTTCGAGTTTGCTCCCGGGTCTGTTGAACCATTGCCGCCCTTGGCCTGGGTGTCGCCGGAAGCGGCCTGGCTGCCGTTTGAGCCGCCCTTTTCCGCCGGTTGGGCGGAGACCGCTTGGCCCGCTTTCAAGCTTTCCTCGCCGACCTGTTGCACGGAGATGGTGTTGCCGGGCGCGCCGCTGCCTTCGCTGCCCTGCGCCAGGACGGTCTGGCTGGGCGGGCGCGGCCCAAGCTGCACCGGGCCGTGGCGCGTGGTGCTCAAGTCGGGCGAGCTGGCCATCACCCCGCCGAGCTTCTGGAAAAATCCGCGCTGATTTTGCTGGCGATCGAAAGCGTCCGCCTGGGCGCGCGCCATAGTTGCCTTGGTGGCTCGAGGAATGGGCTGATGCATGGCGGTGAGCCGGCCCTTGGCCTCGCCTACCAGCGGGCTTAACGGATAGTCGGTAAGGATGCGCGCGTAGTACGGCACCGCCGCGTTAGGCTGCTTCAGCCGCTCGAAGGTCTGCCCCAGATACCAGAGCGCGTTATCGGCGCCGGAAAAATTCGCATAGTCGTTGGCAATTGCTTCGAAGCGCGACAAAGCCGCGCGGTTGGCGCCCTTTTCGTAGTAAAACTTGGCCACATCGAATTCGCCCTGCGCCAGCACTTCCTGCACCTCGCGCAGTCGGCCCTTGACACGCGGCATGACGGGGCTGTCGGGATACTTCAGCAGGAACTCCTTGAATTCCGCTTCCGCCAGGCGCGCTTCCGTCAGGTCGCGGTCGGCCTTGCCCATCAGCCGGAAATGCGCCATGCCGATGCGGAATTGCGCTTGCGGCGCTTCCGGAGCGGTGGGGAAAAAGGTTTGGAAATCCGCGTATTCGGCCTCCGCCTGGGTGAGCCCCGAGACGCCACCCTGCGCGTAATACGAATCGGCAATGGCCAGCTTGGCTTTGGCGAGAAACTCACTGTCGGGATAGGTGTTGAGCATGGTCTGGAGCGTCAACCGGCCCACGTCGAAACGGCCGCGCTGAATCTCAGCCATGGCACGCTCGTAGAGGATCTTGTCCGGCTGGTCACCCGGCCCGACGTCGGTCAAATCCGGCCCGCGATGGCGCACCAGGCCGCAACCCGCCTGGAAGAGCAGGCTCGCCGCAGCGAGCAGGCAAAGCGCCACGGGCGCGGCGCTGTTGCGCTCTTGGTTTCCTTCGGAATCCATCTTTGCCCGAGTTGGTTTCAATCTGGCCCCATCCCGCCGCGGCCTGATTGGCGCCGCGCTAAACCTTGGAAGTCTGTCTCGCAGTCGCGGCCAGGCGAATCAGGTCCGCCAGGCGCGCCCTCGGGTTCTCGTAATGAAAGATGGCGGAACCGGCCACGAGGATGTCCGCGCCCGCCTGAACCATTTCCTCCACGCGCTCCAGGCTGACCCCGCCTTCCACCTGAATCGCAAAGCGCAATTGCCGCTCGTCGCGCGCCTTGGCCGCCCGGCGGATTTTGTCGAGCGAGCCGGGAATGAACGGCTGCTCCTTCAAGCCCGGGTCGGCGGTCAGGAGCGTCAGGGTGTCCAACTCGCCCAGCACCTCTTCCAGCGCCTCGAGCGGCGTGGAAGGATTGAGCGCCACGCCCGCTTTGGCGCCGCGCGCGCGAATCTCGGCCAGCACCGGATGCAGATTCGTGGTGGCTTCGGCGTGGACGCTGACGCGGTCAGCTCCCAGGTCCACGAATTCCGCCGCGTAGCGCTCCGGTCGCTCGATCAGCAGGTGAACGTCGAGCGCCAGGTCGGTCGAGTTGCGCAGGCTGCGAATCACCGGCTGGCCCACCGTCAGGTCGGGCGAAAAGTGCCCGTCCGCCACGTCCACGTGCACCGTCGTCGCGCCGACGCTCTTGATCATTTCCAGGGCGTCGGCTAGGCGCGAAAAATCCGCCGCCAAAAGTGAGGGGGCAATCAATGCCATATCGAGGCCGAGCAGGAAGTAGGGCCGCCTTCAAGAACCCGGCGGCACGCGCGCGGAACACCGCAGGAGCCAACCCCCAAAACCATCCTTTAGACTACCACATCCCCCCTTCCCCTCGCCACGGCAATCGCCCCGCTTCCTGGTGTGTCAAGAAGAGATGCAGATTCCTGGCTGCGCTCGGAATAAGGTATGAAGAGGTCGGAATGGTGTCATTCTGAGCGAAGCGAAGAATCTGCATTTGGTTGCGGCGCAAGGCCACGCGTTGTCCGGACTCTTCAAAAGCTAGTTCCTTCGCATCTCGCCGAGAAAACCTATCAGAAATAAAACGGCGGCCACGACGAACGCCAGGCGCGTCCTGGCCGCCGCGACCAGTTCCGCCGACATGTTATGGCCTCTGAAGCCCGGCAGGAATCGCAGCACGATGATCGTCCCGAAGGCGATCACCACCATGCCCACCACCACCGAAATCACGCCCGCGAGGACGCCCTTCAGGATTTTCATGGCTCATCCATTCCCTTGCTGCCCGGCTGCGCCGCCCTGGCGCTCGTTTCCCTCACGGCAATTTCATCGGCCCGGGGCTGGTGTCTCCCAGCACCGAAAGCAGGTGGGTGAGCTTCAGCAGCTCGCGCACGTGCTTGCTCATGCCGGCCACGCGGATTTCGCACCCGGCGGTCCGCGCCGAAACGTAAACGCCCACCAGCGCGCCAATTCCCCAGCTGTCCATGAAAGTGAGCGGCGTAAGGTCCAGCACAATTCGCTTCGCGCCCGGAATCAGGCTCTTGATTTCGGTCTTGAACTTGGGCGCGAACTCCGCCGTCAGCCAGCCCTCGCAGACCACCACCGTCGCTCCGTCCCGCGCATCCACGCGCAACGTCAACTGCGGAGATGGAGTATCGGTTGAGTTTGTCGGCATCAGTCCTCCAGCGGCTCCCGTCCGGCCGCTCTACTTCACCCCCAGCAGCCGCACGGTGAAAATCAGCGTCGAGTTGGGCGGAATCACGCCCGGATATCCGCGCTCGCCGTAGGCGAGGTCGGGCGGAATGATCAGCTTGCGCTTCCCGCCCACGTGCATGGTGGCCAAGCCTTCGTCCCAGCCCTTGATCACCTGTCCCGCCCCGAGTACGAACTCGAAGGGCGGCTTCCCCACCGACGAGTCAAACACCTTGCCGTTGGTCAGCGTGCCGGTGTATTCCACTTCGACCGTCTGGCCCGCCTTCGGCAGCGGACCTTTGCCCACTTCCAGGTCCACATACTTCAATCCCGAAGGTGTGGTGACCTCTTTCGCCGCTGCGGCTTTTTCCGGCTTCGCAGCCGGCTTGGCCGCAGGCGCGGCTTCCGGTTTTGCCGCGGCTTCGGGTGCGGGCTGGGCAGCCGGTTGCGCCGCCGGCTGAGCGGGAGCTTCCGCTTGCGGCTGGGCGGCCGATTCTGCCGCGGGCTGTTCCGTTTGCTTTTGCTGGCAACCCGCAACCACCACCGCCAGCACGAGAATTACAAAAATGGCAAATCTGCTTTTCATTACAACTCCTTTCGTATCCCGTAGGGGCGGGTTTCGAAACCCGCCCCCAAGCGTTTACTGCGCGTGTTGCTGTAGCGGCGGCGCCTGCTCCCGCGCAGGCGGGGGTCTCGCCGCCGGCTTGGAGTGCGGCGGCTTGCCGCCGCTTTCTTTCAAGCGACAGCGCGCCGGCGCAGGCCAAAGCGCGAGCCATCCGTCAGCCGACGGACCGCGCTCCATGATTTCCGCGCACCTGGCTCCAGGATGTTATAGCATTTCGAAAGGAGTTCCAAATGGCGCCGGCAAAAACCATTTTCACCGTGGGCCATTCAAACCTGGAGGCTGCCGACTTTCTCTCGCTGCTCGCGCGCGCCGGAATCGAAATCGTCGCCGACGTGCGCAGCCTGCCGCAAAGCGCCCGCTTCCCGCAATTCAGCCAACAGGCGCTCGAGAATTTGCTGCGCGGCAAGAACATCGCCTACAAATTCTTCGGTGAGGAATTGGGCGGGCGGCCCGACGACCCCGCCGCCTACTTCGATGACGGCCGCGTGAATTATCCCGCGCGCCGGCGCTCGTTCGCGTTTCAGACGGGCCTCGAGCGGCTGCTCAAGCTCGCGCAGGAAAAAACCGTGGCGCTGCTCTGCGCCGAAGAAGATCCGCTCGACTGCCATCGCTTCTTGATGATTTCGCCCGAGCTCGTTGCGGCGGGCGTGCCGCCCGTGCATATCCGCAAAGACGGCAGCCGGGAATCGCAGGAGGCGGCGGAAAACCGCCTGCTCGAAGCGCACGGCTTCGCCGACGTCGCCGCCAATACTTTGTTCCCCGAGGCCCGCACCGAAGCCCTCGAAAAGGCCTACGAACTCCAGTCCGCCCGCGCCGCCTTCCGCGTGGACCGCGCGGCACTGCAGACCAGATAAGCTCAACTCACCCGCCCCTCTCCTTCGGGGAAAGCGGGCACCAATCTTTACCTGTCCCCCTCTCCCTTGGGGAGAGGGTAGACTGCGAAGCAGGACGGGTGAGGGGTCACTTGCAGGCTTTCGCCATAATTTCCCGAGCCGCTTTTCTAATCCTCGCAACGAATTCTTCCGGCGCCTGCATCGCGAGTCCGTTCGGCAATCGCAGGACTCGGATACCAAGCCGTGCGAGGAACTGATCCTTCAAGCGGTCCCGCCGGCGTTGGCTGGGTTGCGAATGGATGCTGCCGTCGAGTTCGACGGCCAGCCGCCTTTCGAAGCAATAGAAATCCACAATGCAGTTTTCAATGGCAACCTGACGTCGGAACTTCAGCCCCTCGCACCGGCGCGCCCGCAGCAGTCTCCATGCAATCCTTTCCCCTGTCGTTTCCCGCCGTCGGAGTTCGCGGACAGCCTGAGTCACCATTCTCACGCCTGGACTGACCCCTCACCCGTCCGTCTCACGACGGACACCCTCTCCCCTAGGGAGAGGGCGGGCCGCAGCTGGGACCGCGGGAGACGAAGCCGCAACCGGCAGCCTGAGTTATGCAGACTATGCTATGCTTACATAGCACACAACAGCCTGTTCGAGTCTTATGAAATTATTCTCTCACAGAAAAGGACTGAGGCCCGTTAAAACGGTCGCTCAGCTCGACAGCGTGGATGGCGACCTCCGAGTGGCACTCTGGAATGCCCTCTGCGCCTTCTACTGGAACCGAGTGAAGTTATGGTCGGGAGAGCTCAGCTGGGACTCGGACCGCAACATTTATGCCTTGTGCCGTTCGCTGTGGGCGCACTACTTCAGACTCCCAACGGACACACTCCCCCGGCGATGGAGGGAAATATACGGGGAAATCAGGAAATATTTCTTCGGGTGTAAGTGGCACGAGGTCTACGACTTCATTGAGTTTGTCTCCAGCGTGTACTCCGAGGAAGTCCTGAACGCAGGATTTCAGTTGCAGTGCAACTCAGTCCTCGAACGTGAGGTGTCCGCCTACCGGTTCGTGGCAGGCAAGATCAGCCAAATCACTTCGGAGCAAGAGATAGCGGCCGTGGAGGAGACGATTCAGGCCCCCGGCGGGCTTGGGCCACCCTCAATCCATATAAGTAGGGCACTGGATTTCCTTGTGGATCGGAAGGCCCCTGACTACCGAAACTCCATCAAGGAGTCCATTAGCGCAGTGGAGGCCACGTGTAAATTGCTGACGGGAGACCCCAAGGCTGAACTGCACGGAGCCCTAAAGGAACTGGGAAAGAAGATCGATCTCCACCCCGCTCTCGAACAGGCTTTTGTTAAAATGTACGCTTACACAAGCGACGAGCACGGCATACGCCACGCGCTTCTGGAAGAACCCGATCTGACGTTTGAGGACGCGAAATTCATGCTGGTGTCTTGTTGCGGCTTTGTGAACTACCTAAAGTCAAAGTCCATAAAAGCCGGCGTCAAGTTTTGAAAGTGATCCGATCCCGCCCACCGGCGGGGGAGTGACTCAGGCTCGGTTTCGTGCCACCTGCCAGTGCTACGGCGCGGCTACGCCGCTGAGCCCTCTGGCGGCCCGCTCTTCTTGTTCTTCCATTCGCCGGGAATACGGAAGAGGGTCTTAAACAGGCTCTTAAATTCGCGGTCCTTGTCGAGTGCTGAGAGGTTCACCGAGTAGTTGCAGGCATTGAGCAATCGTTCGTTGATGAAGCACTTCCTGCCGGTCTTGTCAGTAAAATCAAAGAAGGCAGCCAGAACGCGGATGCCCTGCTTATTCAGGGCCCGGACAAGGGGAACAAAATCCCCATCGCCGGTCACGAGCGCCGCCACGTCAATCTTGTCGTCAAGGGCGGTTTGAAGCGCATCCACGGCCAACGCGACGTCCGTTCCTTTTTCCCCCTGAGTCTGCGACATGGGCAAATACTTTGGTTCGACCCCCGCGTGCAAGAGGTCATGGTAGCGGTTCCGCTCGAAACGCAGTTGTTCCTCTGTAGTGTCCTTCGTGGAAAACAGTCCCTGGTGCCAAGCAGCATAGACGACCTTGTAGCTTGCAAAGCCCTGCTCCTTGGTGCTCATGAAATGCTCGATAAGGCCGTGCAGGGGCTGGAAGCTCAGCCAGCCGAGCTTGCGTTCGTGGTAAAAGTATCGCTGCGCATGCGAGAAGAATGAACCGTCATAAAACGCGCCGATTCGGCAGATTGAACCTTGGTCCTTCATAGCAGTTCACCCTTTCATCGTTAGCAAAAAACCTCAAAAAGCCTACTTCTTGAACAGATTTTCAAACGCCGAGCGGGCGTCGGAGGGTTTGGGCGAGGAAGTCTCGCGCTCGACGGTGGTGCGCGGCCTATAGAAGGCGCAACTGTTGCGCGCGTCCTTTTTGGGGACGCGCTCAGTGATGGGTTTCAAGCACTCGAAGCGCGAGGAAGGATCGAAGAAGACACACTGCTTGCAACTGTGCAGCTCGTAGCCGCAGCGCGGGCACTTGCCCGTGGTGTCAATGTCGGCGGCGAGGATGGTGCCGCACCCGGTGCAGCGAATCACCATGCGCTTGTCGGGCATAGCGAGCAGGCGCGGCCCGATGCGCTCCTCGCGCGGGACGGGTCTTTTCTCGTGCCGCTCGCGGTCGCGGTCCGAATCCTGATAGCCTCGCTGGCGGTATTTGCGGTCGCTCATTCTGAACCTCAAAGGGATTTTTCGGGGGACGTAACCTGCATTATAACAGCGTCCGCAACCGATAGCACGAAGAATCGCTCGCGCTCAATTGGATTGCGGGAGGCTTTGTAGGGCCGGGCTTCAGCCCGGCATCTCCTCCGTGCCGCCCTGAAGGGCGGCGCTACCTCGGGCAGCCATCACCGCGGATAGACGAGCGTGCGCGCCGGGTCCCAGGCCAGCCACACGCGCGCGCCGCGCTCGAGGCTGGAGCCGGCTTCCTGAACGCTCGGCTCGCGCGCCACCAGCAATTCGCCGCCTTCGAGCTTGACGGCCCAGCGCCGGCTGCCGCCTTCGTAGATGGCTTCGACGATCTCGCCCTCGAGCAGATTTTTCGGCGCGGGTTGCGGCATCTGCGCGTGCAGGCGAAGCGCTTCCGGGCGCACGCCGAGCGTCGCAGGCGCGCCCGGCTCGAGCGGCGCCGCGCCGTTGGCCCAGAACGTTTGCCCACGGGCGGTGCGAAAGCAGTTCTCCGTGGCGGAAGAAATCGCGCAGTTCACGTCGAAGAAATTCTTCACGCCCATGAACTCGGCTACAAAGCGCGTGCGCGGCCGCTCGTAGATCTCCTCGCCCGTGCCCACCTGCTCAAGCCGCCCAGCGTTGATCACCGCGACGCGGTCGGCCATCACCAAAGCTTCTTCCTGATCGTGGGTGACGAAAATGAAGGTGATGCCCAGGCGCTGGCGCAGGCGGCGCAGCTCGACCTGCATTTCGTGCCGCAGCTTCTGGTCGAGCGCGCCCAGCGGCTCGTCGAGCAGCAGCACCGCCGGCTCCAGCACCAGCGCGCGCGCCAACGCCACGCGCTGCTTTTCGCCGCCGCTCAACTGCGTGACCGCGCGCTCTTCGGTGCCCGGCAGGTTCACCAGCTCCAGCACGCGGCACACGCGGCGGCGGATTTCATCCTGCCCGACCTTGCGCTCCTCCAGGCCGAACGCCACGTTGCGAAACACATTGAGGTGCGGAAAGAGCGCGTAGTGCTGGAAAACGGTGTTGACGTTGCGGCGATACGGCGCGAGATCCCGCGCGTCGCGGCCCTCAATCAGGATCTGGCCCTCTTGCGGCTGCTCGAATCCCGCCACCAGGCGCAGGATGGTCGTCTTGCCGCTGCCGCTCGGGCCAAGGAAGATCAGAAACTCGCCGCGGCGCACGCCGAGGGAAAAATCGGCGAGCGCGGCGTGCCCGCCGTAGCGCTTGCTGACGTTCCGAAGTGCGACGATGAATTCCATCCGCCCGCAACCGGGCGCAGCGCCGGCGCGGCGCGCGCCCGAAGCTTCCCGTTCTTCGCCCGACCTGCTGCTGGACGACACATTGGAACAAGTGGCCAGCGCGTGTCAAGCCTGAGCGCGGCGCAAGCACGCGAGCCGGAGTCTCCGTCATTGTTCAAAACGCCGGCAGGAAAATCGGGCTTGACAACCGCCCCGGTGGCGAGGATGATACCTAGACATCTAGGGAGGAAACATGGGGAAAGACCAGTTGCAGGGCGCGCTCGACCTTTTGATTCTGAAGACGCTTCAGCGCGGGCCGATGCACGGCTACGGCATCGCGCAGCGCATCCAGCAGATTTCCGAAGACGCCCTGCGCGTTGAGGAAGGCTCGCTCTATCCCGCGCTGCACCGCCTGGAGCAGCAGGCCTCGATCGCGGCCGACTGGCGCGCCTCGGAAGCCGGCCGCCGCGCCAAGTTCTACCGCCTGACGCCCGCCGGCCGCAAGCAGTTGGCGCGCGAAGCGGAGAATTGGGGCCGCGTCAGCTCAGCGGTCGAAAAGGTATTGCGATTCGCGTGAGAAAAGCAGTGACGAGTGGCAAGTGGCGAGCAGGAAGACAGGAGACAGAAGTCAGAAGTCAGAAGCCAGAAGTAAGAACTCAGAGAATTGAAATCAGAAATTAGAAATCAGAAGTCAGAACCGAAACTGGGAATTGGAAACTGGAAAATCGAAACTCGAAACTGGAAACTCGAAATTGGAAATTCGAAGTGCGGAGACCAAGAACCAGCAACCGACCGCCAGCTACCGGCTTCCGACCACCGGCAACAGGGTCAGGGTTCGGGGTTTGGGCTTCCGGGCTACGGGTTCCGACAACCGACTTCCGGCTACCGACATCCGGGTTCCGGCAACTGAAGACTGAGAACAACGCATGTCATTTCTGAACCGGCTGCGAGCGATATTCCGGCGCGGAGAATTCGAAAGCGACCTCGACGAGGAACTGAAGTTCCACGTGGAAATGAAGACGCGCGAAAACGTCGAAGCCGGCATGTCGCCCGAGGAAGCGCGGCGCGCCGCGCTGCGGCAATTCGGCAACGTGGCGCGCGCCAAAGAAGACACCCGCACCGCTTGGACCTTCCCGCGCCTGGAATCCATTCTTCAAGACATTCGTTACGGCCTGCGGCAGTTTCGCCGCAGCCCCGGCTTCACGATTGTGGCAGTACTTACGCTTGCCCTTGGGATTGGCTCCGTCACGGCGATCTTCGGGGTCATGGACGCGTTGCTATTGCGGCCCCTCCCCTATCCGGAGGGGAACCAGTTGGTCACTTTATGGCAGGGGAACCTTCAGGCTGACGTTCCGCGAGGGCATGTGTCTGCGGCGAATTTCTACGACTGGCAGAAGCAGAGCCACGGGAGTTTCGCCGCTCTTACCGCCTTTGCTCCCTGGCCACTAAACCTGAGCGGGGCGGCGTCGCCCGAGCGACTCAACGGCGTCCTGGTCACGCCCGAATTTTTTTCCGTGCTCGGCGTCAAACCAGCGCAGGGACGAACGTTCGTCGCCGGGGAAGACGACCCTGCGAAAGCCGCCGTGGCGGTGGTGAGCGACGCGCTATGGAGGAAGCTGTTCGGCGCGGGGGCCCGCCTGACGCAGCAGACAATCACGATCAACGGTACGAAAACGCTCATTGTCGGTGTCATGCCTCCCGGCTTTTCATTTCCCTCACACGGAATTGAGCTGTGGGTACCTTTGGCCCTCAGCCCGGCGAACCGCAGCAATCGCGAAGGAGGCTGGCTGCAGGTACTGGGGCGCCTTAAGGACGGGATCGGCGTTCAGCAAGCACAGGGAGCCATGAATGTCATCGCTCGCCGAATTGAGCAGGACAACCCGCGGACCCAAGCAGGCTGGGGCATCAGTCTCGTGCCGCTGCGCGAACAGCAGGTTGGAAATCTTCGTGCGCGGCTCTGGGTGATGTTCGGGGCAGTTGCGCTTCTTCTGTTGGCCGCTTGCACCAACGTGGCGAGCCTGCTGCTGGCGCGCGCCATGGAGACAAAACATGAGATCGCGGTGCGCGCCGCGATCGGTGCCACGCGCGCCCGCCTGGTGCGTCAGTTGATGACCGAGTATCTCCTGCTGGCGATTGCGGGCGGAGGCGGCGGGATCCTGCTGGCGCATTGGATTCTGATGTTCGCAAACAGTGCGTTTGTCCAGGCTGCACCCACCGCGCCGGGACTGAAAATGGATCCTGTGGTGCTCGGCTTTGCTTTTGTGCTGACGGCGGGGTCGGCTGCGATGTGTGGCCTCGCCCCCGCCCTGCAAGCGGCGAAAGTCAACTTACACGATTCGTTAAAATCCGGCCGCAGGTCAGCGGCGGGGTATCCGCGCGCGCGCCGGACGCTGGTGACGGCGCAGATTGCAGTTTCCTACGTGCTGCTGATGGGCGCGGGACTCCTGAGCCGCAGCCTGATAAAGCTGCTGTCCGTGGATCCCGGATTTGAGACCCGGAACACGCTGGCGCTGGACCTGAGCCTTTCGCGCTCGCGCTATCCCAACTCACAGAAGCAAATTCAGTTTGCGCAGGAGGTTTTGCAGCGGATTCGGGGGTTGCCGGGGGTTGAGCACGCTGGCGCGGTCTCTGACCTCCCGATGCGGGGTAATACTATGACGTTTCCCATTGTGCGGGAAGGGCAGAGTCCGCAGGCGGGAGATAAGCTGGATAAAGTTGGTGTCCGCTGGGTCACGCCCGACTATTTCGCCGCAATGAAGATGGACGCGCTCCGCGGACGCCTGATCGGTGAACGGGACAACGCCAACTCGCCGCCGGTGGCAGTGGTGAATCATGCCATGGTGCGGCGGCTGTGGCCCGGCGGTTTGCGGTTGGGCGTACGCTTACGGCTCGAGGAGGATCCGCGATGGTTTTCGGTAGTGGGTGTCGTTAATGACGTGCACCAGATCGGACTCGACGCCGAGGAGGTGCCGGCGCTCTACCTGCCATACCTGCAGAAGAACCAGGACTGGTTGAACTGGATGACGCTGGCAGTGCACACGTCGAACAAGCCACAGGAGCTGGCTAACGCGATCCGGGCGCAGATCTGGAGCGTGGACCGGGACCAACCCGTGACGAAAATTGCAACTATGGAGGATTACGTGGCGGAGTCAGTAGCGTTGCCGCGGTTCAGCACGGTGCTGGCATCAGGTTTCTCACTCGCAGCGTTGTTGATAACGCTGGTGGGACTCTACGGAGTCATGTCCTACTCGGTCAGCCAGCGCAGGCAGGAGTTCGGGGTACGGGCGGCTTTGGGAGCGAGCGCCGGTGAAATCCGCCGTATGGTTTTGTGGCAAGGGGGAAAATTGGCGCTGGCGGGCCTCGGGTGCGGTGTCGCCGTGGCGCTTTGGGTTACACGCTGGCTGCAGAGCCTGCTTTTCAAAACCAGCGTAACCGATCCGCTCACGCTGCTCTCGACGGCGTTGGTCTTGACAGCAGTCGTGGTCGCGGCCTGTTACATTCCCGCGCGGCGCGCGACCAAAGTGGACCCGATGGTGGCACTGCGATACGAGTGAGGAAAAAGGTGCCGGGGGCCAGGGGTCAGGACAGGAAAATCAGAAATTAGAAATCAGAAGTCAGAATCGAATTGGAAACTGGGAACTCGCTTCGGTGGTGGCGATTTTCGAGTTTCCAATTTCGATTTTCGAACTTCAAAGCGCTTTCAGCCAAACATCAACGGGAATCCGGTCGGGATGCTTGGGCTTGTAGGGCCAAGTGATGCGCTTGCCGGTCGCGGCGGATTCGTACGCGGCGTAGATGATTTCGAGCGTGGTGCGGCCGTCCTCGCCCGTTTCCTGCGGGGTTTCATCGTTCAGAATGCAGCGGATGAAGTGCCGCATCTCGTGCGGAAATCCGTACAGGTGCGCTTCCTCAAAAACCGTGAACGTCCAGCCTTTGGTCGAGGCGGCTTTTTCGACCGCGTAATCGTAGCCTTCGGCGCTGTAGGTTTCCATCGAGCTGCCGTGCAGCAGGTCGCAATAGATGACGCCGCCGGTGCCGTGCAGCTCGATGCGGTCGTCCATGCCGCCGTGCTTGGCCCAACTGTCTTCAATGACGGCGATGCCGCCGCCCTCGAATTCGAGAATCAGGACGGAATTGTCCTCCGCCTTGGTGCGCCGGGTGTGCAGCACGCGCTGGCAATGGGCGACGATGCTTTTCGGCTTGGGCTTGCCGTACATCCAGCGCGCCCACTCGATGCCGTGGCAGCCCATGTCCATGATGGCGCCGCCGCCCGAGCGTGTGGCATCGTAGAACCAGTCGGCGTGCGGCCCCGAGTGCTTTTCGCCCTGCTTCACCATGTAGAGTTCGCCCACCGCGCCCTGCTCCACCAGTCTTTTCGCGCGCGCGTACTTGGGCGTGAAGCAGATCGTCTCCGCGTACATCAATTTCACTTTGTGCTTCTTGCACCGGGCGAGCATCGCGTCCGCGTCGGCCAGGGTGTGCGCGATGGGTTTTTCGAGGATGACGTGCTTCCCCGCGTTGGCTGCTGCCTCGACCACCGGGCGATGCAGGTCATTGGGAATGCCGACGACCACGGCGTCTACGTCCTTGCGCTCGACGAGCCGGCGGTAATCGGTCCCCGTTGCCGGAATTCCCCACTTGCGGGCGAATTCCTCCACGCGCGCCTTGTTCGAAGAACACGCGGCGGTGAGAATCGCCTCCGGCACTTCGCCAAAAGCTTCGGCGTGAATGTTGGAGGAGAATCCGGAGCCGATAATCCCGACACGCACTCGATCCATGGAGTCTCTCGCGGCGGAAAAAACGCACCCGAAGGGCGGCAACCGGGCTACGGTGCTGCTACTTCTTGCCGAAGGCGCGGACTTGCCGCAGCACGGCCAGGATTTCTTTTTCGCTGAGCTTGTCGCGGTACGCCGGCATGGCGGTGTCCTTCTTGCCGTTCTTGATGGCGTCCAGGATCTCGCTGTCCTTGACGGAGGCCTGCCACTTGCCGCTGGTGAAGTCCGGCGTCTTGAGCGCGGCGAAGCCTTTGCCGTCCACGCCGTGGCACATCGAGCATTTGGCGCGGAAGATTTCCGCTCCGTCCGGATTTTCCGCCGCCTGCTGCGAGATGGCGCCCATCACGAGCGCCGCGCCGATCACCAGCAGCAAACCGGTTCGCTTGGGAATGATCATAAGAGTCCCGTCCTTTGGTTTAATGGTCGGAATGGGTGCAGGCGCCGGGGAATTCGGTGTGGTACTCGTCTCCGCCGTATTCGAGCTCCTGCTCCAGTCCGATCTTCGAAGTGTAATAGCCGAAGATGGTGAGGTCTTTCATTTCCTGGAAAAATTCGACCCCGGGCTGGTCCTCGGGTTTCGAGTTTTCCGGATCGGCCAGCGGTTCAAGCAGCGCGGTCTGCTCGGCCGGCGTCAATTCGACGAAAGGCTCTTGCGAAGTTTGCATGCTGCGCGCGTCAAGCCAAGCCAGGCCCTCATAAAATTTCTTTTGCCGGTCCGCCTCTTCGTCGTTGAGCCACAGGTCAATAAAGCGGTTGACGAGCGCGGCCTTGGCGCCGGGCGTCGAGGTCGCGGGAATGATCAGCTCGCTGAGCGCTTCAACGGTCGCGTTCTGATGCTCATCGAAGAAGAGCGGCTTCCAGTTGGGGTCGGGCGCAGGAGCGTCCGGTCCGGCGGGATGCATCTGCGCGGCCTGCGCCATCGCCGGCGTCACCGTGTGGCCCAGAATCGGGAACCACGCCGCGCCGGCGCCCATCGCCATCTTCTTCAGCGCGTCGCGCCTGCCGGAGTTTTGAGGTTCGCCCGATTCGCTCATGCGTCCAGCCTCTGTTGTGTGACCGCCCTGCTTGAACGCCGAAATTCTAATGCTAAGGGCTAGAGGTGCAGAAATCAAGCATTTGCGCGCCCGCGCGGCCTCCTTTTGAGGCGGCCTGCCTGCTTCTGCTATGATGATTTCCGGGAGTGTCAAGCTGTTCCAGCATTGATCAGGGCCAACACCGTCGCATTATGCCGCGTTTGCTGATTTTGACGACGACGACCGGTTATCAGACGCGCGAATTCGCGCGGGCGGCGGAGAAGCTCGGCCTGGAAGTGGTTTTCGGCTCCGACCGCTGCCACCGCCTCGACGATCCCTGGCGGGACGGCGCGCTTCCGCTCAAGTTCGAGAAGCCCGACGAGGCGGCGCGGAAGATCGCCGCGCTGGCACGGTCGAAGCCGCTCGACGCAATCGTGGCGCTGGGTGATGCGGCGGCTCCGGCCGCGGCTCGCGCCTGCCGCGAATTGAAACTCTTGAGCCATCCGCCCCAGACTGCGGACGTCTGCCGCGACAAATACCAGTCGCGCGAGCAACTGCGCGCCGCTGCCATGAAGGTCCCGGAATTTGCGCGATACCCGCTCGATGCCGATCCGCGCGCGATGGTGGCCACGGGCGCGCCGCCCGTGGGCTTTCCGTGCGTGCTCAAGCCGCTGGCGCTTTGCGCCAGCCGGGGCGTGATTCGAGCCGACGATCCGCAACAATTCGTGGAGGCATTCGAGCGCATTCGAGCCCTTCTCGAAAGCCCGGACGTGCGCGCGATGCGCCAGCCCACGAGCGGCTTCATTCAGGTGGAATCCTACGTGGAAGGGATTGAAGTGGCGATGGAGGCCTTGGTGGACCGCGGGCGTTTGCGCGTGCTCGCCATCTTCGACAAGCCCGACCCGCTCATCGGCCCGTATTTCGAGGAGACCATCTACGTCACGCCCTCCCGGCTGGCGCGTCAAACGCAGGGCCGGCTGCGCCAGACGCTCGAAGCCGCCGTCGGCGCGCTCGGTCTTTATCACGGCCCTGTGCACGCGGAGCTGCGCGTGAACGGGGAAGGCGTCTGGGTGATGGAAGTCGCGGCGCGCTCGATCGGCGGGCTATGCTCGCGCGCGCTGCGATTTCGCTCGCCGTCGCTCGGCGACGGCATTTCTCTCGAAGAACTCCTCATCCGGCTGGCGCTGGGCGAGGATGTTTCGGCAATCGAGCGCGAGCGGTACGCCGCAGGTGTCATGATGATCCCTGTCCCCGCGGCAGGGATTCTGACGTCGGTCGAAGGAATCGAGCAGGCGAGCAGCGTTCCGGGCGTGGACGAAGTCGTGATCACGGCCAAGCCCGATCAAAAACTGGTTCCGCTTCCCGAGGGTTCGAGCTATCCCGGCTTCATCTTTGCGCGCGACGATGCGCCCGAGGCCGTCGAGCGCGCGCTGCGCACCGCGCACGAAAAGCTGCGCTTTGTCCTGGCGCCCGCCTTGCCCGTTCTCTGACCGAGCGGCACGCCGCCTCGCCGCCGCATCTAAGCTTACATGCCGACTTTCGAGTACTTCCGGGTTTACAGCTTGGGGAAATGGGCGGACAATTAGCAAAGACGCGCTCATGAGCTTCGCTATTCGGAATTGCAGACCCAAGCGGCGCGAGGCGGCTCGCTGCCCGGCAGCGTATCTCCTTCTCGGCGCGCTCGCGTTGGCAGCGCTCATCCCGTGCGTAGCCCGCGCGCAGGCGCCCGATCTAAAGCCGCAAGGTTACATCAACGATTTTGCGGGAGTGCTCAGCCCCGCCACCAAACAGCAACTGACTGACCTGGCCACCGAACTCGACCAGAAAACCAAATCACAGTTGGCCGTGGTGACGGTGCACAGTCTCGACGGCCAGCCCATCGACGATTATTCCATCGCGCTCGCCGAGAAGTGGGGGATCGGCAGCAAGAAGGCCGGCGACACGGGTGTGATGTTGCTCCTGGCCATTGGCGATCACAAGGACAGAATTGAAGTCGGTTACGGAATCGAGCCGATCCTGACCGACGGCATGGCGGGCGACATCCTGCGTTCCATGGCGCCCGATTTGCGCCGGGGCGATTACGACGCCGCCGTGACGATGGGCGCCGCGCAAATCGCCTCCATCATCGCCAAGGCAAACCACGTGCAGCTTACCGGCATGCCGCAGCTCCCGCGCCGGCAGCCTGGTCAAGGGCAAGGTTCGCCGCTCGGCGGGCTGCTCTGGCTGCTGATTCTGTTCGGCCTTCCGTTTCTGATGTTTCCCCGGCGCCGTCGCGGCGGCTGGTACGGTGGCTCGATGAGCGGGTTCATCATCGGCGGCATTCTCGGGTCCATGCTGGGCGGCGGGGGCCGCGGGGGAGGCTTTGGCGGAGGCGGCGGTTTTTCGAGCGGCGGTTTCGGAGGTTTTGGAGGCGGAGGCTTCGGCGGCGGCGGCGCTTCCGGCTCCTGGTGATTCAAGTTTCCGCGGGTTGCGCCCCGCCAGACGGCGTGGAGCGTGCGAACAGGCTGAAGCGAGAACAAAATGGAAAAACTGCTTAATGAACTGGTTGACCGGCTGCGCCGTGATTACGGCGAGACTCTGATTAGCGTGGTTCTGTACGGATCGGCGGCGAGCGGCGAGTTTCACGAAAAATTCTCCGACCTCAACGTGCTGGTGGTCCTCAAACAGCTCGGCGTGCGCGAATTGGCCCTGGGCCGGGAGACGGTGCGCTGGTGGCAGAAGCAGAAGCAGCCGCTTCCGCTGCTGCTCGGGCGCGAGGAAATCGAGAACTCGAGCGACGTTTTCCCCATCGAGTTCCTGGACATTCAGCACAACCACCGGCTCCTCCACGGCGGGGACGTCGTGGCGAAATTCTCGATTGATACGCACGACCATCGCCGCCAGGTGGAGCACGAACTGCGCGCCGCGCTCCTGCGCCTGCGCGGGCGGTTCCTGGGCTTGCAGCAAGACAAGGGCGACGTGGCGCGCTTGATGCTCGACTCGGTCTCAACCTTCGCCACGCTCTTCCGCCACGCGCTGATTCTGGCCGACGGCGCGGCGCCGGTGAAGAAGCATGAAATCTTCCGCGCCGCGGCGGAACGCTTCTCGATTTCCGCCGAGCCGTTTGAGAAACTGCTCGCCGCGCGCGAGCAGAATCGCAAGCTCGCGGAGGCGGAAATCCAGCCGCTGTTTGAGGCGTACCTGGCCGAGATCACGCGCATGGCGGAGGCAGTAGACAAGCTCTGACGGCTTGCGCGCCCCGCGGTCGCATGGGAGTTCGTTGCGGGCCTAAGAAAGCAGATGCTTCGTCCGTCGGTTGACGGACTCAGCATGACATGCAAGATTGTTTTTCAGTAAAGTGGTGAGGGCACGAAAGGAGAACGATTCACTATGAAGGCGTGGAAAATTCTGGCCATCATCGGCGGGGCTCTTTTGCTGCTGGTCCTGATCGGATTCTCAATGTACGTCAGCCGCCGCAACCAGATGGTGGCGCTGAAGGAAAACGTCAAGCAGGCGTGGTCGCAGGTGGACGTGGTCATCCAACGGCGCGCCGACCTGGTACCGAACCTGGTGGCCACCGTTCAGGGTTACGCGACGCACGAAAAGGAAATCTTCGAGAACGTCGCGGCGGCCCGCGCCGCGCTGGCCGGGGCGCACACGCCCGCCAGCCGCATCGCCGCCAACAACCAAATGGATGGCGCGCTGGGCCGGCTGCTGGCGATTGTTGAAAATTATCCCAACCTCAAAGCCAACGAGAATTTCCTGCAGCTTCAGGATGAGCTGGCGGGCACCGAGAACCGCATCGCCGTCGAGCGGCGCCGCTACAACCTGGCCGTGCAGGCGTACAACACTTATATCCAGCTCTTCCCCAACAACCTGGTGGCTTCGATCATGGGCTTCCAGCGCAACGACGCTTACTTCAAGGCCGAAAATGAGGCGCGCGCAGTGCCCAAGGTCAAGTTCAACCCGTAGGCACGCCATCGCCGGGGGGGCACAGTTGGGCAGCTTCCCGCGCGGGCTTGGCCGGGCGCTATCACTTTCCCCGGGCAATCAGGACTTTTTCTGGGGCGGGACGTAGTTGGGAGGCAGTTGCGCGCCGGCGCCGAAGAAGAACTGCTCCATCTGCTGGGCGATGATTTCCTGCGCTTCCTTGGTGGCGAGGCTCAGGCGGTATTCGTTCATCAGCATCTTCAAGTGCTCCACCCAAAGGTCCCAAGCCTGCTGGCTGACGTTGTCGTAAATGCGCTGGCCGAGCTCGCCCGCCCAGGGCGGCTCCTCGAGGCCGGGCAGCTCCTTGCCGAATTTCACGCATTTAACCATGTGCTCAGCCATCGAAACGCCTCCTCCTGGATTTCTTCTGGAAGGATGAGCCGATGAAATCGCTGCGTCGCATCGGCCCACACAGTTCAAAATCATTATACCGGAAATTCCGCGCTGGTTGGCGCCGACCTCGGCCGGGTTCGCAGGTTTTTCCGAAGCCGCTCAGTGATACCTCAACCCGGGATAGAGCAGGTTCAGCCCCAGGGTGAAGAGCGGGCCAAAAAGGTAATCGAACAACCGCCAGGCGATGATGATGCCGAGGATCATGAAAGCCGGGTTGCGGGTCATTTCAACAAAACGCAGCGCCACGCGCTCCTTCAGGAAAATGCCGACGGCCGTGTGGCCGTCGAGCGGCGGCACGGGCAGCAGGTTGAACGCCGCCAGCAGCAGGTTGAGCGAAAACATGATGCTCAGGAACGTCGCCAGGCCCCCCGCCACGGCGCCGGGCGCGGCGCCCACCACGTGGGTGAAGTTGGCGCGCGCGGGCGAGTGGAAAATTCCCGCCAGGATTCCGGCGTGAATGGCAAGCGCCGCAACCAGCACCAGAATCATGTTCGCCGCCGGGCCCGCCAGCGCCATCCAGGCGGCGCGGCGCGGATGGCGGCGCTGCCAGTTCGGGTCGTAGGGCGCGCTCGCCCAGCCCATCATCCAGCCGCTCAGGAAGTAAGTGAGCAGGGGAACGAAAATCGTGCCGAAAGGCTCGCGCTTGATGTGCGGAATGGGATTGAGCGTGACTTGCCCGCCGTGAAACGCCGTCGGGTCGCCGCCCCACTTCGCCACCAATGCGTGCGAGGCCTCGTGGCAAGTGAGCGAAAGCAGGAACACCACGAACCACAGGGGGAACATCGCCAGCGTGTCGGGTTTAATCGCCATGCGATCTGATTGTTACGAATGCCTCTTGCAAGGATTAACGGCTCACTTCTCACGCCGCTTCTTTTCCTCGAGCGTTCGGCGCAGGATGGGAAGCATCGCCCGGTCTTTTTCGCCGCCTGCTTCCTGTTTGGTTTCGATCACCGCTTCGAGGCCGAGGACACGGACCTTTGTTCCGGCCACTTCCTGTTCAAGAGAAAGCGGCAAGAGTTCGTCGTAGCCGCGGTTCGAACCAATCACACCCGGCAGGTCAAGATGGCCGGCCCGGGTGGTCAAGAGTTGGCGGCCTTCCGATTCGAGGAGCGACCGCGAAGGTTTTAGATTCTCTGCTCCGGGTGTTCGGTATCGAGCCTCGAGGGCTTCCAGGGCTTTCAACAGGCGTTCGACGTTCTGCGGCGTGCGGGAATGCACAAGGTCGAGGTCGAACGTAACGATCGTGGCCCCCTGCATGGCGGCGGCGACGCCGCCCACCACAATAAAATCAACCCCATGGCGTGCGAGCGTCCGCAGAATCTCGACGAAGTCAGTTTTCGGTGTCTTCACCGCGCAGCCTCACGATGCTCCAGATGACATCCTGAAGGGCTTCCAGCCGTTCGGTCGGCGTAGGCGACAGCATCCAGCGGATCAGCGTCAAATCCACGCCGTCTTCGCTAAACGCCGGCTCGTCCGCAGCGTCGCCCGGCACGAGATTGGCTCTTTCGGATTCCTTTTCGTCCACGGTTTCTCCGGAGACAAACGCGACTATCGTACTCGCTTTAAGTCCAAAATTTGCGGCAGGGCGAGCGGCCTGAGGCGGTCAGCGCGCGCCGAGGTGAGAGGCAAGGATCATCGGCAATGGCTTCAGTTTCCTCCGCAAAGGGTCCAGCGAGAGTCCAAGCGCTTCCAGCGTGAGTGCCCCGAGCAGATTGCTGTCGCCTTTTTCACCGAAGATGACATCGGCCACCCCAATCCTCTTGCCGCGTTTGAAAAGGGCACCGCCCTTCTGTCGCGCGATTTTCGAGCCATCGGCGAGGCGAAACGCCTGCGTTCCCAGGGGCTTGATCCCGAGCCGCTTTAGGACCTGTTTAGGCACCACGGAATAGACGGCACCGGAATCAACCAGGAACTTGATCGTCTCGGTCACTTTTGGATTGGCGGGATTCCCGACTTCGATTTCCAGGATAGTCAGTCCCACGGGGGTAACTCCTTCCCTTCAGACCATAGTAGCACACGCCGAACCGCGTTTCGCTACGTCCAGTAATTCCGGTCGAGCGAGCGGTACTGGATGGCTTCGGAGATGTGGGTGGAGGAAATTTCCTCGGCGCCTTCGAGGTCGGCGATGGTGCGCGAGACCTTCAGGATGCGGTCGTGGGCGCGCGCGGAGAGGCCCAGCCGCGTCATGGCGCTTTCGAGCAGGCGCTCGCACTCGGCCGAGATGTTGCAGTATTTGCGGAGCATGCGCGGGCTCATCTGGGCGTTGGAATAGATCTTCTCGCCCTGATAGCGCTCGAGCTGGCGTTGGCGCGCGGCGATGACCCGCTCCCGAATCTGGTCGGAGCCCTCGCCGCCCGCGTCGTCGCGCAGCTCGCGGTATTTGACGGCGGGCATGTCAATGTGGATGTCAATGCGGTCGAGTAAGGGTCCTGAAATCTTCGAGACGTAGCGCTGGATCATGGGCGGCGTGCAGGTGCACTCGCGCGAAGGGTCGTTGAAGAAGCCGCACGGGCAGGGGTTCATCGCCGCCGCCAGCATGAAGCGTGAAGGAAACGTCAACGACATGGAAGCGCGCGCGATGGTCACCGTGCCGTCTTCGATCGGCTGGCGCATCACTTCCAGAACGTTGCGCTGGAATTCCGGCAACTCATCCAGGAACAGCACGCCGTTGTTGGCCAGGCTCACTTCGCCGGGGCGCGGGATGGCGCCGCCGCCGATCAGGCCGGCGTCGGAAATGGTGTGGTGCGGCGAGCGGAAGGGGCGAGTGCCGACCAGTCCCACGCCGGGCTCAAGCGTCCCCGCCACGCTGTGAATTTTCGTGGTCTGGATCGCTTCGTCGAACGTCAGCGGCGGCAGGATGGTGGGAATACGCTTGGCGAGCATCGTCTTGCCCGCGCCCGGCGGACCAATCATCAGAATGTTGTGCCCGCCCGCCGTGGCCACCTCGATGGCGCGCTTGGCGTGGAACTGTCCCTTCACGTCGCGGAAGTCCACCGGGTACTGGCTGGCGGCGGCGAGCATCTCGCGTACGTTCACGCGCGCCGGAGTGAACTCGCGTGTTTCGTTGACCAGATCCAGAACCTCCACCAGCGAGCGCAACCCGTAAACTTCCACGTCCTGCACCACCGCCGCTTCGCTGGCGTTTTCGGCGGGAACCACGAGCTTTCGGACGCCTTTCTTGCGCATCATGCCGGCAATCGAGAGCGCGCCTTTGATCGGCCGCAGGCCGCCGTCGAGCGAAAGCTCGCCCAGAAAGACGTACTGCTTCAGGTCGGACTTCAGCAGCG
This sequence comes from Acidobacteriota bacterium, assembly GCA_024638215.1. Lineage (GTDB taxonomy): Bacteria > Acidobacteriota > Terriglobia > UBA7540 > UBA7540 > JAHEKS01. The sequence goes on along the minus strand of JAHEKS010000007.1, from coordinate 5,320 downwards.
CGCCGGTGGTCCCGAGAATGCCCAGCGCAATTGAGAGATCGAACCCCGAGCCTTCTTTCTTCACGTCCGCCGGCGCCAGGTTGACGGTGATATTTTGAAAGGGAAAATCCAGGCCACAATTCTTGATGGCCGACTTGATGCGCTCGCGGCTCTCGCGCACGGCGGCGTCAGGCAGGCCGACGGTCATGAAAAGGCCGTTGCCCGCCGACACGTCCACCTCCACCTCGACGAAGTAAGCGTCGATTCCGAAAACCGCGGCGCTGGAGGTCTTGAAAAGCATAGGAACGCAGGGGGCTCCCGAGTTCGATGCGGCGTGACGCGAAAGGCGGCGGGAGTCCTGCGGCTTCCCCGCGCGGGGCGTATTGTATCAGAGGAAATAGCCACAAGGATACGAAATCGCAACGGCAGCGCAAGGCAGGTTATGGCCGGGGCGAGAGCGAGGCACGGGCCTAGTCAGCCTCGGCCGGCGCGAGATGGCGGCCGGGGCGCTCTTTGCATCGTTTAGCAGATTCGAGGCGGCCGTCGGCATGCCCTCAGCTATCGTGCGGCCCTTCCCGAGAAAAGGTTGACAAGCCGGGAAAAGTATGATAGCCTACGATGCGAGCCTCAGGGTAAAAGCCGCGCACGGGACGGGGCTGCCGAGGGGCGAAAAGGAAATCTCATGAGTCTCACGAATGCGAAAGTTCGGCCGCATGCGAAAGGCGAACAAAAAGCGAATATACGCCGGGGCGGCGCGAACGTCGAGGGCCGGAATTTCCATAAACGAAGCCCGGATGTTGTTGAAAACACAGAGCCGGAGCGGGTAGACGAACCCAAAACGAACCGGCAACGAAGCCCGAACGGAGCCGCAAAAAGGGCGAGCGAAGCCGTGTTGAAACGGTGCATTCGAAGGGATTGATGCCTGGGCGGGACGCCCTGCCTCGTCTAAGGCGAGTCGTTGGCGGCTGCGGGCCGAGCGCCGTGGGCATCTTCTTCACCCGGCGGCGGCGTTGCGGAGACGCCGGCGTGCAGTTCGTCGCCGCGGAAATAGAGTCCGGGCGAGGCACCCATTTTCGCCATGGCCGGAAAGACGGTGTCGTAATCGTTGCGCGCGTTCCAGAAGAGAAAACCGATGCCGCCTTCCTGCCGCGCGACCTTCACCTGTTCGATGACGTAAGCGGGAGAATAATCCGGCGTCCGCCAGCCGAAGGCTTGCAGCCAGGGCCGCAGCACGACCTGCGTATCGGCGGTGATTTCGCGGAAACGTTTCATGGACTCGCTGATGAAGTGGTCGGGCGCGTCGCCGGGAATGGCGTAGCCGTCCATGCCGAAAAAGTGCGAGGGATAAACCATGGGCGAGAGGACGTCGCAGTAGCGCGCCATCTGCGCGATGTCCTGGCCGGTGTGCGACAAATCCGCGGGACGCTGCCAGGCCATCACGCCGAACACGTCAAGCGAAACCAGCACGCCGGTCGGGTGCAGCTCGGCGTAAGCCCGCTTCAGGAACGCGGTAATCACGTCGGAGCGCTGCCATTTGGGATGCGTGCTTTCGAAGGCGAACTGCGCGTCCGCCTGATCGCCTTCGGCGGGAAAGCGGACGTAGTCGAACTGGATTTCATCCACGCCCGATTGGGCCGCCTGCAGCGCCAGCGCCAGGTTGTAATCCTGCACGGCGGCGAGCGAAGGGTCCACCCAGACCTGCTTGCCGTTTTCGCGCCAGGGCATGCCCGTTTTGCGCGAGCGCGGATCGAGCTGCGGCTCGTGCTCGGCCAGACGCTCGTCGCGGAACAGGGCGATGCGCGCGATGGCGCGCATGCCCTTTGAATGAATGAAGTGCACCAGCTTGGGCAGGCTGCGGATGGAGGGCGAGCCGCGTCCGGAATGCAAAGGGTTTTTGAAGGGCACGGCGACGATGCCGTCCATGTCTTTGAGGTCGAAGGTCACGGCGTTGCCGCCCGCGGCGCGCCAGCGCCGGATCAAATCCAGGCCGTGGCCGCTGCCCGCCGTCCACCCGGTCAGGTAAATCCCGCGCACTTCGAAAGTCTTCGGCGTGGGAATCGGATGTTCGACGATGGGCGACTTCAGCAGGCCCGGAATCAGCACCTTCTCGCCGGGCTGGAAGTAGGCCTTCTTCGTCCATCCGTTCACACGGTAAATAGCAGCCTCAAGCTCGGGAAGCGTCAGGAATGAAGTGCGATCAAGGTAAGGCAGTGCGATGGCGTTCAGCCCCTCGCCTTTGGCGACGACGTGGACCGCGCAGTCCGCGCACGGCGGCGCGGCGGCTTTCGCCGGCGGTGGTGCGGCAGCTTTCGCGGACGGCGCGGCGGCCTTCGCTGGTGGCGCGGCAGCTTTATTAGCGGGTGGCGCGCCGGCCTTGGCGGGCGGTCGAGCGGCGGCAGCGGGCTTCGTCTCCTGCGCGGCGAGAGGAAGAGCAAGAATCAGCAGTGAGCTTGCCAGAATCCCGATGCTGCGGCGGCAACCAAGAATGTTGGGCATGAAGATTAGGTTCCCTTCGTTACCTTTGTTTTCGACAGAATTCGATCAATCAATTAAGTTTTTTGCGCCCCATTCCCGCTCGAGAAGTCTTGCGCCCCGCGGCGCGGCGAGGTCGCGGCTGGCAGCGCGGACAGAAGTGGCTGGAACGCCCGCCCACGACAATACGCCGAATCGGTGTGCGGCAGCGCCGGCAGGGTTTACCCTCACGCTGGTAAACCTTCAGCCGCATGGCGAAGTTGCCGGGTCGCCCCTCGAGATCAATATAATCCCGGAAGCTAGTACCCTGCAAGTTGACGGCGCGGTCGAGGACGCGGCGCACCGCGCGATAGAGGCGCTGCGCGGCTTCGCGAGGAACGCTCCCGGGTTGCGCCAGCGGATGCAGGCGCGCCCCAAAAAGCGCTTCATCGGCATAAATGTTGCCGAGCCCGGCGAGCATCTGCTGGTTCATCAGCCAGCTCTTGAGGGCGCCACGCCGGCCGCGCATCGAGCCCAAGAACTCTCGTTCGGAGATTTCCTGCGCATCCGGCCCCAGCTCGCCGAGCATCGCTTCCATCTCGCCGCGCTCCAGGACGCGCAGGTTGCCGAAGCGGCGCGAGTCGCGGAAGCGCAGTTCCTCGTGCCCGTCGTCGAGCGGCATGCGGACGTGCGTGTGCGGCTCCATCGGCGCCTCGTGCGGCTCCAGCGTGACCTGCCCAGTCATGCCCAGGCGAACCATCAGAAACTGTGGCTCGCCGGCGCAGCCATCGAGCTCGAGAACCAGAACCTTGCCTTTGCGTCGTACGGCCCCGATGGTTCGGCCGGAAGTTTGCCGGACAAATTCCTCCGGTGAGCCTTTGATGATGCCCGGGTGGCGGACTTCGACCTCGCAGATTCGCCGGCCCAGTGCTCGCTGGCGCAGTCCCCGCGCGACGGTTTCAACTTCGGGAAGTTCAGGCATCCTCAGGATGACAAGCAACGAGCGAAGAACGCGTGCTTTGAAGGGGAGAGGTTGTCAGTTGTCAGTTGTCAGTTGTCAGTTGTCAGTTGATCCCAGATCGCGAAAGTCATTGCATCGGTCCATCGCCGGCAGCAAATTGTAGACGAAGAGAGGCCCACGGACAAGTGAGGACGAACCAAGGAGTCACACCGCTACCTTGATGTCGCCATTCTCAACCTGAACGTCGTAGCGTTTGACCTTTAGAGAGGCGTCTCCGACGTTTTCGCCGGTGCGAACGTTGTACTCCCACATGTGCCAGGGGCAGGTCACCACCTCACCCTCAAGCATTCCTTCGCCCAACGGGCCGCCCTGGTGCAGGCAGGTGTTGTCGAGCGCGAAGACGGTCCCGTCCACGTTGAACAGAGCGATCGTCGTTCCCGCCACCTCGACCGCTTTCGCCGAGCCGGGCGCGAGTTCCGCCAGGCTCGCCACCGTCACAAATTCCGCCATCGTCTGCCTCCGTCGCTCGTAAGTACAACCGGGCTCGCGGCCCCCGGGCCGTGCCGCGATCAATTGCCTGTAAAGGGAAACGGGATTAAGCGATCTGAACCAGTTCGGGCGTTCCCGCCTTGCCGATGCGAATGTTCTTCTTGAACTCCTCGATCATGCTCTCGTCCAGGCGCACGTCGGTCGGCCGGCGGAATTTCGGGTCAATGCTCATGCCGTCTATCTTCTCCTGCAATCGCAGCAGGGCATAGAAAAGATTCTCCGGTCGCGGCGGGCATCCGACCACGTAAACGTCCACGGGAACGATCTTGTCAACGCCCTGGAGCACCGCGTAGGTGTTGAACGGCCCGCCGACGCTCGAGCACGCGCCCATGGAGATGCACCATTTGGGGTCCGGCATCTGCTCCCAGATGCGCTGGATCGCCGGAGCCATCTTCAGCGTGACCGTGCCGGAAACAATCATCAGGTCCGCCTGGCGCGGGCTGGGACGGAAGACTTCCGCGCCGAAGCGCGCCATATCGAATCGCGAAGTGGTGGAGGCGATCATTTCGATGGCGCAGCAGGCCAGACCGAAGGTCAAAGGCCAAAGCGCCGATTTGCGCGCCCAGTTGAAGACGCGATCCACCGACTCGATGATGAAGGGCTTGTCGTGCTTGTCCGCAAACGGCTCCATAAACCGCCTCTCGGGCGATGCTCCCCGCAAGTTCGCGCAGGCCCGTGTCTGGCCCCGATCCAGGATTCTATTATACTCCCGGGAGTGGCGCAGAAGAAGATGAAGGCGATAGCCCGCCGGGCACGAAGTCCGCTCGCAGCCGCGTCACTGCGAACGAGGGATGAGAGCTCGAACACGCTCGGCTCCGGCCTGATCGCCCGCTGCTTCCAGCGCTCGCGCCTCAGCCCCGTACGCTTCGATGTAAGACGGGTCAACCGTGCGGGCGGCTTCAAATTGTTCCGCCGCTTGCCGGTACTTACCCTGCTTCATCAGGCACGTTCCCAGATAAAAGCGGCCGATGAGATCCTGGGGATCTCGCCGCACAGCCTGATTGAATACTTCGGCCGCATGCGGGTAATCGCCATCCGTGAAGTAGAGCGCGCCCAGACTGTGGTAGGCGGAACTCATCTGGGGCCAAAAGCGGATCGCTTTCTCAAAATACTTCTTTGCCTCTTCCCGATGGCCTTTCGCGAGCGCGATATTTCCCAGCCCCACGTAAGCGTTGTAGTTGAGGTTGAAAACGGGGCGAAAGCTGGCGTTGTTCAGACGCAAGGCAGTTTCAAACTCGCGGGCGGCGCCGTCCAAATCGCCTTCTCGATACTGGAGGTTCCACGCCCGGTCTATGTGCACAAACGGAGAATCAGGCGCTTGCCGGGCGGCATACTTCATCAAAGTTTGATTGTCGCGCCAGTGCGGAATGGCTCGCACTG
>JAHEKS010000190.1 GCA_024638215.1 Acidobacteriota bacterium | reverse complement strand
GGGGCCATCGTGCTGGCGGTCCTCTCCCAATTGCGGGACGAGGAATACGGCTACTCCTTGAAGAAGCTCCTGGCGGAGAGGGGCCTGCAGGTTGACGAGGGCACGCTTTATCCCCTGCTGCGGCGCCTGGAGGCGCAAGGCCTGCTGCGCAGCCGCTGGCGGATGGAGGACAGCCGCCCGCGCCGCTACTACCGCCTGAGCGTGCAGGGTGAAAGGCTGGCGCGCGAGCTGGGCGCGGAATGGAAGGCCTTGTCGCGCGCGGTGGACCGCCTGCTGGGGTGAATGGGAGGCACGGTTATGGAACTCATTGATCGCTACGTTCACGAAGTGGGCGAGCACCTTGCGGATAATATGCGCGCGGACGTCGAGGCGGAGTTGCGCTCGCTGCTGATGGACGCGCTCGACGAGCGTGCCCGCGCCGCGTCGCGCCCCGCCGATGCCGAGCTCGCCACGGCCGTCCTGCGCGAGTTCGGCCCGCCCGCGGAAGTCGCTCGCCGTTACGCTCCCGAGGGCGAATACCTGATCGGCCCGCGCCTGTTTCCCGCCTACAAAAAGGTCTTGACGCTGATGGTGATCGTCTTTGCCGCGCTCTTCCTCGCGTCTTTTGTGCTCAGCGTTCTTTCGACGGTCCAGCATCCCGAGCAAGGTTTTATCCCCGCGCCGATTTTCAACGGGGGTTTGGATCTCTTCAAATCTCTGATCTTCAACTTCGCCCTGATCACGCTGGCCTTCGCGGTCGTGGAGCGCGTCCACAAGCGCCGCCCGGTGAAAGGGAAAGACTGGGACCCGTCCAAGCTGCCCCGCATCATGGCCGCCGAGCGCATTTCATTGGTCGGGGGCGTCGTCGAGATCTACCTGGTCATTCTGGTGGCGCTGCTCTTCAATTTCTATCCTCAATGGGTGGGCTTCGCGGTGATTTATCGCGGCATTGCCGTGCATGGCATTCTGCTTCCGGAATTTTCCCGCCACATTCCCGCGCTCAACGTTTTCTTTGCCGCCGTTCTGGCTTTCGACGTTTGGAAATTGCGGGCGGGGCGGCGCACGCGCGAGATTCAGTGGGGCGGGCTGGCGTTGAATCTCCTCGGGGCGGGCATCCTGGCCTTGATCATCGTCGGCCCGGCGGTTTTCCACCATGACACGCTCGTCAAAATGGGATTGAAGCTGTGGCTGATTCTTACCCTGCTGGTTTCTGCGATGCGGGTGTACCGGATTGTCGTGGGCAAGGACTTTGAGCCCGCGGATGCGATTTCGGAGAGCCGGTAATCGCGCGGGACACGCGGGTATGCAGCGGCGAGCCTATCCCGGGGTTTCAACACGGAGGGCACGGAGGAATAGCCCGCACAGAGGCCACGGAGGAGTCGCAATGGCAGGAGCCGCAGAGGGAATCCCTCCGGCGCGCGCAAGTTCTCCCTGGCCTCCGTGTGAACCCTCTGGACCAGGCTTGAGCCTTGATGGACTGCTGCTACATGGCCTCCTCAATCACCCCGCAGGCGATGCGCGGGCCGGCGTTTCCGGCCGGGTCGCTCATGTTGTCGTCGGCTTTGGCGTGGATGACCAGCGCGGTCCCGCCCTCGTGGAAAAGGGAATTGTCGCCCGCGCCCAGCGTCACGCGCGAATCCACATAGGTTGTCTTGCCTTTGCCGCTCGGGCCCACGGTGAAATTGGGCATGTCGCCCGCGTGCGGGCCCTGGGGATTATCGAGGCCGTGCTGCTTGTGCGCAGGGTTGAAGTGTCCGCCCGCCGAGGTGAAACCGGGCGGCTCGCACTTGCCTACCGCGTGGATGTGGAAGGCGTGCTCACCTGGAGGAAGCGCGGTCGCCACCAGCGAGACCTTCACGCCGTTCTTCACCTGCTTCAATTTGGCCGTGGCTACAACCTTTCCCTGAGCGTCCTTGAGTTCAGCCTTGGCCGTCTTGGGGGACTGACCAGCCGCCGGCAGCGCGGCGGCTGCGAGTAAAAGTGTGCCCGCCAGCATCGCGTGCTTCATGGGCTTTCTCTTTCACGTTGGGATGTGAGGATCATCCTAACACAGGGGGTAAGGGTGTCCCAATTTTTGTGAGGCAGCGCTTCGGCCTGGGAGAAATGCCCGCGGCACCCACTGCGCGCCGCGGCGACTCTAGGCGCCGTGCCGCCGCTCGCGGCGAAACAGCACCTGGATTTGCTCGCGCCACTGGGCGTTCAAGCCGACCTTGATGATTTCGATGGAGGGGTCGAGGTAGCGCAGCATCAGGTCGGTCGAGGAGTGAAACCGGAAGGCGGGCGAGACTAGGTACAGGCGCGGCGGCTGCGGCGAGAGTTCGAGGCCGGGAAAGTAGCCGCGCTCGTGGAATTGCCGCCGCTCGGCGAGCCACTTGACCCGCAGCCAATAATCCAGCCCTTGCATGGGCAGGTTGATGTGCTCGTCGAGCTTGAGCTCGATGACCGCGAGGCGCCCGTCGCGCGTGGCGGTGAGGATGTCAATCACCCCGCGGTCGCCGCCCGCAAACGCCGGCACCTGCGGATAAACGAACTCGGGCGCGAGCGACGGGTCGAGCTTGGTGATGTCGCCGAGGAGCAGACTCTCCAGCCAGCGCTCGCTCTGCAAGCGGTAGAAATCGCGCTCGGGCTTGGCGGATTTCGCGCGCCGGATCTCCAGAACTCTTTCGACGAAGGCGCGAAACTCCGTGGCATTGTTTCCTTCCAGCCGCCGCCGGCTTCCTTCCAGTCCAAACGAAATGCGCGGTGAGATTTGTCCCTCCACGCGTGCGATTTCGAGACCGCGCACGCGAAGCGACAGGAAATCGCCGGAAGAATCGGCGGCGAGGTCCACATCATCGAAGGCTTCGCCCAGCAACTCGCGCAGCGTGTCGCGATGGCGTTCGATCAAGGCCTCGGATTGGCGGCGCAAGGGAAGGGAAGTCGCAACGTTGCCAAAATCCTTCAGCTCCACCGGCGCGGCGGTCGAGCGGCGCACGTCCCACTCGTAAACTTCCAGGTGCAGGGCGCGGCGATTCAGGTAGGCGGCGCGGTGCGCGGTAAGCTCGACCGCTTCGCGCGGAAGAAACAGCTTGAGCCCGGAAACGGTGGTGCGGGCGGAGCGGCCGCGCAGCCAATCGAGCCAGATGAGGCCGTGGGCGAGGATGCCGTCCGCCGCTGCGGGCGTTTCGCCTTCCGCCAGGCCCAGAAACGCCCAGGCGCTTCGCCCCTGGCGCGCCACGCCGCGCGTGTACCAGGTGGAAAAGGAAAACTCGCGGTCGGAGCGGTTGGAGACGCGCTCGAACTTCCAGCCTTGGTATTCGCGTTCGAGCAGAGAAACCAGGTCGCGGCGTGCGCGGATTCGGGAAGCAGGGTTCGAAGCGCGGGCGTCGCCCTTGATCGGCTCCAGCTCGCGGAGTTCCAGCGTATGGGTCTCGCGCGCGCCCGCCTTGCGCACGAACAGTCCCATGCGGCCGCGATCGCGATAGGCGACTTCTTCCACGCGGCGGCCGATCGAGCGCGCGTCGTTCCACGCCTCGAAAAGCAGCTTGCCGAACTCGACGCTCAGCTTCCAGCGCGCCGCGGTCAGGTCAAACAGTTCTTCCTCGTTTTCGACGACGATGGGATGGCGCAGCGATTTGACAAAGGCTTCGATATCGTTGCGAAGCGACTGGAGCGTATCGAGGTCGGGCGCAGGCATGGCGGCTCGCCGGCCATTATAGCCGCCTGGCGCGCGGCGCGCGAAAATCTTGACGACACGCCGGCGGGCGTGCGCCTCCGACCCCAATCAGAACCGCTCGCGGCAGTCAGAGTCAGGCAGGAAAATTCGGCCGAGGTTTTTGCTGAATCGCGGCTATCCGTTCGAGGAACACCAAGCGGCGAATTCGGCCGCGTGGGCGTGCGCCTGCAAGGGCCGCTCGCAGCTTTCCCACACGGCCAGGAGCATCACTTTGCCGCTGGTCGGGGACAAATGAATGTAGAAAACGCGCGAGCCGCCGTCCAGCTCGTAGAAGTTCTTGCGGCGCGGGTCGAGCGAGGCCGTGGCTCCGCGGCTCAGCAATCCCCGGAGCTCTTCCACCGTTTCCGGAGAATGGTTGCGAAGGTTCCTGATCGTCGGGTTGTCATTCAATCGGAGCAACATGGCCTAACTCCTTTCCCAATACTCTTACCGGTTCATACGCATGGAAGCGGACAAAAGTTTCACCAAGATGCCGCTTCCCCTGATTTTTCCCCTTGCCAACGCCTTGAAACCAAAGCAAGTCTACCCAAGCCGAGCCTGGGTACTGTCCCTTTAGACGCTCGGGGGCGAAAAACGTCGCCTGCGTGCAGGATTTTTTCGCAAAGTTTTCTCAAGTTGCGAGAAAGAGCCGCATGAGGGAACCGTGCGCTATAATCTTCGCGCTATCGTTGCTGATGCACGTTTCAAATCTCGGAGCGCGGAGCTGAGGGAGACTGGCGATGAAATATCGAAGGTTCGGCAGGACCGGCTGGCAAGTGAGCGAAATCGGATATGGCATGTGGGGCCTGGCGGAATGGACGGGCAGCGACCCCGACGAAGTCTGGCGCGCCCTGGAGCGCTCGGTCGAGTTGGGCTGCAACTTTTTCGACACGGCGTGGGCTTACGGTGAAGGCAAGAGCGAAGCGCTGCTGGGACGCCTGGTGCGCGCCCACCCCGAAAAGCGCCTCTACACGGCCAGCAAGATTCCTCCCAAGAACTTGATGTGGCCCAGCCGGCGCGAGTTTACGCTCGACGATTGCTTTCCGCCCGACCACATCGAAAAGTTCGTGCACACAAGTCTGAAGAACGCGGGCCTGGAAAGCTTCGACCTGATGCAGTTCCACGTCTGGGAAGACAGTTGGGTCGAGGACGACCGCTGGGTGAAGAAGATGCAGGAACTGCGCGGGCAGGGACTGTTTCGCGCCGTGGGCATCAGCATCAACCGCTGGGAGCCGGCCAACGGCGTGCGCGCGGTGCGCTCGGGAGTGGTGGACGCGGTGCAGGTGATCTACAACATCTTCGACCAGAATCCCGAAGACGAATTGTTTCCCGCCTGCCGGGAGCAGGACGTGGGCATCATCGCGCGCGTGCCGTTTGACGAAGGGACGCTGGCCGGCACGCTGACCAGGGAATCGCGCTGGCCGGAAGACGACTGGCGCAGCACTTACTTTGTGCCGGAAAACCTGAACTCGAGCGTCGAGCACGCCGACGCGCTGCGGCCGCTGATTCCGCCCGGCATGACCATGCCCGAGATGGCGCTGCGATTCATCCTCAACAATCCCGACGTCGCGACGATCATTCCCGGCATGAGAACCGTCAAGCACGTCGAGTCCAACCTGGCCGCGAGCGACAAGGGGCCGCTCGACGCGGAACTCCACGCCAAACTTCGCCCGCACCGCTGGGACCGCACGCCGAAGGAGTGGTCGCAGTAAAGCCGGGATTGAGCGCCGGAAGGAAGCGGGATGGCTCCGGAGCTACCTGCTGCCTTGCATTCCGGTCAGCAGATAGAGCGTGCCCAGATCGCGGATGTAGCTGTAGGCATAGTATTTTCCGTCAGGGGTAATGACCGCCGGCCCGAGGGCGAGGATGCCGGTGGAATCGGCGGGTTGAAGTTTTCTCACCAGCGTTGCGTGGCCGGTCGCAAGGTCGAGCCGGAAGATTTGCAACGGAAGACCAAGGCGCGCTGCGAAAAGCCCTCGGCCATCTTCCGTCCAAGCGATCGGACCGTAACCCGGTTCAATTCCAGGAATCGCACGCGGCGTTCCGCCGCCGAGAGGGTACAAACTGATTTTCCCATCTTCGCCAATCGCTGCCATCGTCGAGCCGTCGGGTGAGACAGCTTCGAAGTTAGTAGGAGGAGCATTCGGGCCGACCGGACGAAGGTCCGTGCCGTCGACCGGCTGAACATAATAGCGCGGTGGCTCGTTGCCCTTATGGGCAAACACCAGGAGGTGCTTGCCGTCGGGCAATAGCCTTCCCCAAATGTACTTGCAGGAGGCGGCGGGCACGGGCTTGGGCTGTCCTGGGCCCGTCGGCAGCAGCACGAACTGGGCTGGATTGGAATAGAAATTCAGCGAGAGCGCCCAGCGCCCGTCGCGCGAGAGTTGAATGGCATATCCGTCGCCCAGGCGCACGGCGGGAGAGCCGTCGGCACTTCGCAGGAAGACGCCGTACTTTTCGCCGGCGCCAAAACCTTGTTCTTCGAACAGAATCGTTTTGCCGTCCGCCGAAATATCGCGTGCGTACGACCAGTCAAGCCAGGAAAGGTCGCGCTCTTTCGAAGCTCCCGGAAACAGCCCCACGATGCCGCGCCGGAGATTCCGCAAATTGGCCAGCACGCGCCCGTCTTTTGAAACATCCTGCACGCTGAGGGAGCCGGGAGTCTGCTCGATCAGGCGCTCCTCGCCCGAAAGCGTGACAGCGCGCAGCGCCCAGGCGTTCCCGACATCCGCGGCGCTGAAATAGATCGAGTTCCCTGAGGGCGACCACGCCAGCCCTTGAGTGCTGCCATAGATCTTGCTCAGGGTTTTTTTCTTCCCGTTGAGATCAATCACCGCCACGGAACCGCGGTCGTCCTGCGGCAGCGGATGATCCAGGAAGGCGATCAGGTCGCCTTTGGGAGAAAAGCGAAACTGGCTGACCCACCCCGTAGTCTTGTACAGGACTTTGCCAATTGGAAATTCCAGGACATATCCGTCCGCTGTTTCGCGCGCCACGGCCAGGTTTTCGCCATTCGGGGCCCAGTCGGCGTACTCGACGTTTTCCAGGATCTGTCGCGCCGCTCCGCCCGCCACCGGCGCTCGCGCGAGCGTCCCGGCGGTTCTCCAGGGACCCGTCTTGTGACAGTCCACCAGGACGGCCATCTCGCCCTTGCTGGAAACCGCGAGGAGCTGGGAATTTTCCAGCCCCAGCGAACGCCACTCCGGGCTGCCGATGCGTGAAGTGTAAAGCTCGGAGGGGCGCCCGTCCCAGGCGGCGGAATAGACGATGGTTTCGCCGTCGCTCAAGAACCGGGCCGTACTGACGATCCCGCGCCGGAAGGTCAAAGGCTGGAAGGTGACGGGGTGCGGAGGAGCGGAGTTTTTCAGGCCGATGAGATAAGCCGCTGCAATAAACAGAACTGCTGCCGCGGCGGCGGCGATGGCCGCCACGGCACGGCTGCCCTTTTTCCCGGGAACGGCCGCTTGCACGGCGGTGGTCGTTCCGGAAGCGCCGGAAAGCGCTTCCAAAGCGAAGCCGAGATCGCGCGCCGACTGGAATCGCGCCGCGGGGTCCTTCTCCAGGCAATAATCCACCACGCGCTCGACGGCGGGCGAGATGCCGGGCGCGGTGAGTTCCGGCGGGTCTTCCTTCAGGATAGCGGTCATGGTTTCGGCGCCGGTCTCGCGCCGGAAGGCCGCGCATCCCGCCAGCATTTCGTAAAGGATCAGTCCGAAAGAGAAGATGTCGGAGCGATGGTCGGCGAGCTGGCCGCGCACCTGCTCGGGAGACATGTAGCCGACCGTGCCGAGCACCATGCCCGGCTCGGTAACGGGAGGCGAAGTCGCCAGGGCTGTTATGCTTCCCGAGACTTCTGCGGGCTGAGTCAGTTTGGCGAGACCGAAATCGAGAATCTTCACGTGCCCGTCGCGCGTGATAAACAGGTTCTCGGGTTTCAGGTCGCGATGGACGATGCCTTTTTCATGCGCCGCGGCCAAACCCTGCGCCACCTGCACAGCATACTGAATCGCCTTGCGCTGCGAGAGCGCGGTCGCGGCCGCGCCGGTCTTCAACTCTGACGTTCCCGCGGTGGCTCGCGGAGCCGAACTGATGGGCTTCGAGTCGCTGCGGAGCCGCTCGCGCAGCGTTTCGCCTTCCAGAAGCTCCGAGACGATGTAAGGCGCGCCCTCGTGCCGGCCGATATCGTAAATCACCAGGATGTTGGGATGGTTCAAGGCGCCGGCGGCGCGCGCTTCCTGCTCGAAGCGGCGCAGGCGCTCGGGGTCCGCGGAAGCGGCGGCAGGCAAAACCTTGATGGCGACTTCGCGGTCGAGCCTTGGATCGCGCGCGCGATAGACCTCGCCCATCCCGCCCGCGCCGAGCGGGGCGAGGATTTCATAAGGTCCGAGTTGCGATCCGGATTCGAGCGCCATCGAGTGGCCCCATTATAGCCGAACCCGGCGCAATGCCCGCGCAAAAAGTCATTCGAAGCGCCGCGCCGTTTGCGTTATCATCCACGCCTGCGGAACGATGCGCACAAACTGGCGGTCGAAGGGTTGGCCGACGAAAACCCCTTAGGGAGAATGAAGCCATGATAAACGATTCCAAATCACACGCCATCACCCGGCGCGACTTCATCAAGGACTCGGCCATCGGCGGAGCGGGCCTGGCGGTGCTGGGCGGACTCGCGCCGGTTCGCGTGCTGGGCGCCAACGACAAAATCCGCGTAGGCGTGCTCGGAACGGGCCAGCGCGCGCAATACCTGATGAAACTCTTTGGCCAGCAGCCGGAGGTGGAAATCGTCGCGGTGTGCGACGTTTACGGGCCGCACCGTGAGGCCGCGCTCAAGCTGGCTGCGCCCAGCGCCACGGCCACGCTCGATTACCACGAGGTGCTCGACCGCAAAGACGTGGACGCGGTGATCATCGGCGCGCCCGACCACTGGCACAAGCAGATGTTGATCGACACAGTCGGGGCGGGGAAGGACGCTTACTGCGAAAAGCCCATCATGCACTCGATTGAAGAGGGCGAAGAAATGGCGCGCGCGGTGGAGGAATCGAAACGCATCGTTCAGTGCGGCATGCAGCAACGGAGTTGGCCGCACTACCAGCTGGGCAAGCAGATCGTGGACTCCGGCAAGCTGGGCAAGATCACGTTCATCCACACTTATTGGTATCAGCAATATCATTCGACCACGGGATGGAACGCCTTTAAGAAGATTGACGAGTCGCAGCTCGACTGGAAGCGGTTCCTGGGCGACGCCCCGGATCAGCCGTTCACGGCGGAGAAATTCGTCTGGTGGCGTTTCTACTGGGATTTCGGCGGCGGGATTCTCACCGACCTGCTGACGCACTGGATTGACGTCATCCAGTGGTACATGGACCAGAACGCTCCCAAGACCGCCACGACCACCGGCGAGCTCTACGTGATGAACTGGCAATGCCCCGACACCATCACCGCGGTCTATGAATTCCCGGGCGACTTCACCGTGACTTTTACCGGCGCCTTGAATGACAGCATTGACGACGGCGGCATCGAATTCCGGGGCACCGAGGCGACCTTGAAGATTGACCGCGCGCACCTGGCGGTTTATCCCGAGGGCGTTCGCTGGGTCCCCGGCAGCCTGGCGCCGGAGCCCGAAGTCTTCGCGCGCTCCGAGCACGACGGAACGATCGACAACGTGAAAAACTTCCTCGACTGCGTGCGCACGCGCA
>JAHEKS010000449.1 GCA_024638215.1 Acidobacteriota bacterium | reverse complement strand
CATGAGCTGACCCATTCCTTCGTTTACCAGGCGACGCTCGGCCGCTGCCCGACCTGGTTCAACGAGGGACTGGCGCAGCTCGAAGAAGGCGCGACCACCGTGTCTTCCGGCTCGGTGCTCGCCCGCGCCCTCACGAACGGACAGACCCTTCCCTTCGACGACCTGGAATCCTCCTTCCTCGAGCTCCCCAAGGACCAGGTCGGCATGGCCTACGTCAAATCTCTGGCCGCTCTCCAATACCTGCGCGATACCTTCGGTATGGTCGAAATCCGGCGCCTGCTCAAAATGATGGCCACGAGTCCTGACTTCGACTCTCTCCTTCAAAAGGAACTGCGCATGACCTATTCCGCGCTCGAGCAGAATGTGGCCGCGTACGTCGAGAAGCGCTACGGCTCGTGACGCGAAGGGTTCGAGGGGCGAATTTACTTCGTTAGGGTGAGAGGCAAGGCTTTCCGGATATCGGATTGGCCCGCCGCGGGTCGCCGGGAGTTAAAGCGCGGCGAGAAGCGCGGCCAGCAGGGCGGCACGCCGCGGCAGTTCTTCGACCACGATATGCTCGTCGAGCGCATGCGCGCCGTCGCCCACGGCACCCAACCCATCGAGCGTGGGGACGCCGAGCGCCGCGGTAAAATTTCCGTCTGATCCGCCGCCCGTCGCCGCTTCCTTCAAGTCCATGCCGAGCTCCGCGCCCAGCCGCTTGGCTGTCCGGAACAGATCCACCGCCATTTGCCGCTCCAGCGGCGGCCGGTTGACGCCTCCCTCGACGACCAGTCGGGCTTCCGGATGATAGGGCTTGAGGTTCCGCATCCGCCATTCGATCACCTGGCGGTCTTTGAACCGGGGAATCCGAACGTCAATCGTCGCGGTGGCTGACTCCGGGACTACGTTCGTTCGCGTGCCGCCTTCGACCAAGCCGACGCTCACCGTCAGCCCCTGTTTCGGTTGAGCCAGATGTTCAATCCTCAGGATCTGCCGGGCAAGCTCATTGATGGCGTTTACTCCCGCCGTGGGATTGATGCCCGCGTGCGCCGAGCGGCCCCGGACGGTCACCCGGAACTCGCCCACGCCCTTGCGTGCCGTCTTCAGCGCTCCGCCCGCCGCGGCGGGCTCAATCACCAGCACCGCGCGCGAGCGCCGCGCCTCCGCCAGTATCTGCTGGCGAAAGGCCAGGCTGGAAATTTCCTCGTCGGGGGTCAGAAGGAAGCGCACCGGACCTGCAGGCGCCGTTTTGAAGGCGCGGAGCGCGCGCAGCGCCCACAATCCCACAATGATTCCCGCTTTCATATCAAAAATCCCGGGCCCATAGGCGAGTCCTTCCGCCAAGCGATAAGGCATCCGCTTGAGCGTTCCCACTTCCCAGACAGTATCCAGATGGCCAAGAATGAGGATGGGCTTTTTCGCCTTGCCTACGCGCGCGCCCCAGAACTCGGCCAGGACGGCCGAGCCTGCCGTGCGGTGCGGGAGGACGCGCGCCTTGCCTCCCGCCCGCTTCAACTCTTGGGCCAAGAACTTCGCGATGCGATCCACGTGCGGCTTGGATCGGCTCGGCGATTCAATCTCTACCGCCTGCCGCAAGCAGCGCAACATAGCGGAAAGCTCCTTCTCGCAGTACTTCAGCAGTTCCATGGGTTCCATAGGCCCTCCTCGAAAAGGCTCGTGCCGGTTTATACCCCAGAAGGGTTTTTGCTGGCAACGATTCTGAATTCATCCTATTCTTAATAGTCGCAGGGCAACCAGCGATCGCCCGCGCTTGCGCACCAATCCTCCGTTAGGAAGTTTCTCTTGGACAAGGTCACGCTCTCGCTGCTGATTCACTCTCACCAGCCGGTTGGGAACTTCGACCACGTCATCGAAGAAGCCTACCAGAAATCCTACCGGCCGTTCGCAGAAACGCTGGAAGCGCATCCCGGGATCCGCCTGAGCCTCCACTATTCCGGCATCCTGCTCGAGTGGTTTGAGAAACACCATCCCGAATTCTTTTCGCTGCTCAAGCGGCTGGTGGAACGCGGCCAGGCGGAATTGGTGGGCGGAGGTTACTACGAGCCGATCCTGCCCGCCATTCCCGACGCCGACAAGATCGCGCAAATCAAAATGCTGGCGGATTACCTTCAGCACCATTTTGGAGCGCGGCCGCGCGGCGCGTGGATTGCCGAGCGCGTCTGGGAGCCCAGCCTGGCGCGGCCGCTGGCGGAAGCGGGTGTGGAATACTCGGTGCTCGACGACACCCACTTCCTTGCCGCGGGCCTCGAGCCGCATCAGCTCCACGGCGCTTATATCACGGAAGAGGTCGGCGCGCCGCTCAAGCTGGTCCCGAGCCTTCAGATCCTGCGCTACACGATTCCCTTCCGCGACGTGGAAGAAACGATGCGCGTCCTCGGCGAAGGCACGCACCTGCCTGCGCGCCTGTTCGCCTCGGGCGATGACTGCGAAAAATTCGGCGTCTGGCCGGGCACCTACGACCACTGCTATAAGAACAAATGGCTGGAACGGTTTCTGAACGCCGTCGAAGGCGCGGGCGAATGGCTCGACACCTCGACGCTCGCCGCCTACCTGGAC
>JAHEKS010000006.1 GCA_024638215.1 Acidobacteriota bacterium | reverse complement strand
CGTGCGGTGCAGCTCTCCGGTCGCCTACGGCTCCCTTCGAGCTGCACTGCGGAGAAGAACAAAAGCAAAAAACTACCCGGGAACTCGCATTATGATTGGTACAGAGAACGGGGGCAAGTCAAGAGGAGTAAGAGCCCGCCGAACATCCTGGTCATCGTTCAGGTTATAGTTCCTGGGCACAAATGCCGAGAGGGGGTCGATTATGACGAGAGCGGCTTTCTGACGCCTAATCCGTCGCTCAACCCTTTTGATTTCTCCTGGGATTTCGTAGAGCATCTTCCCGTCGGATTCTCGAAAAAGCGGGGGTACTACAATTCGAAGGCGATCCGCTTTGGCAGCTTGCAGGCGTGGACCAATAATCGTTCTGTTATCGTCGTCAGCACTTAGGATGATTACGTTCCGTGGCTCTCTGCTGCCTTTGCAAAAGGGCATTGGGCGGCCGGTGCTGACCCGTGCCGCGATATCTGCCATGACCAGGGATTTACCAACGCCGGGGTCCCCATCCAGAAGAGTGACCTTTCCATAAGCGATTCGACGTGGCCACATCCAACGGACCTTCTCCAGGGGAGTGAACGCGATAGGAATATCGTGGTTGGACTTATACCGTGGAAGCCGGTATCGGGGAAATCGCAGAATTTCATCATTCGAGCAGTCGCCAACTTTGCTAGCAGTACTTGTCATTGTCGCCTCCGCAGTTTTTGAGGCTGCGGGACCGACGCGGAGCAGAACCACGGAGGCTCCCGAGAAAACTGCTGCGCGCATCGGTACCGCGAGCCCCTACCTATATAGAATCCCGTTCCACTCGACATCCGACCGAAATTAGGGAATTTTCTTTCGTTGTGGGGCGAAGTAATCCTGGAAATGCCCCTGGCCAGTCCCTGGGGACTTCCCAGCAGGTTTTCACAGTCTGAGTAAGAGAATTGACTGATTCAAATGGGACAATAACGATGGTCAGAGATTGCCAAGTGAGATCAGCGGTGTGGAAGTCATGGTTATTTCAACCTCATGCTGGAGAGGGACTTCCACAGACTAGTTTTTCGGGAGTACACTTGTTGCAATGTTTACCGGAACACATGAGGTGCAGCATGAAGGCAGACTCTTTACGGGCTCTTCTCAATGAGTGTCGGGTGAAGTTTAATGAAACAAAGGTTCAATACGGGCGTAAGTTCCGATGTCAGGGGGGAGAGATTTTCACTGCTTTTGACAAGGGCACGGTTCTGATACAGGGCAAGCCAACGGGGTTATCCCAAAAGGTTCGGGATTGGGATGCCGCAGGCAAAGCGGGAATTGCTATAGAACCCCCTGAGGCCGTTGACGCGGTCGCGGCAGGAGAGCCAGCGAGGCCAGTTTTCATTGTTTATGGCCACGATACAGTGTCTCGTGACGGACTTGAATTACTTTTACGCCGCATGGGGTTAGACCCGATTGTCTTGCAGAACCTTCCTGCTGCGGGCGATACAATCATCGAAAAGCTGGAGCGGTACCTTGGGGAACACGGGAATGTCGGCTATGCGTGCGTCCTGCTTACTCCCGATGATGAAGGATACAAGGCTGGGTTTCCAGAGCAGAAGAAGTATCGAGCCCGGCAGAACGTTGTGCTGGAGTTGGGTATGGTTTTGGCCCGACTAGGGCGTCCCCGGGTTGCGATATTGCACAAAGAGTCCGTTGAGTTACCAAGTGACATCGGAGGCTTGATTTACATTCCGTTCAAGGAAAGGCCTGACGAAGTAAAGGCCAAACTCTTTCAAGAGCTGAAGACAGCTGGATATGAGCCTGAAACCAAAGCCCTTTAGAATTAGAAAACATCGGATTGCTGCTGGCGTGCGGAGTCTCATATGAAAAGGGTCTCCCTGGTCACGGATGGGGCTTGTATCGGGAATCCGGGGCCAGGTGGTTGGGCTTGTATACTCCAGTATGGGCACCACAAAAAGGAGCTCTTTGGATGCGCGCCTGCTTCCACGAACAATCGAATGGAGCTAGTTGCAGTGATCGAAGGATTGAAAGCTTTGAAGGAGGCCTGTGAAGTCACTGTTGTAACCGACTCGCAATACGTTAAACAGGGAATCACCGAATGGCTTCCAAAGTGGAAGGAAGCAGGATGGAAGCGAAGCCGCAAAGGGAAGTCAGGCACGAAGGCGGTTCTGAATCAAGACCTATGGGAGGAGCTGGACAAGGCATCGCAACGGCACGTTATCTCTTGGGAATGGGTCAAGGGCCACGCAAGTCACGAAGATAATAATCTCTGCGACCAACTAGCCTTCAGAGCAGCCAAGATGCAAATGTCTTTTGGGAGGTCGGCGTGAACGCTCGCGCTGGGCACGAATTGTTGCTCATATGACCAAGGAGAGGGCGATATGCAGAAGGCAAAGGCCGCTCCCAAGTTCGAGCGAGTTCACTGCAATATGTGCGGCCAGAAGACGAAGCACAGGTTGTTAAAGGTCGCTACGGATAGAGGGAGAGAAGAGCAAGAAAGTGCGGGCGAGGTGTCCTGGGAAACCACAAATGAGATGCTCGAATGCTGTGGGTGTGCAAACGTTGTCCTTCGGCGCACGGACTGGTTCTCAGAGGACCCCGACTTGAAGGTGAGATATTTCCCGCCTGCGGCCTCAAGGACCCCACCTCGATGGGATTACAAGCTTCCGACGAGTTTGCAGCTCTTACTTGATGAGGTGTACCGCTCATTAGACGCGGATAACGTTCGGCTGCCGATGATGGGAGCAAGAGCCTTAATCGACATGGTTGCCACTGAGAAAGTGGGAGATGTCGGAAGTTTTGGCCAAAAGCTAAAGAAGCTCGAAAATGATGGTTTCGTGAGTCCGAAAAACAGAGAAGTTCTAGAAGCAGCACTCGACGTGGGAAGTGCCGCAGCACATCGGGGACACGCAGTAAGCGCCTCGCAGGCGAATGATGTGATGGATATCGTCGAGAACCTATTGCAGGCTGTGTATGTCTTCTCCGATGTGGCCCGAAAGTTAAAGCAAACCACCCCTCCTCGAAAGAAGCGGTAAGACCCCGTATCCCGCCGCTCGAAAGGGAAGTGGCCGGGAATAGGCCCTTTTTCGGCCCTTTTCCCTCTAAAGGGCGAATAAAAAGCGAAGAAATCTGGAAAATGCCCTAAAACCGCCCTAGGACGGGCCGCCGGGCCGAAAAGGCCCCTTTCTAGTGCCGTCCCCCGTCCGGACGCTCCTAGACCCCTCCCCGCCCCGAAAACGACCCCTTAAAAGGTCCCCGCGACGAGCCTTTCTAGGTATTCAGTATTTTGTGCCTTTTAACTACACTGATAATATAGTATAATAAAAGCCACGGGACGGTCCCTAGAACTCCGAATCCGACCCGGAAATGGGTACTAAGGATACCGGGTTCGGGGGGCCGAAAAAATCCGAGTTTAGAGCGCAGTAAGAATGCGACTGGATTCTATATCAGTGGAATCAGCTACATCACGGAATGGAGGGGAAGGATGCGAGGAATCGGGCTGCGGCGTAGGAAGGATCGGGGCAATGCCTGGTACATCACCTGGATTGATGCTGGTGGCAGGAGGCATAAAAGGCGTGCTCGACGCCAGTCGTTCAAGGGCGCTAGGCGGGAACTGGAACGCGAGCGGGCCAAGGCGGAAGAAGCAAGAGAAACGGGATTTGTTCCGATGACGTTCAAGGAGGCAGCGAAGGAGTTTATAGACCGGCAAAAATCATTGCTAAGCCCAAAGGAGTATGCGCGGCAATCGTCTATTCTTGACAAACATCTTAAGCCGTTCTTTGCCGGAAAGTTGGCGGATATCACTAGGAGGCGCGTGGAAGAATATATCTCGCGACGCAGCGCTCCTCACCCACGTGGGCGGAAGTGTTCACCGGCTACGGTACGAAAGGAGGCCGGGGTTCTAAAACATCTTCTGAACTGGGCACTGGAAAGCGGAATGATTGCGGCGAATCCGGCGGCTAGGGTGATGATGCCGAAGGCACCCGCTGGCCGCCTGCGATACTTGGAACCGACCGAGATGAAATCATTACTTGCTCACTGTCCGCCTTGGATTCGCCCTATAGTCCTATTAGCGGTTTCCACCGGAATGAGGCGAGGCGAGATTCTGAGCCTCCGCTGGAAGGACATTGATCTTCCGCACTCGCAAATCAATCTGCCTAAAACTAAGAATGGCAAGGGGAGAACCGTTTATCTAAACAAGATGGCGACGGCGGTCATTCGGTTTGTGGCACTCGGGACTGAAACCCGTTCTGAGGAGCCTTTGTTCGCGTTGGAGGCGACACCGGAAGACGTTTCAATGACTTTTATGCGAGCTTGCCGGACTGCGGAAATCTACGATTTTTGTTTTCATGACCTGAGGCACTCTTTCGCTACGCTCCTACGGCGAAGTGGCGTCCAATTGGACGAGATCGCACGCCAGCTAGGTCATAGCGATCTTAGGATGACCCAGCGGTACGCGCACCTAGGCGCGGACCAAGGCCGCGAAGCCGTAAAGCGTCTCGACCTAGTTCTAAGGCCCCTGGAAGGCCCCGAATCGAGTGCTTTTTTCGAGGTAGGTGCGAAAAGCCGCTAAAATCGTGGCGTCCCCGACGGGATTTGAACCCGTGTTACCGCCGTGAAAGGGCGATGTCCTAGGCCGGGCTAGACGACGGGGACAGCCGAGAGGAGCAAGCAGCACGTCGCATGCAGCCGTTGGAAAGAGGGCAACCCTCCCCGGCATCGGCGTTCTGCTGGCTGCAAACAATCCATCCTACCAGTGGCTCTTCAAGACTGTCAAACGTTCTTCGCCGCCTGAATGCCCCTGGTGCGATATATCCCCCTGGCCTCTTGCCGTGTGCGAGCAGGAATTGGCTGTGGGCTGGGCGGAGTTTTGAACCAAAGGACACGCCTTGCCTCGGCCGGCCCCCGACATCTTCAATTGGCCAGAGGATACTCCGTCACCGTTATAACGCGACCTGTTTGATGCCCCCCTCGACTCCCTGGTCACCGCTAGGCAAGTGGGCAAAATCACCGATGGCAACAGCGCTACCGAGAACCTTTGTGGGACCTCGCGCCGCGACTCCCGCAAGCTGGAAGACGCTGCCGGGTTGAGGATCGATAACGGCTCAAGACGAAGCGGCAACTGCCGATAACCCTAATGGCGATTTCAGGTGCCGGCCCTGCCTACTTCCGCATGGCCTGGGCAATTACCGCGGGTGGACTAGTGGACTCCAAGAAAGCGCACACGCCTTCTCGCCGGGTCGGGAGCAGGCTTCTAATTGCCGCGGCTGCTCTGCTCATTCTTCTGGATGCGGCCCGCCTGGTGGTTCTCCCGCCCTCCTATCAGCAAGCCTTCATGGATGGTTTCGAGACGGTCGTCGTTCTCCTGTGCGCCCTGGCCTGTGGTTTCGCGGCAGTGAGATCCTCTCCGATAGGCAGGGGGCTGTGGCTGATGACCGCTGCTTTTTTCGGGCTTATGGCTGCGGCCGATTTTCATGATTTCCTGCTCGATGTCTCCTTCGGTCCAGGGAGCCTGATTTCCACACTGAGTTTTCTGGGTTGGTGCAGCTACCCTCTGCTTGCCTTTCTCATTTTCTTCCCGGCCGAGAAGGAGGGCAGGCCGGACTGGAACTGGATCTCGCTTCTGGATTTCCTCCAGGTGACGTTGGCCGCCGGACTGGCTTACTTCCAGCTTATCTATCTGCCTCGCTTCCTGGCGGGACAGACGTGGATGGTCATTGGTCATCCCGAACTGTTGCGAAACCTCTTGATCGCCGGCGGGCTGCTGCTGCGTTCGCGTGTTGACACGTCTTCGCGGGCGCGCGCCATCTATCTCCGAGTGGGCGGCGTGTTTGCGTCCGTCGTGTTTCTTCGGGCCGTGTTCCCCGGCTATTTCAATCCTATTTACGCTGTCAGCAGGCCCGGGTTATGGCTGCTGCTCGGAATTCTGGCCGTTCGCTGGCAGGACCTTCCTGGTCTCAGGCCGGACCAGGATGGACGCCGCGGCGCCTTGCGCCTGTTCCTGAGTCTCTGTGCGGCGGCCACTCTGCTCGTGGTGGTCGTTCTCGCCCTGAGCGCTCCCGCTCCTTACCGCAAACTGATGTACTTCTGCGTCGGGGTTTCAGTTGCGCTGTATATCCTTCGCACCATGATGGCGGAGCGCAGCCGGTATGCTGCCGAAACCAAACTGCGGCGCTCGGAGCACGACTATCGCGTTCTGTTTGAGAGTGCAGTTGTACCCATTGTGATTTTCGATCCCGAGAGCGAACGAATTCTGCAAGCGAACGCGGCGGCCTGCGAGCTTTACGGAGTAGCCCCGGGAGGGCTTGTGGGCGCCCGCATGAAGGATTTCACCAAAGACATCGCGCGCAGCGAGGAGCAGGTTGCCGACTTGTTGCGGACGGGGACATGTCAGAGATTCGAGAGCGTGCACCAGAGGCGCGACGGAAAGGAGATCGAAATCCTGGTCAGTTCTTCCGTCATTCAATATGGAGGGCGGAAGGCCATCTTGAGCTTCAATCGGGACATCACCGAGCGCAAGCGGGCCGAGCAAGCCCTGATCAGGCTTCGCCGGGCAGTGGACGCCTCGGGCGAGGTGATTTTCATGACCGACCGGGAGGGCATCATTACCTCCATCAATCCCGAGTTTACGCGCCTATATGGTTACACGCCCGATGAGGTGGTCGGGAAAACGACGCCCCGGATCCTGAAAAGCGGGAACATGAGTGCCGACGATTACAAGAGATTTTGGAATGCGATTCAGGAGAAGCGAGTCGTGAGGGGCACAATCGTCAACAGGGCCAAAGATGGCCATTTGATAAGCGTGGAAAGCTCCGTCAACCCGATTCAGGACGAGCCGGGCGAAATCATCGGCTTCCTGGCCATTCAGCGCGACGTCACGGGGCGCAAGCAACTTGAGCGGCAATTCCTCCAGGCTCAGAAGATGGAAGCCGTCGGGCGGCTAGCGGGGGGCGTGGCTCATGACTTCAACAACCTGCTGACCGTCATCAACGGCTATACCGACTTGATGCTGGAAGGTGGGGCGCCGGGCAGCAGCGCGCGAAGCCACTTAGAGGAGATTCGGCGCGCCGGCGATCGCGCCTCCGCGCTGACCCGGCAACTGCTGGCCTTCAGCCGAAGACAGGTGGTCATGCCGGTGGTGCTCGACCTGAACGCCATCGTGGAAGGAATGCACAAGATGCTGCGCCGGCTGATCAGGGAGGATATCGAGTTCCACACCAGCTTCGCCCCGGACCTGGGCGGGGTGAAGGCGGACGCGGGACAGATCGAACAGGTCATCATGAACCTGGCGGTGAACGCCCGCGACGCCATGCCGAAAGGCGGCAAGCTGATCATCGAAACCGCCAACGTGGAGCTGGACGACGAGTATGTCCGCGCTCATCCTGACGTCACGCCGGGGCGATACGTCCTGCTGGCCCTGAGCGATACGGGCTGGGGCATGGATGTGGAAACACAGTCCCATATCTTCGAACCCTTCTTTACGACGAAGCATGCGGGCAAAGGCACGGGCCTGGGTCTTTCGACCGTTTACGGCATCGTCAAACAGAGCGGCGGGCACGTCAACGTGTATAGCGAAGCGGGGCAGGGGACGGTCTTCAAAGTGTACCTCCCGCGCATTGACGAGCCCGTTGAGGCAGTTACAGGAGCGAGCACCCAAGCGGCGGAGCTGACGGGCAGTGAGACGGTTCTGTTGGCGGAAGACGAGCCGAGCGTCCGCTCTCTGGCCGCTGAGGCGATGCGGGGGAACGGTTACGCAGTGCTGGAAGCGGGCGACGCGGAACAGGCGCTGGCCCTCTGGGCTCAGCATTCGGAGAAGATCGACCTTCTCCTGAGCGACGTCGTCATGCCCGGAATGAACGGCAAGGAGCTGGCCGACCGTCTGAAGCAATTGCGGCCTGAGTTGAAAGTGCTGTTCATCTCCGGCTACACCGCGGACGCCATCGCCCAGCACGGCATCCTGGAAGAAGGCGTCGTCTTGCTTTCCAAGCCCTTCACGCCCCGCGATCTGCTGGCCAAGTTGCGACAGATCCTCAGGAGCTGAAGCAAGCCCTCGCGGGCGCCGCTACCGGGGTGTTTGGCCGACTGGCTGCGCGAGTGGGGGCTTGATCAGGCAGGCTTGCTTGCCTAAGAGTCAAAGAGCGAGCCCGAATGCGCGGCCGGGACCGGGAGGTTGGCGCGGTCGGCGATGCCTTCGAGCTGCGGATAGCGCTCGAACATCGCTTCCGGCACGCGGACGGCTCTGCCCGTGAGGCGGTTCACCAGTTGCAGGGCATTGGCGATGGCTTTGCCCTCGAAGTGGTTGTTGGTGATGACAAAGGTCGCTTCGGAGTGCTCGGCGATGTTCTTGATGCGCTCCGCCCAGGGCTCAAGCTCTTCCATCTTGTAAAGGTAGTTGTACCGTTCTTCAGGATGCTCGCCCGAGGTGAACCAGTTCTCGTAGTTGCGGCCGTGCAGGCGCACGTACCCGATCGGTCCCGTCGAGCGGTCGCTGGGAGCTATGGAGCGCCCAATCACTGGCTGGTCAATGTTGCAGAATCCCACGCCCAGGTCCGCGAGCATGCGGAAAATCTCCGGCTGGTTCCATGAGTCGTGGCGCACCTCGAGCACCAGCGGGTATTCCATGAACTGCATCACCAAGCCGCCCAGGTATTCGCGATTCTCCCTGGAATTTTTGAACGACCAGGGAAATTGCATCAGCACGGCGCCCAGCTTTCCGGCTGCGGCGAGCGGCGCGATGCCTTCCTTGAAAGTCTTTTCCTCCTGGCGGCCGGCGTCGCGGTCGTGCGTGAAGCGCTGCCAGAGCTTGACGGTGAATTGGAAGTCGCGGTTGTGCTCCACGCGCCGCGCCCACTCGCGCGTCATCTTTGCGGCGGGCGGGTGATAGAACGACGTATTGATTTCGATGGCGGAGAAAAATTGCGCCAGGTATTCGGCGGCGTGGAAACCGCGCGGTTTGGGGCGAGGATAGACGATGCCGTCCCAGTCGTCGTAGGACCAGCCGGCGGGCCCGACTCGAATTTGGGCCGGGTTTCGCTCCATATTCGCCTTTTGTTCGCCTATTACTTTAGCCCGGCACAGGCCTCGCTGTCAAGTCGAAACGGGACTGGCCCGCTCAGCCGCACCGCGGGTTTGACGGGCGATCCGGTGCTCCCCCGACTTACTCCCCCTGCGTGACATGGCTCCCGGGAGATTCGCTTGCCGGCTGTTTGATGAGCAGAACCTCAGCTCCGGGCGCGGTGGTCAGCACTTTTACGATCCTCTCCGCGGCGTGGCCGTCGCCGTAAGGGTTGGTCATTCCCGCGAGGGATTTTCTGAATTCGGCGCTTTGCGCCTCGCGCACTGCGGCCAGAATCGCCTCGGCGCGCGCTTCCGCGTCGAGCACGTTGCGCGCGTGCTCGCGGCCCTTTTGCCGCAAGCCGATGTTAACGGTGGGCAGGGCGAACGAAGCCGTCTCCATAATGCCGCTGGAGGAATTGCCCAGCATCAAGCCGGCGTGGCGCAGCAGGCTCCAATAGGTCACTGCATCCAGGTTGATAAAGAGGCGCCCCTCGCCGCGCGCCGCAAGAAAAGCCCGCGCGCGCTCGATCAGGGCGCGGCTGCCCGCGTCGGCATTGGGATAGCAGAAGACCAGCGGGTCGCGCAAGGCCGCGAGCGCCGCGAAAAACTCGTCCGCTTCGGCGGTGGGGTCGCGCAAGAGCGTGACGGGATGATAAGAAACGACGACCGGCGGCCGGGAAAGGTCCAGGGACAATTTCGATTCCAGCTCCTCGCGCGTCAAGAGCCGGCTGCGGCGCAGGTGGTCGAGCGATGGCGCGCCGGCGCGATGGACGCGCCATGCCTCTTCACCCATTGAGATGACGCGACAGCGAGCGGTTTCCGTCGAAGTGAAGTGAATGTGACTTATCTTGGTGAGGGCGTCGCGCACCGCGTTGTCAATCGCGCCCTGGCTGATTTCGCCGCCTTCGATGTGGGCGATGGGAATGCGCAGCGCCAGCGCTACCGCGGCGGGCGCGAGCATCTCGTAGCGGTCGGCGATGAGCAGCAGGATATCCGGCCGCATCGCGCCCAGGACGTCCGCCAGGCTGAGCGTCGCCACGCCGATGGTCTTGGCCATGCCGACGTCGGTGTCGGAACTCAGCAGGCACTCGATGCGCGCGTCAATCCGAAAACCGTCCTTCTCGATTTCGCCGATCGTGCGCCCGTACTCCGGCGACAGGTGCGGACCCATGGCGATCAGACGCAAATCAACTTCCGGGTGGGCGGCAAGGTCGCGCAGCGGCCAGTAAAGGTGGCTGTAATCGGCGCGCGAGCTGGTAATGACCGCGATGGTTTTCTTCATATCTGGATTCGATGCGCTGTTTCGACGAGTGAATTCTCCGTCTTCTTCCGCGCCCCGTAATTATCATCGAAGAGCGCGCGTTGCGCCACGAAATCGCCGGAAAAGGCAGACTGCGAGCTTGGGTCCGCGAATAGGGATGTGCCGCCTTTATTCTGATTTGCCCTAACTCTGCTATCCGCGATAGAATCATCTGCGCTATCTCAACCACTTAAGTCGGCAGGTGCGGGATGTCGGAATGGACTGAGCCGCTGAAGATTCGCCCGGCGCGCGTGGAGGATGCGAAGGAAATCGCCCGCATCTATAACCAGGGCGTGCAGGACCGCACGGCGACCTTCGACGATGCTTACGTGACGCCGGAAGAGAGATACTTATGGTTGGTGGCGCGGCCTGACCGCTTTCCGGTGCTGGTGGCGCAGGTCAAACACACCTTGATGGGCTGGGCGTCGCTCACGCCTTACAGCCCGCGGCACTGCTACGACGGCATCGCGGAGCTTTCCATCTATATTGAACGCACCCTGCGCGGCCACGGCGTGGCCCACGAGTTGATGCGCGCCATGCAGCAGGCGGCAAAGGACAAGGGCTTTTATAAGCTGGTGGGGCGGGTGATTGCGGACAACGCCCCGGCACGCAAGCTCTGCCAGGAAACGGGCTGGCGCGAAGTGGGTTTGCACGAGAAGCACGGGCGCCTGGCCGGCGAGTGGCACGACCTGGTGCTGGTGGAATTCCTCATCCCCGAAAATTTGAAATAGAACCGGAGCACCGAGCAGGTCCGCGATGAAGGCCTGGGTTCGTCTCTCTATACGGCTGTTTCTGGCCACGCTGGTGGTGGCGCCGGCGGCGCGGGCGCAGCAGCGTGCTCCGCGAACGCCTCCCGCGGCGCGAGAACAGAAGCTCATTTTTGTCGGCGATGTGATGCTCTCGCGCTCGGTGGGCGCCAGAATGCGGGCCGAGGACGATTGGACTTATCCCTTCGAGCGAATCGCTCCCGCGCTGCGCTCGGCCGACCTGACGTTTGGCAACCTAGAGTGTCCCGTCTCCGACACCGGCCGCAACCTGCACCACCTTTATTCGTTTCGCGCCGACCCGAAGGCCATCGCGGGGCTCACGCTCGCCGGCTTCAAGGTGATGAGCGTCGCCAACAACCACACGCTCGACTGGGGGCGCCCGGCGCTCGTGGACACGCTGGCGAGGCTGCGCGCCGCGGGCATTCGCCCCGTGGGCGCCGGTGCGAACGACCTGGAAGCGCATTATCCCGTTCTGGTCAGGCTGCACGGCGTCAAACTGGCGTTTCTCGCCTACGTCAACGTGCCGCCCCAGGAGGCCACGGCGGGGACGGACCAGCCGGGCGTGGCTTGGCTTGACCGCGACCGCGCGCTGGCGGACATCCGTTTTGCGCGCGCGCTGGCCGACGTGGTGATTGTCAGCGTGCACTGGGGCGTCGAGTACATGCGCCGGCCGCAACGCTCGCAAGTGGAATTGGCGCAGCAGATGATTGACGCGGGCGCGGACCTGATCGTGGGCAGCCACCCGCACGTCGTTCAACCGCTCGAGGAATATCACGGGCGCTGGATCGCCTACAGCCTGGGCAATTTCATCTTCGACCAGCACGATCCCCCCACCCACCACGGCTTGATGCTGGAAGTCACGCTGGCGGGCAAACGCATCCGCCAGGTGCAATCCGTCCCCATCACGATTGACGGTTCCTTGCAGGCCGTGGTGACGAACGGGGAGAAGCCCCGAGAGGCGCGCCCGTCAGAAAATGCCGAAAGGGCCGCCGCGCAGTAAGCGCAGCGATTTCACTCAGGAGGATTCTCGATGGATCCCTCACCTTCACGCCGCACTCTTCTGCAAACGTTGGTGGCCGGCATGGCCCTGCCCGCCGCGGGCGGCGCGGCCGCACCGGCGACGATTCCCACTGAAGTCATGGCAGCCGCGAAAGCCAAGCTCGACCATCACCCATTCGGCGAACGGCGAACCTTTTTTGAGGGAGCGACCGGGCAGCTCAAGAGCCTGACCGTGGGCAGCATCGCTCTCAACCCCGGCGACGAGCCTCACCCGCCCCACAAACATCCCGAGGAAGAAATCCTGCTCATCACCGCTGGTCACGGCGCGATTTCCATCGAAGGCAAAGCCACACCGGTCAAAACCGGCGACCTGATGTACGCCGCCAACCGCCTGCACGGCATCAAGGCCGCGCAAGACTCGCCGGTGACGTTTTATTATTTCAAGTGGCTGGGGAAGTCGTAGGGGCGATTCATGAATCGCCCCTACAGCTAAGCGGCAATTTCCTGCGGCCCCGCAGGGTGCGCGGGCTCACCTGCTTGTTCGTCTCGCGGCAGGGCGGCATGGCGGGCGTGGTGGGGGCGGCGCATGAGGAGCACCAGCGCAGTGCAGGCGAGGAACGTGTAGCCCATGATGCGAAATACCTCCAGAAAGCTCAGCAGCGACGCTTGCCGCAGGATTGCGCCGTAAATCATGCCCAGAGCCTGCTGGCCGGCCGTCGCGGCGTCTCGGCCTTGCTGCATGAGCAACGCGGTGGCCTGCTGCAATCCCAGGCGGAAGGATAGGTCATAAGGCGTGGCGTGCGCGGCGAGGACGGTTTGGTGATACTGCGAGCGCCGTGCCAGCCAGGTGGTGACAAACGAGACGCCGACGCTCGCGCCAATGTTGCGCGTGACGCTGTACAGGCTGGTGGCGTATCCCATCGCCTCCTGCGGGATCGGGTCCATGGTGATGGTGGTCAAAGGCACGAAGATAAACGCCATGCCCGAGCCCTGGATGACCTGCTGCCAGAAGATGTCCCAGGTTCCCGATTGCAGGTTCATGCGCGAGTATCCGAAAAAGGCCAGCCCGGCGACGACAAAACCAAACGCCAGCATCCAGCGCCCGTCCCAGCCCTTGCGAAGCATGTAGCCCACCAGCGGCATGCAGAGCGCGGTGCCGACGCCGCGCGGGCTGGTCCAGAAGCCCGCCGTCACCGCCGTCCACCCGAGTAAATTCTGCATGAACAAAGGAAGTAATACCAGGCTGCCATAGAGGACGAAGCCCAGCACAAAGACCAGCCCCACGCCGGTCGCGAACGACCGGTATTTCAGCAGTCGAATGCGGACCAGCGGCTCGGAAACGCGCAATTCGCGTATGACGAAGGCGGTCAGGCAAACCACGGCCAGCACGGCCAGTCAGACAATCAGGTGCGAAGAAAACCAGTCTTCTTCCTGCCCCTTGTCGAGCATGATCTGCAGCGACCCCATGCCGAGGGCGAGCATGCCCAGCCCCCAGCCGTCTACGCGCAGCTTGCCGCGGCGGATGTAGTGGGGGTCGTGCAGGTAAATCGAAATCATGATGAGGCTGAAAATCCCGACCGGCACGTTGATGTAGAAAACCCAGCGCCAAGTGTAGGTGTCGGTGATCCAACCGCCCAGCGTCGGGCCCAGGATGGGTGCGGCCACAATGCCTAAGCCCCACAGCGCCATCGCCGGGCCGCGCTCGCGGCCGGGGAATTCCTCGAGCAGCACGGCTTGCGACAGCGGCTGCAAGCCGCCGCCGGTGGTCCCTTGCATTACCCTGAAGAAGATCAGCATCGGCAGGCTGGGCGCGAGCCCGCACAAGATGCTCGAAACCGTGAAGCCGGTGACCACGGTGAGCAGCAGGCGCTTGCGCCCGAAATAATTGGCCAGCCAGCCGGTGATGGGAAGAATGATGGCGTTGGCGACGATGTAGGAGGTCAGGACCCAGGTGGCTTCGTTAACGCTCGAGGAGAGGCTACCGGCAATGTGGGGAAGGCTGACGTTGACGACGGAAGTGTCGAGCACTTCCATCACCGCGCTGGCCAGCACCGCAATGCCGGTCAGCCAGCGGCTGTCAGAGCCGTGATTGGATGGGTGCGCATCCACGGAAATCACCCGGGATCGCAGAAAAGTCAGCGGCGGGAAGCGTCGGGGCTTCCGTTTGTGCGAGGGGTTCGATTGCGGCGCGCCGGGCCGCGGGCTCAATGCCCGGCGAGAGGAGGGACGCCACCGGGGCGCCCGTCAGCGCATTATAGCGCAGGATATCCGCTGACCAAAACAAGCCGTGTGTGTCCGCGCAGAGATCGTGAGGAGAGACTTCCAACACCAAGAGGGCTGGACGCCAAGGAAGGAAGAAAAGCGGGCTACGACAGAGAGCTTTTTGTGGTTAGATGGTCCCTTCAACTCCTCACTACTGGTGGCGCGGTGATGATCAGCCGGACCGTTCCGCTGCTCTGCGCTTTGTTGATCGCCTGCACCAAGTTGATGATCGCCCGGCCGGCGTAAAGGGCGTCGGGCTTGATGCTGCCGTCCACCTGAATCACGGTCGTTTGCTGCGGCCCACCCGCCCCCGCCGCGCTTCCCGGCGTGGCGGAAGGAGCCCAGGCGGCTGCGGCGGCAGGCTGCGCACCCATCGAGCTGCCGTAGCCGACAGCGCTCGCTGTAGCCGCCGCCGCGCCGCCGAGCGCTAGCCATGCTGCCGCCGCAGCCGCGTAGTGCCCCGCCGCCGCGAAGTCGTAGTGGGCGATGGCCTCCAGCATCAGCGCAATGTCCATGGCGGCGTGGATGACAGCTTTCTTTTCGACGTACTCCGCCAGCTGGCGAATCATCATCTTGAATGACTGTTCACCCACCGCCGCGGCAATCAGCATCTCAAGGCTTTCCGCGGCAATTGCCGCCGCCACCAGCTTGTGCGCGCTCACCGCCTGGCCGCGGTATTCGAGCGCCATGCGGGTCAACTCAGCGTAAGTGCGCCCTCCGATCACCTCCAGGAGCCCGTATGCCTTGGTGAGCTTGTCAGTGGCGTCCGCCGCTTGCTTGTGCTCTTGCACCCAGATGCGCGTGGCCATCCGTCCGCGCGCTTCCATCTCCGCGTAAATCGCATCCTGCTCCTTGCGGGCGCGCTTGATGTTGTCGATATAGAGGTCCCAGGTTGCCCTGTCTTCCTCGATCTTTAGGCGGTCGGCATTTCTTTGCAGTTCCTGCTCCTGGCGCAGATTTTCCGCCATGATGCGCCAATGGTCGCGCCAGAAGGCGATCCAGTTGCGGATCATGACACGCTGGTCCTCGGCGGCGGTGCGCCCGACCTCCGCCGCAGCGGCCTGCTTCGTGGTCGGGACGGCAAGCTCGCCCTCCAGTGCGGCTACATCCTTGCCTGCGGCTATCTCTGACTTCTGTTGCTCATCGAGCGCCTTCTGAAGCTTGTCAATGCCCTCGATGCGCTTCGCGATTGCAACCCCAATGGCCGCCACACCCCCGCCGATGGCCTCTACCTGCTCGGCTTGCAGCCGGAAAAGATCGATCTGACCTTGAAGGTTCAAGGCGGTAGCGTGCGCTGTGGCTTGGGCGGCTTTGGCGTTCTCAAGTTCAATCTGAATCGTCCGCAGCCGTTGCGTGTTCGCATCCTTGATCAGGTTTATTTCCATTTGCTGAGCTACGTTCAATTGGCGCTTGTAACCCAGCAGTTTGTCGTTGTCGGCTACGGCATCGGTCATCAGTTGCTGGAAACCGGTGTCGAGCCCGCCAACCTCCTTTGCCACTTCGGCGATCCCCTGGCCCATGCGCGTGATTTCGGGAATGATGTAAGCGAACATCACCGGCGTGAACACAGCGTACATAGCACGCCGCAGGGCCTGGCGGTCTCCAAGGTCGGCCCGCAGTTCCTGCCTGAAGCTTTGCGACGATGCTCCCGCCGCCTCGATGGCGGGAGTTGCACTGCCAAACGCCGCCTGAATCTCCGCTCCGGCCCGCGTCCCGGAGATCCCCAACTGTTTATAAACCTGGGCCGCCTGCTCCGCCGTCGCGCCCTGCATCTGGAGCGACTGCGCAATGGTGCGCCCCATCGCCTGCTCGGTGGTATTTGCAGCTTCAGCGCTCGCCGCAACCGCCTGGTTTCCCTGCGCCGCCGCTGCGGCGGTTTCCTGCGCCTTTGCTTTCACGGCTTCGAGCGCCGCCATCGCCTTCGACGGGTCAGCGGCAATCTCAAAAATCAGGCCGAGCGTTTCTCCAACGGTCATTCCGAATTCCTTTTAGCCTCTTCCGCCAGGCGCTCGCGCCATTTCCACAGCGTCACGGCGTTCTTTCTCTTAAGGGTCAATCTGGATGGAGCCGGGGCCAAACCGACCCTCCTCATCGAGAGCTTCACCGATGCGCCGCTTTGTATCGGCGGGGTCTCGGGGCCAGGGGAAGCCGTCCTTGGGTCTCTCCTCAGCAGGCGTCGATGGGGGCGCTGCTGGGCCTGTGCTGCCTGTGGTATCGGTATTTCTCATTTGTGTTCTCCTTTCCCATCCGTCTGCGGGCTGCGTCCCGGTCAAAGGGCTCACCGTGCCCCACCGCTTCAGGCGCAGCCCGCAAAATTCCCCCCGCGCTGAAGCGGCGAGCTCAAGGGGTGACGCGGCAAGGTTCGTGCACACTGGCGGGTTGACCGCGATACGGCGGGAGCATGGCACTCACGCAAAATCGGAAACTCGCGCCCGCGCCAGGGAAGGAGCAAACCCGGCGCGGGCGTAGCGGCGCGCATACCATGCCCGACATCTCTTGTGCGCGCGAGCTTTAAGTCTCGACTCATTTCGCCGCGACCGCCTTCTCTTCCTGGACCTTTTCGATTGCTGGGCGGTCGCTCCCCATGCGCGGAGCGGAATCAATCTCCCCCGCCTGCTGGGCCGTCATGTGAACGATGTCACGCGCCGAGTAAACGTGGGCGCTTGTCAGGGTTTCCGGGAGCGTAATGGGGCGCCGTACCACGCGGTACCGCTCGGCCACCGAATCCGCCCCCAGAAACCAGGCCATCCATGCGCGACTTTGGGGAACAATCTCGCCGGGGAGCCGTTCGAGAAATTCCTCAAACCGTACGCTGTCAAGCCGCGAGGCGTCAGCCGAGAAATCTATCGCCTCGGCGAATACGAGCATCTGCCGCGTGAGCTCCGCGCGCTCCTGGAGCACGCGCCGGACTTGCTCGAAGGCGCGCTCGACTTCGCCATCCTTCTCAAGGCGGGTTTGCGCGAGCCGGGCCAAGCTATTCTGGCCCTCCCGGCGGCCTTCAGCTTCGGCGACGGTCTGTTCTTCCAGCCGTGCGATCTTTTCAGCTAACTCTTTGCGATGCTTCTCAAAAAACTCCCCGCGCAGGCGCTCTGCATGAACGGCGGCGGGAGCCCCAGGAAGGAAGGGAAAGGGGTTCTGGATACCCTGGGCCGCGTGCGAGATCGCTCCGGCGAAGATGCCTTCCACTTCGTCGCACCGCTTCCTTAGGGAGGCTAACAGGAGCTCGCACGTTTCAAACTCTTTGCGCAGGCGGCCGAGTTCGAGCGTGCGCCGCTGGCTCTGCGTACTCCAGGTGCTCGGCATGGGCTTCGATCTGAAGATGTTCACTTTACGTTTCCCCTCATTCGCTGTGCTTCGGGTGAAACTTTAGATTTTGCGGCTAAGGACAGCTTCGCGAGCCTTACGGGCCACTTCTGGAAAGTCGCGCGCCACTTCTGAGAGCGCGACAGCGTAGCGAATATTTTTCTCTTCAGCGCGCTGCGCCGCCATGTCTGCCAGCGCTTTGTTGGCGTCGCGGAATGCCTCGGCGGGCTCCCACTTCCCATCGCGCCAGAAATCCCTGCGACTGCCCCGTCCGAGGACGCCGCGACGCGAAGCCGCCGCGAGTTCAGGGCGTTCACGACATGTCTCGATCAGCGCCTCGGCATAGGGAATCCTTTTGCGCTCCGCGCGTTCGTGGGCAGCGAGCGCAAGCTCCATTGAGCCTTTATATATTTCGTTAGACGGCATCAGCCTCCTCCTCGTTTTTATCGCCGGCCACCCGGAAGTTGGACGGCACCACTCTCCCCCGACTGCCCCAGCGTAGCAGGTCGCTCCGCCAATATCGAACCAGCCTTTGCAATTTCACGAATGGCGGTCCGGCGCGGCGTCCGCGCACCCTCCAAGATTTGAGCGTGCTTGCATGAATGCCTAAGAGGCGCGATGCTTCGCTAGTGGCCAGCAGGCGGTCTGCGCTATCGTCGAACTGTGAAAAAGGTGGTGGTGGTTTCATCGGTCTTTAGTGCGAACCCTTGTCCCAGGGGAACCCCGTCTTCAAGTGCTCCTGCGGCGGGGTCCAGCGACCGATTACAGAGCCGATGACCTGATTCTGCGGGGAGAGGGCTATCCTCTTCGAGACTCGCAACTGCCGGTAGTACTCCACCATTTCCGGGTTGGAACATCTCCGTGAGAGGTCTGCCATAAACAGCGCAGCGTCCTCTTCAACCCAACGGCCGACAGGCCACGAATCTCTGGTCATGCCAGACAATGGATGCTCGGGCAGAAACCTGAGCAGCCACAACGCTCCATAGCCCGGTACTACGTCCCCCGTCTCCAAGAAGAGACTTCCAAGCTCCAGCATTGGAAGACGAACACCTTTAGGCTTACGCTTCGGGTCCCTTACCAGTCTGTAGCCCTCTTTGAACTCCATAAGAACCGGAATCCCGAGAAACTGTCGCACATCGTCTGAGTCTGCCCCTGTGACGTCCACCACAGCCCAATGCCTGGTCTCGCTGCCCGCTCCGACCGCAAAGCAGTAGGTTGCGGCGGGGTTGGGAATCATTTCTGAAAGCATCGGCACACGCGGCCCGATCTCTTCAAATTTGTCGCCAACCTTTCTCACGCGTGGGATCGCGACCATCTCATGGGACCCAGGCCGGATGAGCTGCTCGGAGAGGAGGCTGTTTGCGAGTGAAACAATTTCACGCGGCTTAAAGCCTGCGCGCTCTATGAAGAAGGCCCGGTCGCCAGCCTCTTTCGCAAGTCGGGCGATTCGAAGGTAAACTCCTGCTGACGCAGTGCGCCCCCTGCTGCCTTTCTCTAGCGCGGAGACCCCGGCCTGAGTTAGTCCGACCTTGCTGGCAAAATCCTTCTGAAGCATCTTGCCACGGACCTTCTCAATCCTTTTGCCAAGTTCTGTTTTTTTCTTCGACACAGCATCTCCCCTTGACATCCCAATCCTAATGTGCAAGACATTCTAATTGGAATGTCTGATGAACCGACAACCCGAGCCGCTTACGACACGCGCGATGTAGACGGCGAACTCCGCCCGCTGCTCCGGGAAGCGATCCACCGCAGTTCGCTCAGCCGCGCCGTCATCGCAGAAAAATTGACGCGGTCGCTTGGGCGCAAGGTGACTGTCCCGATGCTGGACACCTGGACGGCTGCGACGAAGGGCGGCTACCACCTTCCCGCCGATGCCGTTCCGGCGCTCTGCGAGATTCTACAAGATGACGCCCTTCAACGCCAGTTGCTCAGCAGGGACCTGCGCGAAGCGCTTGAACTCGGAGAATCCGCGCGCCGCATGGAGTTGCTGCTCGCGCGTACGGTAAGGACGGCCCACGCGCTGAAAGGATCGCAGCGCCGCCGCAAGGAGACCGACCGTGAAAAAGCAGAAGGATAAAAAAATCCGACTCCGACACCCAAAGACCTTGAGGACCTCTGGAACCTTGATGAACTCGGAGACTTCCCGACAGAGATAAAGCAGCGGGACCTCTGCGAAATTGTCGAGGCCGTGGCGACTGTAGGACGCGCGAAGGAAGAGCTGCAAGCGCGGCGCGGAGACCTCGAAGCCTTGGTATCGCAGCTTGAGACGCAGATCGCGCTCAAACTTCGAATCGAACCCGGCACTTTCACAGTCGAGACCAGCCCGGATGGCAAGCGGAAAATCGTCAAAAGTCACCGGGAGGAAGGGCTCGCAGACGAGGATATACCGTTCTAAACCTTCGCGGCGCCCTTGAGGCCGACAATGCCTGAACCCGCACTCGAAGACGAAACGCTGACCTGGATCGCGCGGAGCAGCGCGCCATCAAAGCGAACCGTGTCCGCGCCAAAAGGGTAAGGAACGTTAGGGAGCGCGCCCTCTGAGGATGAACTTGGTGGCTCCAAACCGCTGCACTACGGAAGAACTCGCCAGAGTCGGCGTCGTACTGACGCATACGGCCCGGCTACGGGTGCAACTTTCAGGAGAAAAAGGGCGATGGCTGAAGTCTCACTCGAAAACGAAACGCTACCTTGCCTGCTGAGCATTTCCAAAGCGGCGGAGTTCCTGGAATGTACCGCGCAGGAAGTCCGCAACAGGATTGACAGCAAGGAAATCAAGGGTGTTCGGGCTCCGAGCGCCCAGCGTTTCGGCCCTCGATTCGTGGTCGTGGTGGATGGCCGTTCACTTCCCTGGGATGCAAAAGAGAGGTGGTTGCAAGGCGCGGCGCGCGAAAGAATGCTCGGCTCGCGATTCTTTAATCAGGCGCCGGCGGCGCTACCCGCTAGCGGCGAGGCCGCCGGCTGCCTCCAGCTTGGAGAACATCAAGGCGAACTTTTCCTCTCGCCGCTATTCGAGCGCCTGCGCCTCACCTATGAGCAGAAGCTCACCGCGCAGACGCGCCACAAGGCCATCCTGCCATTGCTCAATGGCGACTGGCGAAAAAGATTCACCAACAAGGGCGAGTGCGAAGCCGACGCCGCACAGCAGCTCGGGCTCAGCCGCAAGTCGGTCCAGCGGCTGCGGGCCGACTATCTGAAGGCGGGCGGCGGCCTTCTGGGGCTTGAAGCGCTGGCGAAGGACCGGCCAGGCCCCAGGCCGAGCGGGCCGCGCGGCCTGGACGATTCGACAAAGGGGAAAATACTCGAATTGCGGCCGCAAGGCCGGAGCCGCGAGCAGACCTACGCGGGAGTGTGTGAATGCCTGGCCGGGAAACAGGAAGCGTGGCGCGCGGGGAAAACCTATGTCATGCCCAAGCGCTCCGCCGTGTATCGCTACTACGCTTCCCTTGGCGCGCCCGCCAAGATCGCGGCTGAGGGCCGCTCTGCACTCAAGGCCGCTGAAATGCAGATTCACCGCAGCTACACGGACTGCCGCGCCCTTGATAGAGTAGATAACGACGAATGGATTACAGATGTTTTCTCATTCGACCCCGACAATTTGCTCTGGCGTTCCGGGCCGAAGAAGGGCCAGGTCCGCGCCGGCCGTTTCTATCTGCTGACCATGTTCGACGAGCGTTCGATCTATCCGCTCGACGCTTTGCTGGTCGAATTCCCCGGCCAGGAAGATGAAATTGACCTGTTGGTCCGCGTGTGCTTGGACTGCGGCATTCCGGGGCTGATTAACTCTGACCGTGGCCGTTTTCGCGGCAAAGCCTTCGGCGGCCAGTTCCGCCAGTTCGACCGCGAGAGGGCGCGGGAAGGGCAGAACGGCATCCTCGACAAGCTCAACATCGGGCGCAACATGCCGCGCGAGCACAATCCGCAGGGTTCGCGTTTAGAACGGTTTCATCGGGAGTTGGCGCGCTTTTCACGCACGCTACCCGGCTGGTGCGGGGCCTCGACGGAAGAGAGAGATGAACTCTCCAGCGCGGCGGAGCAACTCAGGACGCATGAGGATTACTGCCACGGCCGCGCCAAAACGACGCCGCTGCTTTCGCGCGAAGAACTGCTCCAGCGGTATCAGCAATTTTTCGCTGAGTGGCGCGAGCACCAATCCGAGGGCACGGACATGAACGGCCTCACGCCTTCGATTGTTTTCCGCCGCGAGACTCCCGCTGAAGGTTTCCGCCGCGTGACGCAGCAAGAACTCGACCGCATCACGGCGCGGGTCTATGAAAACGTCCTGGTTCAACCGGGCGGCCACATTGATATCCCTGAAGGGAATTACCGGAAGACCCGCTACTACTCGCATGAGCTTGTGCTTATTCAAGGCCAGCGGCGCACGGTCGAGCGCTCGCGCATAGACCGCTCGAGAATTTATGTGCTGCCAGCGCGGCCGGGCGACGACGAGATAGTTGTGCCCGCCGTCCCGCGCGTGGGCACGGGTGACCCCGGACTTTTGTCGAAAGCGATGGCGGAAAAAAGATTCTCAAGAAATCTTCTCCGCGCCGCGACGGAGCCCCCA
Organism: Acidobacteriota bacterium; assembly: GCA_024638215.1. Classification (GTDB taxonomy): domain Bacteria; phylum Acidobacteriota; class Terriglobia; order UBA7540; family UBA7540; genus JAHEKS01. Next base: position 14,400 of record JAHEKS010000006.1, on the reverse strand, counting down.
GCGTGCGCCGATCTGCCTGCGATTTCTTCTAATGCGTGGATGGCCGCACATCTGCGGCCGCTGGTGACTCCGCCATCGGCACGCGAGCGCATCAGTCCCGATGAATTTATCGCTGGCCCTCCCGAGGCTGAGGAAAAGAGTGCGCCCTCGCTGTATGAGATCGAGGAATGCACGGCGGAGGAATCGTGAGACGTAGCGCTGAGAATTGAGGCCCCTGACCCGGCTGTCCGCGAGGCCCTGCAAACGAGCGGAACTTGGGCCAAGATACACAAGGCCCTCGCCGCACTGACGGATGAGCAGCTCGCTGAAGCGGAGCGACTGGAGCGGCTCGGAAAGCGCCGCATAAAGCAACTGCGCATCTTTCGCAACCTACGTTACCAGCGCGCATACCAGCGTCCGCGCGGCGGAATGCTGAGGCTGAAAGTGGAGTCGAACCTATGAGCGAGAGAACCTTTTTCAACACCCGCGCCGCCCAGATCGCCATGCAGTCGCTCGACCGCATCAACGAAGAGCAGATTATCGGCATGGTGGTGGCGTGGCCAGGGCTCGGGAAAACTCAGTCAATCAAGCGCTGGATTGTAAAGCGGGGCGCAGGCTTCCGCCACGTCTGGATTGAGGCGGATGTGCTGACTTCGCCGAGGCCGATCTTGACGGCCTTGGTACAGGCGATGAATATAGCGCCGTCCGCAGGGCAGGCCGCCAACATGTATTCGATCAAACAACGCGCGGCTGAAGAGCTCGCCAAAGAGCCGGTGTTCGTCCTTATTGATGAGGCGGATTTGCTCACGGTGCGGACATTCGACTTCCTGCGCTCCATCTGGGACCGGGTCTCCGATCTGCGCGACACGGACGGGGAGCGCGGCTTCCCGCTGGCCCTTTTCGGAACGCCTCACTTGCGCGATATGCTCTCCCGCGATGACCTGGAGCGCCTGCGGCGGCGCACGTTTCATAAGGCAGAGCTTCCCCGGCTGAGCCTCAAAGAGACGGACCTGGTTGTGGGGACGAAGTGGAAGGCCACTTTTGACGATGGCGGCCTCCAGGAGCTCTACCGGATGTCGCAAGGCTCTTTCGGTTGGCTGAACGTCATCGTGCCGATAGCGGCGAAACGGGCCGCGAAAGATGGCAGCGTAATGACCGCCCAGATCGTCCGCGCCTCGGAGAAGTACCTCGTGGGCCTGCCTGAAGAGTGACCTTCTATGCTCACCGTTGTGGCTCACCTTCTCACCAATTCTTGAGTGTTTAGCTTGATTATCAGTCTTGATGGTTCCTTTTGAGCATTCTTATTGACTAACGGTATTACACGTCTTTCTAGTCACTTCCTCATGACTCAATCTAGTAACAGTCTTGTTATACGCAAGATGCACGGTTTTGGCATGTATGCGTTGAAATTGCCGCGTCGAAAGTCTTTAAGGCTCAATGTTTTATATACTTACCGGTGACCCCCTCTTTCTAGGCCGAGACTTTCAACAGACTTTCAACTTTTTACCTCTCCGTCTCTAAATAAGTCCTTTACTTTCAGCGCGGGCTTTCAACAGAGACTTTCAACTCCCGCCTCTTTCCCTCACCAATTCTGCGCGAGCTTCAAAACACCACTTCCTGTTTTCGTAGACTTACCACCCACGCCCACGCCGCCCCATCCTCACCAATCCCCGCTCTCCGCACCGTGGCCTTCGACTTGTCACGACGCGAATGCGCCCTGCAAAGTTACTCGGACATTTGGTGCGCCTAGGTTTCCCCTGTCAGATTGTGGCGGGGCTTGTCGTATGGGCGTATTTTCGAACCCACCCTTACATTTCGGGCGGGGGCCGCCCGGGCCTCGAAACCCATTTGAAAATCGGCATAACCGGCGTTAGTATCGCATCCTGAAACGATATGCTCTCCAACGTGAGCGGGTGCCGGCAATGAGCCTCCGATACAAACAGGAAATCTGAATGAGTGACCGCAGTGGCCAAAGTTCCGCTCCTGCCTACGAAACATTCTCCGATGACTACTTGTTGGCCCTGGCCGCGTGCCCTGAGGACCTGACGGAAACCGCGCGTCAGGAACTCAGCGTGGAATTGGAGCGCAGGCACATCGGCGAGGACGAGGTCGCGGCACACCGGGCGGAAGCGGCTAGAATCCGCGCAAGGCAGGCGAGATGGCGAAAGGTTCAGCGGTTGCGGCTCAAAGAGGGGATCATCTTCGGCTTCCTGTGGCCTCTGGGCACCGTGTTGGTTTTTGTCGCGCTTATAGTGGGGGCAGGGTTCCTGCGGAACCCTCCCTGGCTCCGGCAAGGGCCGCTCGAATATGTCACCGTCGCGCAGATTTGCGTTTTGGTTCTGTTTGTACTGGCCGGAGTCTACATTTTTTATTCCGGCCGCGCCGACCCGTGGCTTCACTGGTGGAGAAGAGGAAGCTGCCGAGTTCCGTCTGATCGTTCGGCACGAAGGAAATGGTTCCATGCGGAATACTGCGCGGCGCGACACTGGGGGGCAGCGGCCTTATTCCTCGTGACTTCCCTATGGATGATGTTTCTTGCCCACCGTGATATGACGAAGCCGTGGCCAGGCCACCGCGAGGCGGCATTCACCCTTATTTCGCTCGGCTTGGTGGTGGCGGTGGCAGTTAAGTTTTCTGTAATGCTGTCGTGTTTACGGGAGCGCTTGGTTCTTGGGGTCTGGGCGGTAGACTTCTTCATTTTACTGGTGAATGGCGTTGCGCCGGCGCTCCTTGCACCCTACGGGCACGCTGTTCGCGAATTCCAACAGATCCTTTGGGTTGGAGCGGTGCTGGTAAGCTTGACCCTGTTCAGATCCGCAATTCACGCGCCGCCGCCCGGTGAGTCGCGTGCGGAACGGTAAGGGCGCGCGCCACGCGCCCCCGCGAATCCCGAGTCCCGAATCCCGAAATCCGAACCCCGAGTCCTATACCGGGAGACTAATCCTACTCGTCATTCCGAGGAGCCGCAGGCGACGAGGAATCTCGTAGGGCGCTCGCAGCGGAAAAAGCAGATTCCTCGCTTCGCTCGGAATGACGGTGCGCTGTGGGTTTTCGCCATCCTGCTATCCACGAATCCCGAAACCCCAACCCCGAGTGTCGCGCCCCTATCCCCGCGCCCCGACCTTCTCTAGTTCATCGCCGGTCGCTTTCAGCACATCCTCGTGCAGCGAGTTGCCGTGCGAATCCATGGTGACGATGGCGGGGAAGTCGCGCGCCACGAAGTGCCACAGGGCTTCGGGGACACCCAATTCTTCGAGCAGGTCCACGCCCTCGACCTTGGGCAGGCACCGCGCGTAGAACTGCGCCGCGCCGCCGATGGCGTGGAGATACACCGCCCCGAATTCCTGAAGTGCCGCGAGAGTCTTCTTGCCCATGCCGCCCTTGCCCATCACGGCGCGCAGGCCGAAGCGCTTGATGATGTCGGCCTCGTAAGGCTCTTCGCGGATGCTGGTGGTAGGCCCGGCGGCATTGGTGCGCCACTTGCCGTTTTCGTTCAGCATCACCGGGCCGCAGTGGTAGAGAATCGCGCCTTTCAAGTCGCACGGCGCGTCGTGATGGAGCAGGTAGTGGTGCAAGGCATCGCGCCCGGTGAACATGGGGCCGTTGATGAGCACCACGTCGCCAACTTTCAGCGCGCGAACCTTTTCTTCCGATAGCGACGGCTCCAGGCGGATTTCGCGCCCGGTCAATTTGAAGCCCGTGCCCGCGGCCATGATGCGCTCGACGGGCCGCGACGGGTCGCGGTAGAGCCACTTTTTGATGGCGCCGGTTTGCGCGTCAATCATCACGCCCAAGCGGCGAAACGCCCAGCAATCGTATGCCACGGAAACGAAAAACGACGCGGGCAGGCGGTTGGCGGCGGTGATCTTGCAGCCGATCAGCGACGCCTTGCCGCCAAAGCCCATCGTGCCGATGCCCAGCTTGTCGGCTTCCTCGATGCATTCTTTTTCTAGTTTGGCGAGCGTGGGGTCGGGGTTGGTGTCGTCGAGGGTGCGGAAAAGCTGGAGCTTCGCGAAGTGATAACTGGAGGCGCGGTCGCCGCCGATGCATACGCCGATGGCTCCCGGCGCACATCCCTGGCCCTGCGCCTGCCACACCGCGTGCAGGATGCATTTTTTCACGCCTTCCAGGTCGCGGTCGGCGCGGCCCAGGTGGTCGAGCACGCAGGGAACGGAATATTGAATGTTCTTGTTCTCGCACCCGCCGCCCTTCAGAATCAGGCGGACTTCGATGTCGGGCTCTTCCCACTGCTCGAAGTGAATGGCCGGCGTGCCGATGCCGAGGTTGTTGCCGCTGTTTTTTCCGGTAATCGAATCCACGGAGTTGGGGCGAAGCTTGCCCCGCTTGGTGGCCCCGGCGATGGCCTCGCGGATCTGTTTCGCCATCTCGATCTGGTTCGCGCCGATGGGCGTTTTGATCTCGAAGGTGGGGTAGCCGGTGTCCTGGCAGATGGGGCCTTCGTCGTCGGAGGCCATGTCAATGTTCTGGCCGATGATTCCGAGCGCCTGGCCCGATTGCGTCGAGGGTGATTCGATTTCGAGCGCCTGGCGCATCGCCTGGCGAACGTCGGGGGGAAGATTCGTCGAAGTCTGGATAATGAGTTCGGTCATGGATTCGCGGAAAAATTGCATGCGGCCTCCTTCACACGCGGCGGACGATCAAAGATGCTTACGCAGCCATTATACGCCCCCAAGGTTGAGGAAGAAGTTGCGAATCCCGGAGCCGGACGTGGGCTGGAAGGGTTTTGACGGGGCGGCGTCTATCGGCTAGACCACTGGGCTAACAATTCGGCGGCCGCGACCCCGGCGCCGCGCCCCGGGAGGTTGACAACATGGAACGCCCGAACGGCCCCGCCTGGAATAGACCGGGCCTGCTCGTGCGAAATCCGTCCCGGAGGTGGCTTGCCGGGATTGTGAGCGCGGAGAAGGGAATCCGAGGCCTGCCATTTTGACCAACAAAGCCGTCAAGTGATTGATTCCACGGGCCAAGCTTAAGAAACGAACTCGAGCTAAAGCCAAAACGAAGCCCAACCAGAGCCAGGACCAAGCCATCTTCAATTCGAGCCCGCGCAGGGTGGCCCCGCTCACGGTCCCGCTTTGTTGGACCGAGTCTCTGGCCGCGTGGAACGGCTTCCGCCGTCTGCCGTTTATGATTTTCAGCTCCTGTTCTATGGGAACGGTTGCCGGATGGCAGCGCGGACTTTGCGATCGCGCCGTAATTGTTTCCTGAGAATCTCGAACGCCTGGGAAGGGCCGTCCACAAAGTGGAGGACGTTCAAATCCTCGCGGTTGATGGTTCCCTCCTCGCTGAGCCAGTTGAAATCGATGGCGCGCTTCCAGAACTTCGAGCCGTAGAGCAGGACGCGAACGCGGTGGCCCATCTTCTGAGTCTGAATCAGTGTGAGGAATTCCCACAGCTCGTCCATGGTGCCGAAGCCGCCAGGAAAGACGATCAGCGCGCGAGCCGGCTGGGCAAACCACAGTTTGCGCATGAAGAAGTAGCGGAACATGAAGCTGAGCTCGGGGGTGATATAAGGATTGGGCGCCTGCTCGTTGGGCAGCTTGATGTTGAAGCCGATGGATTTGCCGCCCGCCTCCGAGGCGCCGCGATTGGCGGCTTCCATGATGCCCGGGCCGCCGCCCGAGCAGACCACCACGAACTGGCTCTTGTTGCCGAGTGAGAGCGACCAGCGCGTGATCAGGCGCGCCAGCTCGCGGGCGTCTTCGTAGTAGCGCGACATGTGCAGGGCCTGGCGCGCAGCTTTGAGTTCCGCGGCCGTGGGGGGCGCGCCGGCGCCGTTTGAGCCACGGATGTCGAGTTCGCTCATGCGGCGCAGGGCCTCTTGGCGCGACGAGATCCGCGCCGAGCCAAAGAAGACCACGGTGTTCTGAATGCCGGCGCGCTTCAGACGCAACTGGGGCTCAATGTATTCGGCCGCGATGCGAATAGTGCGCGCGTCGGCGCTTTCCATGAAGCGCTCGCTGCGGTAGGCGACGGGTGGTATCAGGGGAGCTTTGGCAGGTGATTTGGCGTCTTCGCTCATAGATCCCTCGGGCACAGATTCCAGCGCTGCCGAGAGCATATCAGACAGGGAAAAGTTCGGGCGAAGAAAACGAAATGGCAATCTGAGTGCAAGCAACGAGGGCGGTGATGTCTGCCCGGCTGTTGAGAATGCGAACCGCCTGGACGGGACCTGACTTGCTGCGAGACTAATTGTCCCGCCTGAAAGAACCGGAATTCTAAGGAGGAGGGTTTTGTCATGCCTTTATTTCGCGACTTATCGCGACGCGAATTTCTGCGGCGAAGTGCGGCCGGTGCGGCCGGCCTGGGCTATTTCTTGAATGGCGAGTGGGTGCCGCTGGAAGCGGCGACAGGTTCACCCCGGCCCGCCAGCCCCGCGGACCGCGTGAACGTGGCCTTCATCGGTTTTGGCATCCGCGGGAATATCCTTTTGGAGGCTGCCAGGAAGACGGGCCTAGCCAATCTGGTTTTGGCGTGCGACTGCTACCAAGGACATCTTGACCGCGCCAAAGAACGCACGGGCGGCCAAATCGAGACGAATTTCGCGCAGTACAAGAAGGTTTTGGACCGCAAGGACGTGGACGCGGTGATCGTGGCCACGCCCGATCACTGGCACCTGCCCATCGTGCTGGACGCGCTGGCGGCGGGCAAGGACGTGTACATCGAAAAACCCATGACCCACACCGTGGAAGAAGGCCCGCCGATCATCGAAGCGGTCAAGCGTTACAATCGCGTCTTGCAGGTGGGCAGCCAGGGCCGATCCTCGGCGCTGCAACAGAAGGCGCGCGAGATCGTGCAGTCGGGAAAACTCGGCAAGGTGACGAAGGTGATCGCCTCCTACAACCGCAACAGCTCGACCGGGGCGTGGAACTATCCCATTCCGCCAGACCTCAAGAACGGCGTCAACTTCAACTGGGAGGAATGGCTGGGAAGAGCGCCCAAGCATGACTTCGATGCCGAGCGCGTGTTCCGGTACCGCAAGTACTGGGACTATTCGGGAGGAATTTCGACCGACCTCTTCGTGCACCTCATCACTTCCATTCACTTCATCCTGGACGCCACGATGCCTTCGAGCGTTTACGCGGGCGGCGGAATCCTCTACCGCAAAGACGGCCGCGAAGTGCCCGACACCCTTGACGCGGTGTTCGAATATCCCGAAGGGTTCCAGGTGAACATGGGCTCGACGTTCAATAACGCCTCCTCGGGCGGGCAGGGAATGCAGTTCCTGGGCACCGAGGGGACGCTGGAGTTGGTGGGTGACGGTATGACGGTGGCCTCGGAAATTCACCGGGAGGGTTACAGCTACTCGATTGATAGCTGGCCGAAGAAACTCCAGGAAGAGTTCATGAACATGGACGACCACCGTGAGGAGTCCGACCTTTCGGCGCGGCCCACCAAGACGCTCGACATGGGCAGCACCTACCGCGAGCAGGGACTGGATTCCGTGGTTCTGCACATGACGGAATTTTTCCAGTGCGCGCGCTCGCGCAACCCGTGCTCGGAAGACGCCGTGGTCGGCCACCATGCCGCCGCCGCGGGCCACATGGTCAACCTCTCGTATCGCTCCGGCAAGAAGTTGTTCTGGGATGCGGCCTCGGACACGCTGAAGTCCTGACGGCGCGTCGCCTGCTGTCTGAAACCGAGTCAGTAGAGATACGCGCGGTCACCCGCTGAGCGATCGTCCGGGGTCGAATAACAACAGGCAAGTTGTTCGTGATTAGATGGGCGGCCGCACAGCGCCGCCCATCGCCGTTTCAAGGCGTTGGGCAATTGCCAGCGCCACGTCTTCACGCCAAGGGCGAGCAGCGATCTGCACGCCGATCGGCAAGCCGTTCGAAGCGGTGCCGCCTCGGACCACTGCGGCAGGCCAGCCGGTGAGATTGTAGGTCATCGTGTAGCTGAAGGACGGCAGCCGCTGGTACGTCGAGCCGTGAACCATCCCTGCGAAACTGCACACGGGGGAGAGAATCGCGTCATAGTTCTCCATGAAAGACAACATCGCGGTCTTAAACGCGTCCCAGCGCGCTATCAGCGCGCCGAACTCGGGCATCGTTGCCGCATTCGCACGCTGGATTTCGAGCACCCGCTTCATCAGCGGATGGACTTCGGTTGTGCCCGCCGATTTGATCAAGCCATCGAGCCCTTCGCCGCCGTCGGCTGAAAACAGCTTGAGGTAGATCGCGTAAGTCTGCTCGATGGCGGGCGGGCGCACTTCGTCCACCCGTGCGACCTGGTCGGAGAGTTTGCTGGCGGCCTTGCGAATTACCTCAGCCGTTTCTTCCGTCGGCGCAACGATTCCGTTGTGAGTGAAAAACGCCACGCGAAGTTTTTTCAGACTCACTTCCTCGGGATCGCCGAGCGGCACGGGCGCAATCGCCGCGTCGCGCCCGTCGGGGCCGGGGACGATGCGCAGAATCAAGTTGAGATCCTCGACATAGCGCGCCAGCGGCCCGATCTGCCAAATCGCATCGAGGGTGCCGCCCGGGCCAGGGAAATGGCCGGTGCGCGGCACGCGGCCCGAAGTCGGCTTGATGCTGGCGATGCCCGTGCAGTGAGCGGGGAAGCGCACGCTGCCGCCTGCGTCTGAGCCGAGACCGAACGGCGACCCGCCGCTGGCGATGATGGCGGACTCGCCGCCGCTCGACCCGCCCGGCGAAAGCGACAGGTCATACGGATTGTTCGTGCGCCCGTAAATGAGATTGTCACTTTCCCAAGCCCAGCCGAACTCGGGGCAGTTGGTCTTGCCCAGCAGAATGGCTCCCGCATCGCGCAGGCGCTTGACGACGGTCGCATCTTCCGCAGGCACGAAGCCGCGCCGCCCGGCCGTTCCACCTGTCGTGATGATTCCCTCGGTTTCGATGGCGTCTTTCAGAGTGAAGGGCACGCCGTGCAGCGGGCCTTTGACTTCGCCGCGCGCAAGTGCATCGTCGGCTTTGCGAGCTTCTTCCAGCGCGCGGTCGGCAGCGATCTGAACCACTGCGTTGATTTTGGGATTGACCGCCTGGATGCGTTCGAGGTGCGCGCGAACAAGCTCGACGGCGCAGATTCTCTTCTCGCGCACCGCACGCGCCATCTCGACGGCTGAGGAATAGAGAATTTCGTCTGTTATTTTCACGGAGAAGATTATAACGAGGATTGGCGCGGCCGGCACCACGAGGATGGCCGAGGGCAGCGATTCGGCTCGCCTCGCTTGAGGGATTGGGAGGGTTTTGCTGAGAGCTGAAGACTGACGACTGAGAACTCTACCGTGAGCCGGCTGGGACTCGAACCCAGAACCCCTGCCTTAAAAGGGCAGTGCTCCACCATTGAGCTACCGGCCCGCAACCTAACCTTTCCAAGTTACACCAGTTTTCGCTGATCGGTAAACTGCAAATTCGCGCGGCCCGAATCGCAAGGCTGGCTCGCCACCGCGCGCCGTTTCGTTGACAATCTTTTGACGGACAGCATACTATCTCTAATTGTTGCTGTGAAATGCGTAAAGCGGGGCGCAGCGAAGTGACCGACGCAGCCGCCGCGGTTCGCCAGGCGCTCGAGGATGCCGAGTCGGTGGCCGTTTTGACGGGCGCAGGGATTTCCGCCGAAAGCGGCGTGCCGACCTTTCGCGGACAGGGCGGCTTGTGGCGGAATTTTCGGCCGGAGGAACTCGCGACCCCGGAAGCGTTCGAGCGCGATCCGCGCCTGGTGTGGGAATGGTATGACTGGCGCCGCGGTCGCATTCACAAGACCAAGCCGAACGCCGGGCACCACGCGCTGGCCGAATTGGAGCGGCGCAAAACGCGGGACGGACTGAAGTCGGAGGCGTTCGCGCTCATCACTCAGAATGTGGACGGCCTGCACGACCGCGCCGGCAGCCAACGCATTCTGAAATTGCACGGCGATATCTGGCTCGTGCGCTGCGTGAATTGCGGCGCCGAAGAACGCAACGAGCAGGTACCGCTCGGCGAACTGCCGCCGCGTTGCCGCTGCGGTTCACTCATTCGGCCGGGAGTGGTTTGGTTTGGCGAGCCGCTTCCCGCCGCGGAATGGGAGCAGGCTTTCGCCGCCGCCGCCCACTCAGGCATTTTCATGGTTGTGGGTACTTCCGGCGTGGTTTATCCCGCGGCAGGGCTGGTGGAAGTGGCGCGGCACGCAGGCGCCGGCATCGTTGTGACCAATCCGGAAGCAACGCCGCTCGATTCGCACGCCACCTGGGTGTTGCGCGGAGCCTCCGGGGAAATTCTGCCGAGGCTTTTATGAGAATTGCTTATCTCGACGGCTCTTCGGGTATCAGCGGCGACATGTTTTTGGCGGCGCTGATTGATGCCGGCCTCGCGCCCAAGCGCTTGCTCGAAGAACTCAAGAAAGTTCCGGTGGGCTTTTACGAGTTCAAGCGCACGGTGGCGATGCGCCGCGGGATCGCGGGCAGCCGGATCGAAATCCGCGACCCCGGCCAGCACCGGGCGCGCCACCTTTCGCACATCGAGAAGCTGATTGGCGAGAGCACCCTGAGCGTTTCGGTGAAGGAGCGCGCGCTCAAGATCTTCCGGCGCCTCGGTGAAGCCGAAGCTAAGCTGCACAACCAGCCGATTGAAAAAGTCCATTTTCACGAGGTCGGGGCGCTGGACACGATTCTCGACGTGGTGGGCGCGTGCGCGGGCCTGGAGTTGCTGGAAATTTCAGAACTCATTTCCTCGCCCTTGAACGTCGGCGGCGGCCACGTCGAAGCCGCGCACGGCACGCTGCCCGTGCCCGCCCCCGCCACGGCCGAGCTGCTCAAGGACATTCCGATTTATTCCTCGGGCGTTGAAGGCGAATTGGTCACGCCGACCGGCGCGGCGATTGTCTCGACACTCGCTTCGAGCTTTGGTCCCATGCCTGCGATGAAGGTCAGCCGGATCGGTTACGGCGCGGGCGAGAAGGATTTTCCGCGCCATCCCAACATTGCGCGATTGTTTGTGGGCGAGAGAGCTGAAATCGAGCAAGCGCGTCCGCAGCCGGGCGCCGAAAGCGAAGAAGCCGTCTCGGTTATCGAAGCCAATGTGGACGACATGAGCCCGCAGCTTTACGGATTTTTCGTCGAGCGGGCGCTCGCGGCCGGGGCGCTTGACGTAACCTGCACGCCGGTTCAGATGAAGAAGAACCGGCCGGGAATGCTGATCAGTGTGGTTGCGGACCCCGACAAGTGCGACGAGCTGGCGCGGCTGGTCTTTGAGCAGACCACCACCATCGGCGTGCGCATCTATCAGGCGCGGCGAAAGGTTCTGCAACGTGAAATCGTCACCGTGGAAACGGCCTATGGCCCACTGAATGTGAAAGTGGCGTGGCTGGACGGCAAAGTGGTGAACGCAGCTCCCGAGTACGAGGACTGCCAGCGCGTGGCAACGGAGAGAAACGTCCCGCTCAAGGACGTCCTGCTCGCGGCGCAGGCTGCGTATCGCAAGCCGTGAAGGCATAGGTTTCAAGATTTGGGAACGGAGAAGTAGGAAGTGTGAAGTATGAAGTATGAAGTATGAAGTCTGAAGTGCAAAAGCTTTACGGTCGCGAAATCCTTTATGCTTCGGACTTCCTGCTTATTTGACCCTTGGCCTTGACATGAAGAGTGGAAAAACGTTCTTCATCACGACACCGATTTATTATCCCAACGCGCGGCTGCACGCCGGGCACGCTTACACCACGCTCGCCTGCGACGCCTTGGCGCGTTACAAGCGGCAGTGCGGCTGCGACGTCGCTTTCCTGACGGGCACCGATGAGCATGGCGAAAAACTCGAGCGCGCCGCCCACGCCGCGGGCATGACGCCGCAGGCGTTTGTCGCCGAAAAGCGCCGGGAAATTCAGGACCTCTGGAAGCTGCTCGAGATCGAGAACACACATTTCATTTACACCGACCGGCCCGACCACACGGCTTCCGTCCATCGCCTTCTGCGTTTGGCGCGCGAGCGCGACCCGGAGGTGATTTACAAAGCACGTTACGAAGGCCGCTACTGCATTTACGACGAGCGCTATCTTTCGGAAGGCACCGAGCCCGCCACCTGCGACATCTGTGGGCGGCCGGGAGAGTTGATCAGCGAGGACAACTATTTCTTCCGGCTCTCGCAATTCGGGCCGAGCGAGCCGGGGCGCGAGGATGGCCCCTTGTTTGATTTCTATAAGGCCAATCCGAACTTCGTCACCCCTGATTTCCGCTTCAACGAGGTGAAAAGTTTCGTCAAGGGCGGCCTACGCGATATTTCTATCAGCCGCCGCCGGATTAAGTGGGGCATCCCCTGGCCGGACGATCCCGAACACGTGTTCTACGTCTGGTACGACGCGCTGACCTCTTACATGACCGGCATCGGCTACGGGAAGGCCGAGGGCGGCGACGAGACTTTCCGCAAATTCTGGCCCGCCGATGTTCACATGATCGGCAAGGACATCATCCGCTTTCACGCGGTCTATTGGCCGGCGTTTTTAATGGCCGCCGGCGAACCGCTGCCCAAACAGATCGTCGCGCACGGATGGCTGCTGGTCGGGCAAGACAAGATGAGCAAGTCGAAGGGCAACGCCGTTTACGTCGAGCCGGTGGCAAAGTTTTTCAAGAGCGAAACCAACGGCGTCGTCTCCGGCTCCGACGTGTTGCGCTATTACGTTCTGCGCGAGTTCATCTTCGGGCAGGATGGAAGCATTTCATACGAGCGGATGCTTGAGCGGTACAACTCCGATTTGGCGAATGGGCTCGGTAACTTGGCCAGCCGGACCACTGCAATGCTCCACCAGTACTTTGGTTCCGAAGTCCCCTGCGGTCAGAGTAACGCACCGTCGAGGAGTCCTTTCGAGGCCCCCGTTCAGACCGACGCAGCTTTTAATTTCCCATTCGTGGTGGCGGCCAACACCGCCAGGAATAAATTCCAAAGGTACGTCGAAAGCCAGGACTTCTCGCGCGCGTTGGACGAGGTGTGGAATTTCATCGCACAGGTGAACCGGTACCTCCGGAACACTGAGCCCTGGGCAATGGCGAAAGACCGGGCGAAGAAGGATCTGCTTGGTGAGGTTCTCTACAACGCAACGGAGGCGTTGCGATTCATCGCAGTTCTTGTGTACCCGGTCCTACCCACGGCCACCGGAACGCTTTGGAAGCAGCTTGGCTGCGAGGGCAGATTGGAAGACCAGAATCCTGGCGATCTGAAGTGGGGCGGCCTCAAGCCCGGCTCGCAAATCGGCAAGCCTGAAATCATCTTTCCAAGATTGGACGTGGACGCGTCCATCGCCAAGCTGCTGCAGTTTGAAACCGGGCAGCCAGCGGCCGAGAAACCAGCCAAGAAAGAGGTTACTGTGGATCAGCGAACCGAACAAAAGCCAGCACCGGCCCCGACTCCCGCTCAACCTTCAGCCGGTCCGAGTCCCGAGCCCCGAGTCCCGAGTTCCGAGCAAAAGATCACCATCGAAGATTTCGCCAAGGTCGAGATGCGCGTGGGCGAAGTGGTTTCCGCCGAGCGCATTCCCAAAGCCGACAAGCTGTTGAAGCTGCAGGTGGACATCGGCACGGAAGTCCGCCAGGTGTTGGCCGGCATCGCGGAGTATTACGAGCCTGAAAAACTCGTCGGCATGAAGGTCGTTGTGGTGACCAACCTCCAGCCGCGCAAGATGCGGGGCCTGGAGTCGAATGGGATGATTGTGGCGGCGTCGGTGGGCGAAGAGGGGAAGCCGGTACTGGTGACGTTCAAGGAAGAGGTGCCGAAGGGATCAAAGCTCCGTTGACCGCGCGGCCGCGCTCAGAAGCGGGTCATATCGTGCAAAAGGCTGCGCGGCGAAGCTGGCCCCCAGGTCCAGTAGAGGCCGAGATAGGCGATGGTTTCGGGCTGGCCGGCCACGCTGTGCCCGACGGCGAACAACAGTTGGAATCCTGGATTTCTAAAATAGTAATAGCCTCCGAAATCTGCCAACGTGGAGGAGCGAGTACTCAAGGCAGCGGCACCTTCGGGGCCGTGGGCGAAGATTTCGCCACCCAGCGTGAGCTTTTTGCCGATATCGCGCTGCAAGAGCCAGCCCGCGAAGGGATAGTTGCGCATGCCCGGTTCGGAGTTGAGGACCTCGCCGCCGCCGCCGTAGGTCGTCCAATGACCCTCGCTCTTTTGAATCCAGATGGGCAGGCGATACCACGTGCGCCCGTTGCCGAGCCCGGCGCGTGGACTGCCGGTGGGCACCTCGACAAAAGGAAAGGTCCCGATCTCGGGACGGTGCTTGGTTTCGTGGACGAAGCGGTACTTGATTCCAAGTTCGGTGTCGCCCATTCCGAACGTGTCGGGGCCGCCGGGCGGTAAAGCTGCCGCAAGGGGCACGACGAGGTGAAGTTGGACGTCGGGAACGGCGCCCCAGTTTATTTCCATGGCCGGGCCTTGCGTGGCCGCGCCCAGAGCCGTGTGGTCGTAGGTGAAGAATGAGTAC
>JAHEKS010000189.1:4458-9456 GCA_024638215.1 Acidobacteriota bacterium | reverse complement strand
CCAAGGCGAACTTCGCCCTCGACGCGGACACCTTCGGCGCCACCGGTCTGATCCATCCGGGTCGCACCAACGCCTGGTTCGATGCGCTGCAACAGGGCTTGCAGCGGCAATCCGTCGAGGCCTATGTCGGCCTGGTCGGCGCGCCCAAGCCGTTTCATCCGGCGCAGATCAGCAAGCCGCCCAGCTGCGCCAAAATGCGATAGTGTGAGATCGTGCTCCCGATCACCCAAACCACCGGGACGGAAGATTTCGGGGAACACCCTGATGGCTCGCATGTTACAGCACACCGGGATAGCTATCAAGCAGTACCTGCGCACGGGGCAAGACAAGCGTCGAACCGTCGCCGGCCGGGCGTGCCGTACGAAGCGGCTGACGGACGGAACATCTCGGGCCGGCCATACGTTTATCTACTCGAAAGCGGTCTGGCCGCCGGCCGCGCGGGAGATTCCACCGATGCAGACGCTGCTTCAGGATGTCAGGTACACGTTCCGGACACTCTCCAAGGCTCCAGGTTTCGCGGCGGTCATCATCATCTCCATCGCGCTGGGCATCGCCGCGAACGCCACGGTCTTCAGCGTGGCCAATGGTCTTCTGTGGGGAACGCTGCCGGTGCGGGACCCCGGCCGGCTGGTGCTCTTCAACGAAGGCAGATCTTTTTCCTACCCCGATTTCGTGGACTACCGCAATCAGACGCAGGATGTATTCGAGGGCGGCGTCTGTGCTCACTTCCCCTTGATTCCCGCCAGTCTGGGGGTCTCGGGCGAGCCGGAACGCATCTGGGGACAGGCGGTGAGCGGCAACTACTTTTCTGTGATGGGCATCCCGCTCACGCTGGGCCGCGGCATCCTTCCCAGCGACGACGAGGTGCTGGGGCGTGACGCCGTCGCCGTCCTAAGCCACGCGTTGTGGCAACGCCGTTTTGGATCGGATCCGGCCAGCGTCGGCCGCGAGGCCATCCTCAACGGGAGGCGCTACACGGTGGTCGGAGTGACGTCGCCCGGCTTCGCGGGCGCCGACCGCGGCCTTCAGGCGGAATTCTGGGTGCCTTTGGCGATGGCGGAAAACATCATGCCCGACCTCGGCAAGGAAGATATGAGAGGCAACCGCAAACCCCAATGGTTAATCCTCAATGCGCGGCTCAAGCCGAGCGTGACTCACGCCCAGGCCGTGGCCGCCGTGAATTTGGTCAAGAAACGCCTGGACGACACCTACCGAAAAGACGAGAAGAACCACCGCCCGCCCCTGACGCTCAACGCGGCAGGCACGCTCATCGCCGGCTCCGAGACGCCGGCCTTCACCCTCATGGCCGTGCTGATGGTGGTGGTGGGACTGGTGCTGCTGGTCGCCTGTGCCAACGTCGCCAACCTGTTGCTGGCGCGTGCCACCGCGCGGCAGCGCGAAATCGCCATCCGCCTGGCCATGGGCGCCGGCCGCCAGCGTTTGATCCGCCAGCTTCTCACCGAAAGCATCCTGTTGGCATCGGGCGGCGCGGTAGCAGGCTTTGCGCTCGCGGCAATTGCCGCCCGCGCGATTTCGCGCTTCCAGTTGCCGCTGCCTTTCCCCATTGTGTTTGACTTCAATGTGGACCTGCGCGTCCTGGCTTTCACCGCCGGGCTGGCCGTCCTCACCGGCATCCTTTTCGGCTTGGCGCCGGCCTTGCGCGCCACGCGTCCGGACCTGGTGGGCGCGCTGAAGAACGAATCCCCGGGGTTCGGCCGCATGCGGAGATTCGGCCTGCGCAACGCGCTGGTGATCGTACAGGTCGCCTTGTCGCTGGTGCTGCTGGCGGGCGCGGGCCTTTTCCTGCGCAGTCTGCAGAACGCGTCTTCGATTGACCTGGGCATGAAGCCGGACCACATCCTGCTGATGGCCTTCGATCCCAAGCTCCACAACTACTCGCGCGAGAAGACCCAGCAGTTTCTCTCCACGCTTCGCGAACGCGTCTCGGCGCTGCCGGGCGTGCGCTCGGTAAGCTTCGTGGACAGCCTTCCGCTCAGCATCGGCGGAGTGAACTTCGACTTCAAAGCGGCGAACGGCGCGGGCGGAAAACCCCAGCAGGCCAACGCCGACGCCTACAGCGTGGGCAGCGGATTCTTTGAAACGGTGGGAATCCCGATTCTGCGCGGGCGCGATTTCAATCGCCGGACCGACGACGAGCACGTGGCCATCATCAACGAGACGATGGCCCGTCACCTGTTCGCGAACGAGGACCCCATAGGGCGACAGATCACGAACGATAATCCCCTCGGGGACCAAGCCAAGGCCGACAAGACTCCCTATACCATCATCGGGCTGGCGGGAAACTCCAAGTCGCGCACGCTGGGCGAAAAACCCGCCAACTGCGCTTACCTGTTTTTGGAAGCGGCGCCGGAAAAGGTCTTCAGCTTCTTCGGAATTTCTCTCGCCGTCAAAACTTCCGTGAACCCGCGCAGTCTGATCCATCCGGTTCGCGCCGAAATTGCCGCGCTCGATCCGAGTCTGGCCGTCTTCAACACCGAGACCATGCAGGAGCACGTGGATAAATCCCTGCTGCTGCCTCGCATCTCGGCCTTGCTGCTGGGAGTCTTCGGCGCGATTGGATTGACGCTTGCCGCCATCGGCCTTTACGGCGTGATGAGCTATTCGGTGCGCCGGCGCACGCGCGAAATCGGCATCCGGATGGCCTTGGGCGCGAAGCCCGGCAAGGTGCTGGGCATGGTTCTGTTTCAGGGCCTGAGCGTCACGGCGGTGGGACTGGCCATTGGCCTGGCGCTGGCTCTGGCGCTGGGGCGTTTCGCGGCCAGCCTCCTGTATGGCATCAGCGGCACGGACCTGGTTACGTTTTTGACCGTGCCGGGCGTGCTGCTGGCGGCGGCGCTGGCGGCCATCGTCCTTCCCGCCCGCCGCGCGGCGCACGTCGAGCCGAGCACTGCACTGCGCTACGAATAGCCTTAGAGGCCGCGACCGCCCTGGATACCCGGTCTTCACCCTTGCGCGACGGAAGTGCGCGCGGAGGTCCACCCGCCGCAGCCGTGGCGAGGGGCAAAGTGCAGGCTCGGTGACACGGGACGCGAAATCAGGGCAAAGGGATGCGGTAAAGGTTGCGGTGAACGGAGAGCTTGATGAACGCATAGGTTTTGGCGTCGATTCCAACCTCGGCATCCGGACGGTCAATCACTTTGACTCCGGGAATCCTCATCAAGTCCTTTTCCGATTTCAAACCGGCGGGCGGAATAGGAGGCAGAATTTCGCCTTTTCTAAGCGGAATCACGAAAGTCTTCTGGGAGGTTGCCATGGTGGACCCGAGATCCCCGACTAGAAAATACTTTCCGCCCGACGACCAGCCGAGAGAGCAGACATCACAGACAAAGCGGAAGTCTCCTCCGGCCGTTGGGACTACGCCGACATTGACGGGATGATTCTCATTTCTCGAAGGAGCCACCACCACAATCCAGCGCCCGTCGGGAGACACTTCCCCATGGCCGACGATGGGCATGGGGGAGGCCTTTTGCGCTTCCGTCCCATCCTCCTTCATGCGGTACAGGTAATTCGCTTGGCCTTCCGTGCCGCGGGCATAAAGGGTGCCGTCGGGTGCATAAGCGGGATTGGACACGTCCGGCGTCGGCAACTCACGCGGGGCGAACCGCCGCTCGAGCGACCCAATCCAGGCATGGGATTTGCCGTCCGCGCCCTTGGCGTCATAGGCCACCTTGGTGCCGTCCGGCGAGACGCTGTACTCGGAGAGGAGAATCCCCGGCAGGACGCTCTGGCTCTCGCCGGTCGAGAGATTCATCGCCCAGAGTTCCCCCGAATACGCCAGCCGCACTGAGCCTTTCTTGACCACGAAAAACAGTTCCTTCCCGTCCGGCGAGAACTTCGGGTTCGCAGCGGTTCCCTCCAGGCTGACTTGCCGGTCGCCTTTGGCGTCGTGCAACCACAAGCTCTGTTGCGTGACGCCGGCAGCGGTCACGAGCGAGCGTCCGTCGGGAGCAAAGGCGAGCCCATCCTCGTCGTTTGCATCGGAGGTCACCGGCTGCGGCGCGCCATCGGGAAACTCCTCGCGCCAGATGTGATACCCGTTCCCCGCATCGGCGCAGAAGTACATCCAGCGCCCATCCGGTGACCAGGCAGCCGCGGTGCAGGGCGCACGAAGGGGGCCGACCTGTCTTCCCATGGAACTGCCGTCAAAAGGCACGACGCGGCAAGGCAGCCAGGACCCGAAAAGCATCTCCGTCACCAACACCCACTTGCCGTCGGGGGAAAGCGCCGAGCGATGGGCCATGCCGCGGTCGTTGGAAGGGACATAGACATCCCGTTCGCCTTCGCGGCTCTCCTGCGACGTAACGATCGTCACGTGCACACCGACTTTGAATTCCGAAAATAGGACGTGGCGATTGTCAATCCAAGTCAGGCCGGAGGCGTTGGGCAGAAGTTTTTGCGGCTCGCCGCCCAGCACCGGGACCTCCCACGTGTCCCACCCGAAATTCGGGTCAACCACGGTGTAAGCAATACGCGAGCCGTCAGGCGAAAACGCCGGGCCCATCTTCATCGTGCCATCGTTCGTCAACTGCTTGGGTTCGCCGGAGGGAAGAAGCTTGACGAAGATTTCTCCCGCCCCGACAAATGTGTCCGGACCGTGGATGTAAGCCAGCATGCGACCGTCCGGAGAAAGCGCCGGCGAGGTGGCGGAATCGGAATAATCCGTGAGCTGGACCCACTGGGTTACAGCGGGAACGGCCGGCTTCCTGGACCAGAACCAGATCCCCGTGCCCACAGCCGCGAGCGCCACGATCCCCAACGCGACGGCCACATACTTCCGCCCCGCCCCAGATCCGGCGGCAAACCCCGGGCTTGAGACCGCCGCGCCGGAAGCCGTCACTGCGGCGACACGGCCCGAGGTGGTGTCCCGCCTCAGGCGTTTCAAGTCCGCCCGAATGTCAGCGGCGTGCTGATAGCGGAGGTCGCGGTCCTTTTCCAGGGCCTTATTGATGACCTCTTCGAGCTTCGCCGGCAGCTCGG
>JAHEKS010000189.1:0-4448 GCA_024638215.1 Acidobacteriota bacterium | reverse complement strand
GGGGTTCATCCGAACCGGCGGCACCGGCGACTCGCTCAGAATGGCGTGGAACACCATCGCAGAAGTCGTCCCGGAAAACGCCCGGCGCCCCGTGGCCATTTCGTAGAGCACCGCGCCGAAGCTGAACAGATCGGTGCGCGCGTCCAGGTTTTCGCCCCGCGCCTGCTCCGGCGACATGTAGGCGACTGTGCCCATCGCCATGCCCGGACTGGTGAGTTGCTCGGCTTCGATGGAAGCCGTCGCCCCTACGGTTGCGACCGCGTCGTCGCCTTCTGGCGGCGCCCCTTGCGGGCTTCCCAGCGCGCCCACAAGATCCGCGCCCACGGTCAATTTTGCCAGACCGAAATCCAGAATCTTGCCTTGCCCGCGCGTGGTGAGGAAAATATTCGCCGGCTTGATGTCGCGATGCACGATGCCTTTCGAGTGCGCCACGTCAAGCGCGTCGGCAATCTGAATTGCCAGATCGAGCAGTTCGTCGATCGCTAGGGGCGTCCTTTGTGGGCGCCCCTGGGCGGGCACAAGGCCCGCCCCTACGTCAATACGATGCTTCAGCGTCTGCCCTTCCAGCAATTCCATGGCAATGAAGGGCTGGCCGTCGTGCTCGCCGACTTCATAGATGGTGCAGATGTTGGGGTGATTCAGCGCCGCGGCGGCGCGCGCCTCACGCTTGAAGCGCTCGAGGGCCTGGGCGATCTTTGGCGGCGATTCATGAATCGGCCCTGCGAATGAGGGTAGGAATTTCAACGCCACGAAGCGGCCGAGCGTCGTGTCCTCGGCCTTGTACACTACGCCCATGCCGCCGCCGCCCAGTTTTTCCAGGATGTGGTAGTGCGAAACAGTCTTCCCTTCCATGATGCCCGCCGCCAGCCCGTCTTAAGAACTAAGCCCTTATGCCTGGGATTGTACGGCGCGCGGGTGCAGGAATCAACGTCATTGATGCGGCAGTGACTGTCCCCCTTGTGTGTGGCTGATCTCCAGCCTTCAAGACGGGATGCGGCCGGGGAAAAGCAGGCTGACCGCGAAAACAAGGGTCAGGACGATCATCACCACGGAAGTTGTCCAGGCAATGGCGTTGAAGGCCCGCGTATTGCGGTACGTCCCCATCAGGTCCACGCGGTTGGAGAGTCGAAGCATGAAGAGCAGCACAAAGGGCAGCAGGATGCCGTTGGCGACTTGGGACAGAAGGATAATGGGAATCTGCATCTCTTCTTTGAGGACGATCACGATGAGTGCGGAAACGACAATCAGGCCGGTGTAGAGCCAGTAGAACGCAGGGGCCTCGTGAAAGCGCTTGTTGAGACCGGACTCGACACCCAAACCTTCGCAAACGCTGTAGGCGGTCGAAAGCGGAATGACCGAAGCCGCGAACAAGGAAGCGTTGCAAAGGCCGAACGCAAATAGGACGGTCGCCGCCTCACCCGCCAGGGGGCCCAGAGCGAGGGCCGCGTCCGCAGCATCACGAATCTGCCGGTGTCCGGAGGCATAGATCGTGGCGGCACAAGCCACGATGACGAAAAACGAAACCACGTCCGTCACAATACACCCCAGGATGACGTCCCAGCGCGAGTGGAAATAATTCTTGATCTTCAGCCCCTTCTCGACCACCGCCGACTGCAGGTAGAACTGCATCCAGGGCGTGATCGTCGTCCCCACCAGGCCGATCAACATGTAGATGTAACCGGATTCAAAGTGGAGCGAGGGCTTGACCGTGCGGATTAGCGATTCGCTCCAGTTGGGGTGGGACAGCACCGCCGATATCGGATAGGCCACATAGAACAGGCAGGCCACCATGAAAACCTTCTCCACCATCCGATAAGTTCCTTTGACGACCAGCGTCCAGACAATCAGCGCCCCCAAGGGGACCACAAAATAGCGGCTCACGCCCAGCACCGACATCCCGGAAGCCAGTCCTGCAAAATCCGCTATCGTGGTTCCCAGGTTCGCGGCCAGCACGAGGATCATCAGGAAGAAAGTGGCGCGGAAGCCATATTCTTCACGGATCAGGTCCGCCAGTCCCTTGCCGGTGACGACGCCCATGCGTGCCACCATTTCCTGGACGACAATCAGGGCAACCGTAATAGGGATAAGCGTCCACAGCAGCCCGTAGCCGTACTTCGCCCCTGCCACGGAAAGGGTGTACATGCCGCCCGCGTCGTTGTCCACGTTGGCGGTGATAATCCCCGGCCCTACCAAGGCGAGAAAGATCAGCAGGTTGGTCCGGTAACGCCGGAACTTGTGCATGTTCATGGCTGGCCGGCCCGCCCTCCGGCATTATTCGCGGCTGATCACGATTTCCAGAACGTCGTCCACCGTGACGACGCCGAGCAGATTGTTTTTGTCGTCAACCACCGGCAAGTTCAGGAGGTTGTACTTGTGAAAGAGGTCTACCACGCGTTTTTGGTCGGCCTGGGAGTCAACGGAAATCAACTGCTCCGAGACCAGGTCCTTCAGCAGCGTGTCTGATTTCGCCAGCAAAATACGGCCGATAGGCACCGCGCCGGTCAGTGTCCCTTGCGGGCCGACAAGAAAGATGGAGTGGACGGACTCGACCGCTCCCTCGTAGGTCCGCAGCGCCACGATGGCGCCCTCGACGGTGGCCTCCTCGCCGACCACGATATAGTCGGTGGTCATGAGGGCGCCCGCGGTTTTCTCCTCGAAGCCCAGCAACTCGCGGACCTCAGTCGCCTCTTCTTTGCCCATGTCAGCCAGGACTTCCGCCGTGGTCTCAGGCGGCATTTCCTGCAAAACGTCGGCGGCCTCGTCAGGGGCCATTTCCTCCACGATGTCCGCGGCCTTTTCGGGCGTGAAGCTCTCAAGCAGGGCGGCCTGCATGTGAGTGGGAATTTCGGAAAGCGCCTGGGCCGCCGTCTCGTCGTCCAGGGACTCGATGACGGCGCGCTGCTCGTCGTGGCTGAGTTCCTCCAGGATGTCCGCAATATCAGCCGGGTGCAACAGCGCCAGACGGTCATAAGACATGCGCAGCTTCACCCGCCGGGCGGGGTCGGACTCGATGAGGTTTACGAATTCCCAGGGGATCGTCGTGGACGGGAAGAGTTCCGAAAACGCCCGCAGCCTGTGCTTGGCCATCAATCCTTGCAGCAGGCGCCGGATCGCCGCCGCCAGGCCGACGTTGACCGCCAGCACTCTCAGCTCCGTGTGGCCGTTGCGCGGCTGGATGTCAAAATCCACATCGTTCACCCGCACCACCTTGCGGTGATTGACGTCAATAATCTGCTGGTCCAGGACCTCCTTCTTGACGTGCAAGAGCCCCTCATCCGGAGAGTAGCAGCGGATTTCGTCCCTCGGCACGGCGGCCTGGATCTGGCGGATCGAGATGGACTGCATCTGGTCGTGCGTGACGCAAACGATGCGCCTATCGGGCATTCGCACCAGGTAGGAAGACACCAGCAACGAATTGTGGGCCGGGTCCACGCACAGGTCTTCCAGGCGGCCCAGGTATTCCCCGTTCACGTCGTAGGCGTCCGTGTGTTGAAGCTCGGTGAAGAAGATCATAATGCGCCTCTCATCAGGGGCGGCCGGCCCTGCCCCTTTTCGTTTCCCCAGAAAACTAAAGACCCCGTGGGGGCAGGCTCTCCACGGGGCGTTAGGCCCATCCCGAGAGGGAATGAGCCGGTTCACAACGCCTCCTGGTGAGAGCTTTGGCTCCGCGTGACGTTCTGCCCGCCGCCCTTGGGCAGAGCCACCTTAGGCAAAGCCTTAATCCGGCCGTGCCAGTTCCACCTGTTGGCCCGTCTCCAGGTTTCCAGGCAGTGGCTTGTGTTCGCGTGGTAGCCTCGCCTAACGAGGCCGTATCAATTTTGTAAATCCCTTTCAGACCTCCGCGTTGCAGTAAGTCAACACCTCGATTTACTTAATACGAACGGTTTGGATTTTTGTCAAGAAAAAAGGGAACCGTTACCGCAATTCGGGCGGAATTTTCGAGCCGATACCTTCGGAGCACACGCGAAGCGGGTTTGGACCCCACCGGACGACGGCGGAAGTCAGCCACTTGCCCTTGCATCCGGCGCATGAAGGCGGTTACTTCATCCTCATCGCCCACTTGATGCCGTTGAGGAGCAGCTCCTGGAACCTGGGGTCTTCCCACACGGCCTTCTCATGCCCGAGGGCGGTGCAAAAAACGCGGCCTTTGCCATCCATACGAGTCCAGGCCAACGGCCAGCCGTAGAAGCGCGGGCGCACCCGAGGGTTCTTGAGGTCCACGGAATTCGGGTCGAGCCGCAGAAGGACGTGGGACGTGTCTGCCTGGAAGTCCGACATCTGGTAAATCTCGTCGTTAATCTGGAACGACTTTCCCAGGAAGCTGACCAAGGGGCTTGACGGGTCCGCCACCTCGACGGTCACCTGCTGGTGCCAGGGGTGGTCGTTGAAGTAGGCGCCGATCAGCTTCAGGTAGTCCTCCCACTGATAAAAGGTGTCCGTGGCACTGT
>JAHEKS010000188.1 GCA_024638215.1 Acidobacteriota bacterium | reverse complement strand
CGCTTCTCCACCTGCGAGGGGGTGATGCCGTTGGACAATTCCAGGCGAAACTCCAGGATATCCCGCCTGCCTTCCTGGCGCACGGCTACCTGCCAGTTGTCGGAAAGCCCTTGGACGTCGTGCAAAACGCGCTCGAAGATTTCCGGGTGCATGTTCCCCGCGCCCATCACCACCATTTCATCACGGCGCCCTTTGATGCGCGAAAGCCGGCGCAGCCTTACGCCGCACGAACACGGTTCGTCAATGAACCGCGCCACATCGCGAACGCGATAACGGATCAGAGGCATGGTCCGCCGAGAAAGCGTCGTCACCACCAGTTCGCCGTAACCATCCTGGTCGGGATCGAGAATCTCGAAATAGAAATTGAATTCGTCCAGATGATACCCCTGACGGACGCGGCATTCCATCCCCACTCCCCCGCCCGCTTCCGTGGACCCGTATCCGAGGATGACCGGCGCCTTCCAGACGTCTTCCACATACTGCCGGTAAACGTCGGTCATGCGGTCACCCGCGGCAATAATGAATTTGACGGGAAACGTGCCTTCCTTTTCGGCGATTTCACTCAGGCTGACCAGCCAGGTCGGATCGGCGACGATGATGTTGTAATGAAAATCCGCCAGGCGCGAATAGGCTTCGCGCGGCTGAGGTTTGCCGACCGCCGAGCAGAAAACTCCCAGGCGCTTGCACGCCAGAAAGGTGATCCAGCTGCTGATCCAGTATCCGGCGTCAAAAGTGCAAATCACGCGGTCGCCCGGGCTGATCCCGTTTTTGTACAAGGCCGCGGCCTCATACTTTGCGGCAAAGTCGAGCTCGTCGTAGCCGAAATAGGTCTTCTTCGACCCGCCCGACGTTCCCGTGGTCTCGAACACCGCCTGGGCTGGACGGCACAGGAAATCCTCTGCCGGGAGCTTGAGCAGATCCTCGGCCGTCGTGAAAATCTCTCCCAAATCCTCCGGCCTGCGCACCCGCGCCGGATCTACGCCTTTTTCGCGCAACTGCCGGGCAAAGAGTTTTTGCCGCGCCGCAGCATAGCGCACTACCTCGCGGAAGGCGTCGCTCTGAATCTTTCGCACCAACGGCCGCGGCAAGCTTTCGCCCCACCGAACCAAGGCGGGAACGGAATCGCCAATCACAACGCGTTCGAATAACTTGCGAAATCCGTTGAACATTCGCTGCTTACCGAAAGAACTTCAGCGCTCCGACGCTGGAGTTGACACCCAAGCGGAAGGATTCGCTTGCTACATCAGGTACGCGGATTCGCCGGGCCGGGCGTGCGCGGTGGCCAGCAAATCAATATACGTCCCGCGGTCCAGCATGGCCCTGCCCACCTGCGCCACCGCGTGCGCGGCGTCTGGCCTTGCGATGTCACGCCCGCGGCGCCCCATTTCCTTCAGCCGATCCGGATCGCCCAGCAGGCTGTGCACAAGCTGGGGAATCTGCCTGGAATCGTCCGCCCGGACTGCCACGCCAAGGCCTTCCAGGTACTTCGAGTGCCGTTCTTCCGGCCCGGGGATGGGATGCGTCAGAACCATCGGCAAGCCCGCCGTCAGAGCTTCCGCCGAAGTCACACCGCCCGGTTTGGTGATAAGCAGTCCGGCCGCTGCCATAAATTCCGGAATCCGGTCGCTCCAGCCAAACGGGTGAATGTCCAGCGCCAGCTTGCCGCGCAAGGCGTCCAGCCGCGAGCGCAAGGCCTGGTCATGCCCGGCGACGGCCACCACCTGCAAAGGCAATCCGCACAGTTCCAGGCTCTGGACGATCTCATCCATGGGCATGGGCCCCATGCCTCCCCCCATCACCAGAACCACCGGCCGCCGCGGGTCGAGTCCCAGGGCCTGCAACAGTTCATTCCGATCAAAAGGCAGGCCAAAAGCGGGATCAATCGGGATGCCGCAAAGCAGCAGCCGGTTGGGAGAGACGCCCCAGGAAATCAACTGGGATTTTGCTTCGTCGCTGGCCACGCAGTAAATATCAATCTCCGGCTGGACCCAGGGCGGTTCGGTCTGAAAGTCAGTCTGCACCGCCAGGATGGGTGCGCTGAAATAACCTTCGCGCTTGCCCAGCGCGGCAATTTCCGCCGCTCCGATTTCGGTCACCACCACCAGGCGCGGAGCAAACTGCTTCAGCCGCTTGAGGACCGGAGCGCAACCCCAGCGAAAGAACCATTCGGGAGCGGTGGCGCGATGGCGCTTGCGCTGGCGGCGCTCGAACAAGCGGCGCCAGAATCCCGGGGCGTGCCGCAGCATCCACCAATAAGTCTGCACGTAGGCCCAGACGAACCATGGGTGCGCCAGCCCGATGGCGTCCAGGATTTGAATCTCCACGTCTTCGCCGCCCTCCGCCAGCGCACGGTCAATCATTTCGGCGGCGCGCACGTGCCCGGAACCCACGCTGAGAGTCAAAATGGCAATTCTCCGGCGAATCATTTCTCGAACCCCGCTGATTGCACACACCCGCTTGCGACGCGGCTTACTCCATCCGACGAACCAGGAGAACCGCGTTAAGTCCGCCAAAAGCGAAAGAATTCGACAGGGCGGCCCGCACTTTCTTCTCGCGCGCCTGGTTGGGAACGTAATCCAGGTCGCATTGGGGATCCGGGCGAGTGTAGTTGGCGGTGGGAGGAATCACGCCCCGGTCCAAAGCCATCAAGGTCGCTACCATCTCGATGGCGCCGGTGGCACCCATGGCGTGGCCGTGCATGGACTTGGTGGAGCTGATCGCGACGCGGCGCGCGTCCTCCTTGAAAACTTCCTTGATCACCTGCGTCTCCGTCAGGTCGTTAAGCTGCGTGCCGGTGCCGTGCGCGTTGATGTAATCCACGTCCTGCGGAGTGACGCCCGCTTCGTCCATGGCCAGGCGCATGGCGCGCGCCGGGCCAATAATGCTGGGCTGCGTGATGTGGCTGGCATCGGAGGTCATGCCAAAGCCGGCCAGTTCGGCGATAATCTTCGCGCCCCGCTTCCGGGCGTGCTCCATCTCCTCGAGGAATAGCACGCCGGCGCCTTCACCCAGAACGAATCCTTCGCGATCCGCCGAAAACGGCCGGCAGGCGCGGCTGGGATCGCCGTTGCCGGTGGCCAGGACGCGCACCGATTCCCATCCTCGCATCATCCCGTAGGTGATGGGAGCGTCGGTGCCGCCCGCCAGCATCACGTCCGCCATTCCGTACTTGATCATATGGAAGGCCTCGCCCATGGCATGGCCGGCGGAAGAGCACGCCGTCGCCGTCGTCAGCGAGGGGCCTTGAGCGCCATATTCCATGCAAATTTGCGACGTCGGCGCGTTATGCATGATCTTCGGAATCGTGAATGGGTGCAGGCGAGTCGCCTGCTTGGCGTAGAGGTTGAAATAGCCGCTGTCAAAGGTATTGACGCCGCCCATGCCGGAGCCCATCACCACCCCGAAACGCGGCCTTTCCTCGTCACGGACCTCAATTCCGCTCGACTTCATCGCTTGCTCGGCAGCCAGCAGGCCGAATTGCGCGAAGCGGTCCAGAAGGTCCAGTCGCTTTAGAGGAAAATGATCGGTGGGACAGTAATCGGCGACCTCGGCCGCGATCTGCACGCTGAGCGCGGAAGGGTCGAAAAGCGTGATGCGCCGGATCGCCGAGCGCGCGTTGACCAGGTTGGAAAAAAAGGACTCCGCATCCCTGCCTGTCGAGGCAAAGACACCGAGGCCTGTAACCGCAACTCTTCTCACTCCTGCACCCTTGGAATCGAGAATTCAGCTCGCCTGAGCCGGCGCATCGCCCTTGGCCATGGCCACAAGATCGGCGATGTCCTTACCCTCGATGACCCGGGTGAGGCTGTCCACGACCTGCCGAACGCTCTTCATGTTTTGGGCCACGGCGTCCG
This sequence comes from Acidobacteriota bacterium, assembly GCA_024638215.1. Classification (GTDB taxonomy): domain Bacteria; phylum Acidobacteriota; class Terriglobia; order UBA7540; family UBA7540; genus JAHEKS01. The sequence goes on along the minus strand of JAHEKS010000188.1, from coordinate 5,620 downwards.
GGATGTCTATCTTGAATTCTTCTTCCAGCGCAAATAGTATGTTGACCCCGTCCAGAGAGTCGATTCCCAACTCGGCGAAGGTCGAATCGATCGAGACCGTCCCGGGCTCAAGGTGCTGCTCCCGGGTAATGATTTCGATGACTTTGTCGGCTACGTTCATCATGTTCCTCTCAATTGAAGTTGCAGTGAGCCTTCGAGCAGACTGTCAGCCTGATACCTCGATCGAACGATTTCCAGTTACTTCCGAAACTATTTGCAGCAATTCGGTCAGGCGAAACGGCTTCTCGATCATTGCGTCCACGCCCAGCTCAAGCGCTTGCTTTCGTTCTGAGTCGCTCATAAAAGACGACATCAGCACGATGCTGTACGCAGGATGCTGATGCCGAAGATCGCGCAGCAAATCAATTCCGCTCTCACCCGGCATCCGTAGATCGGCGATGACCGCCCGAAAGGCGTTGGCTCCGTCCAGCTCATGCCGTGCAGACTCCCCGTCGTGGACGGCTGAAACCTCATATCCATTCGCCTCCAAGACTTCTTGGAGAAGATCCCTGCTTTCTCGATCATCGTCCACAATCAGTATTCTCTGACCTGCCATGTGCTTGACCCCACTCCGTCTGTCAAGTCATTAGGCATGTTGCATACCATCTCCTGAAGATTTGAGTAACTTATTTAAAATGAACACGATATCTTGTGATTCTTTTAACTTAAGCTTGGATCCGAACGGAAGCGATCAAAGAAAGTGAGGCGATTTTACCCATTCCTGCCCTGCCGTTCAGCGCTGGCATGCATACGACGCGAGCCGATTCCACAAGGGTCGTCGCCGCGCCATATCGCACTGAAATCAAATGGGTTGATTTTGCACAACGGTCCTTCCGAAGGGATCCTATGTGGCAAATTGGGACACACTCAAGCAGCGAGGAACTCTGACAGGGAAACAAACTCATATCCTGCGGCCCGTGCTTGGTTAATGATAGCCGGTAGGGCGGCAACCGTGTTTGAGCGATCTATTGCTTCGGGTGGACCAACATTGTGGCCGTCGTGCAGCAAAACAACCGCACCAGGCCTTAACTCACGCAACGCGGCGCTTACGACCCCGTCAGTTTGCAGTTTCCAGTCGTATCCTGTTGCCGACCACATAATCAGCCTCAATCCTCGGGCGCGCAGCACGCCCATGAGGCCCAGCCACCGGCCTCCATAGGGTGGCCGGAAAACAGTCGGCCTGACTCCAGAGGCCTCTTCAATCGCCGCCTGAGTGCGGTCAATTTCGTCGCCGATGAAGCGGCTGCTTCGAAAGTAGAGCAACGGATGGGAAAAAGTGTGATTCCCCAGCGTGTGCCCCTCCTGCGCAATCCGCTTGACGATGTGCGGGTAGCGTTCCACATTCTTTCCGCAGACAAAAAAGGCGGCCGGAACCTTTCTGTCGCGCAGGATGTCCAGGATCTTTTCACTGAATGGGGAGGCAGGTCCGTCATCAAAAGTCAGCGCAATTTTGCGTCCTTGCGCGGGGCCGCGCACCAAAACGGGGCGAAAGAAGCGAGAAGTCGGCACTGTGCAGGCGTAATAGAACCACGCCGCGAATGCCAACCCAAGAAAAAGGATTGAGACTAGAAGCCAAGCCATCAGGAAGTCACCGCTGCTGTCGCAGGCGCGATGCTGCCGCGCCCCAATAATACCGAGCCTCGAGTTCCATGGGTCAGATGATTCGCAGGAAATTCAATCCCGATTCGAGCGCCAGCATCGGGTTGTTCGTATACGCGCTGACTTCATAAGGGCAGCCAATCTTACAGCCCTTGCAGAAATCCCACAGCGTGGCTTCCTGCGCGATGATCTTCTTGACGGCATCCAGCGCGAAGATCTCCTCAAGCGGGGCCTGCGATTGGAACAACGTCATAAAAGCACACGGCAAATGAATCGCCCCGTCCGGCTTCATCGAGATCAGTTTGGAAGGATGCCGGCAAGGAAATTGAGGGCCGAAGCCGCCTTGCCGGTAAAACTCATAATAGTGCGTGTAAAACCGGACGTTTTTCGGATAGGATGCGCGCAGTTCCCGCAGCGCCCGTTCGACCCTATCGATCTCGCTTCCGTGAAGCTCGGAATCGGGCAGTAAATCCCCGCCCCGCATGACGTTGTGCACGGCCTCAGGGTGAAGCACCAAATCGTTCTTGCGGCAAAATTCCGCCAGTTCCGGGAGGTCGTCCAGGTTCTCCATATTGACGGCCGCGTTGATCTGCGTCGTAAAGGGCTTGCGCTTGGTCAAGACGAACGCCAGGTTGTCCAGGATTTTGGGCAGGCCGTCCAGGCCTCGCCGCTTGGCAAAGCGCTGCTCGTTGAGCGAGTCAATCGAGACCTCCAGCATGTCCAGCCGCGCCACGCCGTCGGCGAACTTCCGGATCAGCAGCCCGTTTGTGGGCATGGAGGTCCAAAGGCCTTTTTCCGCGGCGTAGGCGATATAATCGCTGGTATTGGGGTTCAGGAGCGGCTCGCCACCCGAAAAGCTGAGGGCGAAGATTCCCATCTCGCACATTTCGTCAATTCGCTGCAAAATGCGCTCACGCACGGCTCGGGTTTTCAGGTCGTTGAACTTTCCCTCCTCGCCAAAAATGCAATATTCGCAAAACATATTGCACATCAGCGTGGTCTCAAACATGACCATGTAAGGCAGTTTGAAGCCCGAGCGCAGATGCTTGAGAGCCGACTTGGCGATGTAGGAATACTTCACTTCAATCCTGCGATGGTTGGATGCCCCGCACTATTCGGCCGGGTCTTCCCCGGCCTCGAACCTTGTTTCGTTTTCGTGTGACGCCCCTGTCCAAGATAACCGAAAAACAACAAACCGTCATCAGATATCGCGCGGCGCCTTTTTCAGGCTGCGAAACCTTTCCTGCATGCGATAGAGGGTCTTGCGATTGATCCCCAGTATGCCGGCCGCCCTGGCTTTGTTACCGCCGGTCACCTTCAGCACGTGGCTCAAGTAGCGGGACTCGAGCTCATCCAGGGAGGGCAGATTGGCATAATAGTCTTCCGTGCGTGCGCCATTTTCGGGCTGGGCTCGCAGCTTGGCGGGAAGATCCTCGGGAGTGATGATGCCGGAGCGGTTCAAGGCGAGGGCGGCTTCCAGGGCGTTCTCCAGTTCCCGCACGTTCCCCGGCCAAGCATAGCTTACGAGCACGGAAAGCGCCTGGGGCGAAACCGAAAACACCCGGCCCCGTTCGTTGCCGAATTTCTTTAGGAAATGCTCGATGAGCAGAGGAGTATCATCCTGGCGCTCGCGCAGCGGAGGCAAATCAATTTCAATCACGCGCAGCCGGTAATAGAGGTCCTCGCGGAATTTTCCTTCTTCGACCAGGCGGGCCAGATTGCGATTGCCCGCCGCGATGATGCGCACATCAATGTGAACGTTCTCGTTGCTGCCGATGCGCCGGATTTCCTGCTCCTCGATGGTGCGCAGCACCTTGACTTGCAGCGCCGGGCTCATTTCGCTGACCTCGTCGAGAAACACCGTCCCGCCGCTGGCCTCCTCGAAGATCCCGCGCTTGCTGACCACGGCGCCCGTGAACGATCCGCGAACGTGGCCGAAGAGTTCGGTTTCGAGCAGCGATTCGGTCAGCGCGCCGCAATTGACGGCGAAGAATCTCTCGACCGCGCGCGGCCCGTTGTGATGGATGGCCCGCGCCACCAATTCCTTCCCCGTCCCGCTCTCGCCGCAGATCAAAACCGTTGAGCGCGAGTCGGAAACCATGGCGATTTTCTTGTACACGTCCAGCATCACCGGACTGCGGCCCACCAAGCTCGAAAGCGGCGCCTGCGTCCCCAACTGGCGCTTCAGGTTGCGGTTTTCGCGCACCAGGTTGCGATTGCCCAGCGCGCGTTCGACCTGCAACAGAACTTCCTCGATCTTGAACGGCTTGGAAAGGTAATCGAAGGCGCCGGCCTTGACCGCTTCGATGGCCGTCTCCATGGAGCCGAAGGCCGTAATCAAGATGACTTCGGATTCCGGCTGGATGTCCTTGTAGGCACGCAGGACGTCCAGTCCGCTCAAGTTCTCTCCCAGCTTCATGTCGCTGATAATGAGGTCGAAAGACTCCCGCTTCCCGGCCTCCAAGGCTTCCTCGCCGCTTCCGGAAGTCACCACTTGGTGGCCTGCCTCGCTCAACACTTCGCGAAGCAATTCCTGCGTCGCTTCGTCGTCATCAACAACCAGGATTTTCGCTGTGGCTTCCAGTTCCATCCCTGCTCCCCATGTCGGACTCCGCTCTCGACATTACGGCTAAACTTAAGTTGCTTTGCCCGCGCCGACGCGTCCGCCTGCCAGGGCTTCCGCCTTTTCACGCGGTCCGACGGGCAGCACGATTCTGAAGAGTGTGCCGCGGCCCACGGCGCTCTCCACGTGGATCGTGCCGCCGTGCTCGCGAATGACCTGGTCGCAAACCGCCAGGCCCAGACCCGTGCCCGCCCCCATCCGCTTGGTCGTAAACATCGGCTCGAAGATATGCGAAAGGGTCTCGGGAGGAATGCCCTCGCCCGTGTCTTCAATTTCCACGACCACCTGATCGGGCTCGGAATCTGCCAAGGCCCGCAGGCGCAACCTGAGTTCTCCTCCGCGCGGCATGGCGTCCATGCTGTTGTTGATGAGATTCAGGAACACCTGCTGAAGATATCCCGCATCCGCGCGAATGCGGATTCGCTCGGAGGGCCAATCGGTTCGGACGGCGATTTTTCGCGAGTGCAACCCCGGCGAAGACAACAGGACCGATTCCTCCAGCAGATGGCGCAAATCCACCGGGGCAATCTGGAGGTTCAGCCGGTGCGTCCAGGAAAGCAGTTGCTTGACCGAGCGAACGATGCTTTCGATTTGCGTTTCGATAATGCGCAGGCGGCGCACGGTAACCTCGTCGCCGCTCTTTTGGCGGGTGAGGAGCTGGACGTGTCCGGAAATGGAATTCAGGGGCGTCCCGATTTCATGCGCCAAGCTGGCCGCCAGTTGGCCCGCCACCGCCAGGCGCTCGGAGTGCGCCAGTTTCTTTTGCGTTTCGAAAAGTTCCTCGTTGATCCGCTTCAGCTCGACGTTGCGTCTGGCCAGCTCGCGCGTCGCCTCCTCCACCTTCCCGGCCAGTTCGGCGTTGAAATTCATCAAGCGGTCCAGCATGCGATTCAGGTGGTCGGCGAGCTGGCCCGTCTCGTCATGGTTGGACACTCGGGCGCGGACCTCGAGCTGCCCTCCCTCCGCGCTTTCCATTACCCGGACCATTTCCTTCATGGGACGCCGGACGCTGCGCAAGAAGAAGACATGAACCACCAGGAAGACCACCGTCAGGCTGGCCAGCATCAAAAAAACGTTGCGAAGCACCAGGCTTTCGGTGACCACGTTGGACCTGTATTTCGAAACCGTCAGATTCAAGCACCCCACCCACTGGCCGTGCTCCCGCAGCGCAGTGCTCATCACCCAGTTGTCGCCGTCATCGGTTTCAATCGTGATGGTGTCGGTGTCCAACCGCTCAAACTCGTTGTACCGCTCAATGTGCGGGATGTTGTCGAGCAGCATGTGATCCCCGTGCGGGTTCGTCGTCGCCACCAGGTGATGCTCGGGATAGTGAAGGTACACGTCCGACTGTTTCACGCT
>JAHEKS010000187.1 GCA_024638215.1 Acidobacteriota bacterium | reverse complement strand
GCAGCCGCTCCCAGTCGAAGCCTGCCACGTCATGCAGCACGCGATGCGTGGGCAGAATCGTCAGGCCGTCGGTCTCCAGGCGCACGAAGGTCATCATCACGTATTCGGCGCGCGGGTCATGGCCCGCCTGCGCGCACCGCAGGCCGCGATAAGCGAGCGCTGTTTCGTAGCGATGATGGCCGTCGGCGATAACGAGTTTCTTGGGCCGCATCGCCTCGACCGCGCGCTGGATGGTTTGCGCGTCCGTCACGCGCCACACGGAGTGGCGCGTTGCGTATTCGTCCTCGACTTGCTGCCAGGCGCGGCCGGCCGAGTGCGGCGCTAGCAGGCGCTCGACTTCGCCCGCCGGGTCGCTGTAGAGGACGAAGATCTGGCCGAAGTGCGCGCGCGTGTGCTTGAGCAATTCCAGCCGGTCGGCTTTGGGACCGGAATGCGTTTCCTCGTGGCGGTGCACCACGCGCGCCGCGTAATCTTCCAGCCGGCAGAGGGCGATGAAACCTCGGCGAATTTTGCGCGCGCCGCTGCCCGGCACGGAATATTCCTGGTCGTAGGGATAAATCGCCGGCTCCGGTTCGGCGGTGAACGCGCGCTCGCGAATCCAGGCGTCGAAGCAACCCGCCGCGCGCGTATAGACGTTCGATTGCGGCGTGTCGCCGGGCTTTTCCGCGCCGCGGATGATGTGGGCGAGGTTGTACGGGCTCGCGGCCAGATACCGCGCCTGCATTTCCGGCGTGATCTTGTCGTAGGGTTGAGTCACCAGGCGTGCGAGTTCGCCGGCGACTTCCGGATGATAGTGAAGCGCTCGGAAAGGAAGAATTTCAGCCATAAGATTTCGAATCCGCTCGTGCGGAAGTGTGATTATTGAAATTACCATAGCGAAAGAAAACCGTCGAGAGGCGAACTGGTGCGGCGGTCTGTAACCGCCGATAAAGCCCGGCGCTCATGGCGCGCGGCTACAGCAAGAGGCGAAAGGGCGATGACGCTGAGAGGCAATTCACGATAAAATAGACCGACGCGATGCGCGCGCATCCCGCGCCTGAGAGTGCGGCCGCAAAATTCCGCGGCCCGAATCCCCGATGATGGAAAGGCAGACCCTATGTCTGAGCTTCGACTTGAACCCGTGACGCGCAGGTGGGTGGTGACCGGCCAGCGGCCGGCGCTGCCCGACGGGCACGTGGCCGCGGGTGTTTGCCCGTTCTGCCCCGGCAACGAACACCTCACTCCCAAGGCGATCTGCGAAAAGCGGGACGCCTCGGGCGCCTGGAGCGTGCGGGCGTTTCACGACCGCGCGCCGATTTTCCGCATCGAAGGCGGTGCGAATCGCCGCGGCGAAGGGATGTATGACCTGATGAACGCGCTGGGCGCGCACGAGATTGTGGTCGAGACGCGCGAGCACGCCGTTTCGCTGGCGCACCTGCCCGCCGAGCACGTCGCGCTCGCGCTGGGCGTCTGCCGCGACCGCATCCTGGACCTGAAGCAGGACGAGCGGTTCCGCTACGTCTCCCTCTTCAAGGACCAGGTGTGGGCGGCGCCGAGCGTGCACGGCCACGCTCACGCGCAGGTGCTGGCCACGCCCGTCCTGCCGGTTTTCGTCGAGGCCGAGTTCCGCTGGTGCCAGTTTCACTTTCAGAAAAAAGACCGCTGCCTGCTCTGCGACATGCTGCGCCAGGAAACCGAAGACCCCAAGCGCGTGGTGGACCAGAACGAGCACTTCATCGCGCTGTGCCCGTTCGCCTCGCGCTCGCCCTACGAGATGTGGGTGATGCCGCTCAGCCACTCTTCTTCTTTCGAAAGAGATTTGAAGGACGAGGAGCGGATGCGCGCCTTCGCGGCTTTTTACAAGTCCGCGCTGGAGCGGATCGAGAAAATCTCCGAGTCGCTGCACGTCGCGGTGCATACCGAGCCCAACCTGCAGGCGAAAGGCTGGCCCGCGGGCTGGTGGGAAACCCTCACGGAAGATTTTCACTGGCACGTGGAAATCAATCCCGACGTCGAAGGCCAGCGCCGGTATCTCGGAAGCGGCGGGCTCTACTACAATCCCATTCCCGCCGAGGAAGCGGCGTTGGTCCTGCGCGCCCTGGCCCCGGAGCCCGGTTCGCCCGCGCCTCGGGATCCCCAAACATGATCCCCGAAACAAAACCCGGCGAAATTGAATTACTGATCTTCGACCTGGACGGAACGCTGGTGGACAGCGAGCTGGACCTGGCGCTGAGCGTCAACGCGGTGCGCGGGGAGATGGGGCTCGACCCGCTGCCCGTCGCGCAGGTTGCATCTTACGTCGGGCAGGGCGTCACCGTGCTGATCCAGCGCGCGCTGGGCGAAGACGCGACGCAGGAAACGGTCGAAAAAGCCGCGGGTCTTTTTCTCCGCACTTACCGCGAGCACATGCTCGACCACACCGTGCCCTATCCCGGCGTGCGCGAGGCGCTCGACGAGCTCGGAACGAAGAAGCGCGCCGTCCTCACCAACAAGCCGGTGCATTTCAGCCAGGCGATGCTGGCGGGCCTGGGCATGGACCATTACTTTGCTTATATCTACGGCGGTAATAGCTTCGAGCAGAAGAAACCCGACCCGGTGGGCGTCTTCACGCTCATGCGGGACCTGAATGTTACGCGCGAAGCGACGCTGATCGTGGGCGATTCGGACACCGACGTCCTGACCGGGCGCAACGCGGGCGTGCGTACCTGCGGCGTGACCTACGGCATCGGCTCGAAGTCGCTGGAAACCACGCCGCCCGACTGGCTGATTGGCGACCTGCGCGAACTGCCCGCGCTCTTGGACGGAAAGGGCAGAAGTACGTAATCGGGAGCGGCAGGTGTTTTCGGCTCGCGCGAGCGGAACGAACGAGATTTGCCTGCGATGACGGGCGGCGTTGGCCGCGGTCCGAGCCGCGATGCCAACCTCGCGCGCGGACGGCGCATCGAAACTAAGGTTGAGCCAGGGACGCCCATGAAAAGTGTTCGCAGGAGCGGTTCGCTCGCGGCCAAGCTGTTGCTTTGCTGTTTTGTTTTCGGCCTGGTCGGCGCGGCTGGCCAGAGCCAGAAGCCGGCTAAGAGTGTTCCCGCGTCCGGTCCCGCGCCGGCTCAAGCGCAGCCGGCGGGCAATTCCGCGGCGGCTCAACAGGCGCCGCCCAGCCCGTCCGCCGCGGAAGACGCGATCCCGATTCCGGGCGACTGGCCCACCGAACTTCTCTATAACATCTGGAATTCGTCCAACAACCAGGCGAGCGAGGCGCTCTATGCCGCGGCGTTCGCGGCCGGCCCGGCGATTATTCCCGATCTCCAGGCCGCGCTCAAGGACGACCGCACGGCGGAATTTGCGGCGAAATCGCTGGCCTTCATCGGCGGCAATCAAGCCATCGAAATTCTGGCGAGGCTGATGAACGACCCCCGCGACCTGGGCCTGAAGCGCTTCTTCTACGGCGCGCTGGCGGAGGTTGACACGCCCCAGGCGACGCAGGTGTTGCTCGACGCGATTGCCCATGCCGATTCCGAGCCCGACCGCACCCTCACCGAAGCCGCGATTCTGGCGCTCACGGTGCGCACCGACGCCGCGCTTGTTCCCAAGCTGCACGAGCTCGAGTCGAAGGTCCAGGACCCTGTCGTCCAGGACGATCTGGAAAACGCCGCCGACGTCATCGGCGCGCGGGCCAAATATCTGGCGCAGCCTGCAAATCAGAACGCCGATTATTCTCTCGAGCGCGCGGTGCGAACCTATTTCATCCCCGCGCTCGAAGCGCCTCCTGCGCCCGCACGGCGAACGTCTCCGGCGGCCCGCGGCGGCGCGAAGCCGCGCACCGCGGCCCCGGCGGACCCGCCCGTGAATGTCAAAATCAGCCATCTGACCTTCTCCCCCGACCACGCGCGCGCGCTTGCCCGCGTGGAGTTCGAAATTCCTTCCGCCATCGCCCGCTACGACATGGTGCTGCAAAAGCAGGCGGGCAACTGGCGCCTGGCCAGCGTGTGGCTGGGCGAGGAAGAAGAGACTTCTGCTATTCAGGGAACTAGTAACTGAGTAGCTGTTAGTTCCGCAGAGATGCCTTCCCTGCGGGAATCATATTACTTGTCAACGTTTGGCTTAATCCAGCATACTCGTTGCCTGATGAAATACGTGATTATCGGCACAGCCGGGCACATTGACCACGGCAAGTCGGCGCTGGTGGAGGCGTTGACCGGCACCAACCCCGACCGTCTGGCGGAAGAAAAGCGCCGCGGCATCACCATTGACCTCGGCTTCGCGCACCTCGACCTGGGCGGGGAGGTGCGCGCCGGATTTGTGGACGTCCCCGGGCACGAGCGTTTTGTGAAGAACATGCTGGCCGGGGCGGGCGGGATCGACCTGGTGCTGCTGGTGGTGGCGGCTGACGAATCTATAAAGCCGCAAACTCGTGAACATTTTGACATTTGTAAATTACTGGGCGTGCGATCGGGGCTGGTGGCGCTGACCAAGTCGGACCTGGTGGAGCGCGAGGTGCTGGACCTGGTGGCGCTGGAAGTGCAGGAGTTTGTCGCCGGCTCTTTTCTGGAGGGCGCGCCGGTGGTCGCGGTGAGCGCGCGCACGGGTGAAGGGCTCGACCGGCTGAAGGAGGGGTTGGAGCGCTTGAGCCGTGAAACGCCCGGGCGGCCGACGGGATTGCCGTTTCGGCTGCCGATTGACCGCGCGTTCGTGATGAAGGGTTTTGGGGCGGTGGTGACGGGAACCTTAGTGGCGGGCGAGATCCACGTTGAGGAGGAGGTGGAGATTTTCCCGCTGGGTCGCCGGGCGCGCGTGCGGGGGATCGAAGTCCACAACCAGGCGGCGAGCGTCGCGTCGGCCGGGCAGCGCACGGCGCTCAACCTCGCGGGGATCGAGGCGCGCGAGCTGGCGCGCGGCATGGCGCTGGCGCCGCCCGGGCTGTTCGAGGTCTCGACGCGGCTCGACTGCGCGCTCACGCTGCTTCCCTCGGCGCGGCGCCTCAAAACGCGCACGCCGGTTCATTTTCACTGCGCCGCGGATGAGATGGTGGCGGAAGTGGTGCTGCTGCAGGGCAAGGAACTCCAGCCGGGCGAGCAGGCTTACGCGCAATTGCGGCTGTCGAAGCCGGGCCTGTATCTGCCGGGCGACCGGTTCATCATCCGGCAGTTCTCTCCGGTCGTCACCATCGGCGGAGGCACGGTTCTCGACAACCAGCCGGAGAAGCATCACAGCGCCGACCCGCGCCTGCTTGACTATTTTCGCGTGGCGGAGGAGGGCGATCTGGAAGCGCGCGTGGAAGGGCTGGTGGAGCGCCTGGGCGAAGCGACGCCCGCGGCGCTGGTCGCCCGCCTGGGACGGACGCCGGCGGAGATTCTGCAAGCCGCGGAGGAGCTGGTCAAGCGGAAACACCTGATGGCGGTGGGCCGCCCGCCCAGCCTGCTGACGCGCACGGAATACTTTCGCGCCGTCGGCTCGAAGATCCTCGGCGAGCTGGGAAAATTCCACGCCGCCAATCCCCTGGTCTCCGGCTTGTCGAAGGAGGAACTGCGCGGCAGGACGGGCGCGCCGCGCGGCCGGCCCTCGGCGGCGCTTTTCGGCGCGGTCCTCGAAGCGCTGGCGGAGCAGAATCAGGTGGAAGCTCAGGGTGAACTTTTGCGGCTGAAAGGGCGCGAAGTTCAAATGAGCCCGGAAGAGCGCGAGGCGAAGGAACAAATCGCGAGCGCCTTCGGGAAAGCGGGTTTGGCTGTGCCGAGCGCGCGCGAGGTTCTGGCGACGCTGAAGATCGACCGCCGCCGCGCCGACAAGATTCTGCAAATCCTGCTGAAAGAAAAAGTCCTGGTGCGCGTGACGGAGGACCTGATTTTCCATCGCGCGGCGCTGGAGGAATTGCGCCGGCGGGTGGCGCGCCGCAAACTGCAAAGCCCTCGCCTCAACGTCGCCGTGTTCAAGGAGCTCACCGGGCTGACGCGGAAATACGCCATCCCGCTGCTCGAATACCTGGACCGCGAACGCGTCACGCGCCGCGAGGGAGACGAGAGAATCATTTTGTGATTTGGTGATTTTGTGATTTAGTGATTCAACGATTCGCAGGCACAAGCCACGGCGCTCGCGATACTCTTCTTCCAATCGCCAAATCGCTAAATCGTTAAGTCACTAAATGTTTTGAGCATTTCGCAGACCAGCGGCACCGGCAGCCCCACCACGTTGAAGTAACAGCCCTCAATGCCACGGATGAATTTGGACGCGCGCCCCTGGATGCCGTAAGCGCCGGCCTTGTCGAGCGGCTCGCGGCTTTCCACGTACGCTCGAATTTCAGCCTCGCTCAGTTTGCGAAATCGGACGTGCGTCGTTTCATGCCGCAGCGCCGCGACGCGACGCGGCGCCCGCACCAGGCACACGCCGGTCACCACGCGATGCACCCTTCCCGAAAGTCTCCGCACCATGCGAGCCGCGTCCGCCGCATCGGCGGGCTTGCCCAGAATTTGGTTGCCGGCGACGACGACGGTGTCCGCGCCGAGCACGAGCGCGCCGGCCGGCGCCAAGGCGGCGACGCTCAAAGCCTTGGCGCGGGCGGCGCGGCGGGCATAAGCAACGGGCGATTCGCCCGGCCGCGGCGGCGGCTCGACGGAACTCGAGCGCGCTTGGAACTTGAAGCCCGCGGCGCGCAACAGGTCCTTGCGGCGCGGCGAGGCGGAAGCGAGAATCAATTTCATCACCAGCGAAATTACAAAATTTCGACCGAACAATCCACAAATTATTTTCTCCCTGCCCGGTTTGTGCTAAACTCTCGTTCGCTCTTTCCAGAGAGAAAAGCGAACGGGGGATTGCCGTGGAAGCGATTGGCAACAGTCTGCCCGCCGTCTTCAAGCGCCACGCGCGCCGGGCCGGATCGGACCTGGTGGAAGTTCTCGCGCCGCTCTGGGCGCGGGCGGCGGGAAAAGCGGTTGCGGAGCACTCGCGTCCCGTGGCATTCTGGTCAGGGACGCTCACGCTCGCGACAACTTCCCAGACCTGGGCGGCGCAGTTGCGGTTGCTCGAGCCGGAGGTCCTCGGCGCGGTCAACGCTTTCCTGGGAGCCCCGCTGGCGAAGGAGTTGCGCGTGCGCGTGGAGCGCGCGTCCGAGCGCGGAGAACACAGCGCGCCGGCGGCGACCGAGTTGCGCCGGGCAGACGATTTTCCGCTTGCGCCCTGCGCCCTTCCGCGCGGGCTCGATGCCGAGACCAAGACGATTCTCGCGCGCTCGTTCAGCAAATACTTTGCGCGCGCGAAAAGGCTGGATTAATGGCTCTGGAAGAAAAGGACGTTCGCTACGTCGCCGCGCTCGCGCACCTGGAACTGGGCGCGGACGAGGTGAAGACGTTTCTGCCCCAGCTCGATTCCATTCTTGAGTATATCCAAAAACTAAACGAATTGGATACGACGCAAGTCGAGCCCATGGCGCAGGTCACCTATCCCTCCCGGGAAAATCCCGCGCTGCGCTCGGACCAGCCGCGCCGCACCTTCGGCCAGGACGAATCCCTGGCCAACGCGCCGGAAGGCGCCGCGGGCTGCTTCAAAGTTCCTCAAGTGATCGAACGCGAGTAGGAAAATCGAAATTAGAAAATGGAAACTGGAAAATAGAAAATCGAAACGTCGGCAGACGCTCCAGGGCGGGGCGGCTTCCTATTTTCCATTTTCCAGTTTCTAATTTCCGGTTTCATAAGTAGAGCCGGCCTTGTCATGGAATTGACTCAGTTAACAATTGATGCGATTCGCGAGGGGCTCGCGGCGCGGAAGTTTTCCGCCGAGGAGTTGGTGCGGGCGCACCAGGGCGAAATCGAGCGCAAGGACAAGGACGTGCGCGCCTACCTCAGCCTTTCGCCCGAGCGCGCGCTCGAGCAGGCGCGAAAGGTTGACCGGCAAATCGCCGCCGGCGAAAAGCTCGGGCCGCTGGCGGGCGTGCCGGTGGCGATCAAGGACGTTCTGCTCACCAAGGGCTTGGCCACCACTTGCGCGTCGAAAATCCTGAAAGGCTACGTGCCGCCCTACGACGCGACGACGGTCGCGCGCCTGGAATCGGCGGGCGCGTGCGTCCTCGGCAAAACCAATTGCGACGAGTTCGCCATGGGCTCGTCCACGGAAAATTCCGGCTTCTTCACCACCCACAACCCGCACGCGCTCGACCGCGTTCCGGGCGGCTCAAGCGGCGGCTCAGCCGCGGCGGTGGCGGCGAATATGGCTGTCGCGTCGCTCGGCTCGGACACCGGCGGCTCCATTCGCCAGCCCGCGGCGCTTTGCGGCGTGGTCGGCATGATGGGAACGTACGGGCGCGTGTCGCGCTACGGGCTCGTCGCCTTCGCCTCCTCGCTCGATCACGTGGGGCCGTTCGGCCGCTCGGTGCGCGACGTGGCGCAGGTACTGCAAATTATGGCGGGACGCGACCCGCTCGATTCAACCTCCGCCGACGTTCCCGTGCCCGATTACGTCGCCGCGCTCGGCGGTGAGAACGACTTGAAAGGCGTTCGCGTCGGAGTGCCGAAAGAATATTTCGCCGGATTGAATCCGGAAATCGGCGCGAACATCGAGAAGGGAATTGACCTGCTGGTCAAGCAGGGCGCCCGGCGCGTGGACATCAGCCTGCCCCATACGGACTATGCCATCGCGTGCTATTACATCATTTGCACGGCGGAAGCGAGCTCGAACCTGGCGCGCTACGACGGCGTGCGCTACGGCTACCGCGCGCCCGAATATTCCGATTTGCACGACATGTACCGCAAGACGCGCGACGGCGGCTTCGGCGCCGAGGTCAAGCGGCGCATCATGCTGGGCACCTACGTGCTCAGTTCCGGATATTATGATGCTTATTATTTGAAAGCTCAGAAAGTGCGCACGCTCATCACGCGCGATTATCTGGAGGCCTTCGAGGACGTGGACGTGATCGTTACGCCCACTTCGCCCATCCCCGCCTTCAAGCTGGGCGAGCGCGTGGACAATCCGCTCGAAATGTACCTCGCCGATATCTACACCGTGACCGCTTCGCTCGCCGGCATTCCCGGCATTTCCGTTCCCTGCGGCCGCACCAAGGGCGATCCCGCCAAGAATGAACCGCCCCTTCCCGTCGGCATGCAAATCCTCGCCAGCCACTTCGACGAAACGCGGCTCCTCCAAGTCGCTCACGCGTTCGAAAAAGCCGGCAGGTTTGAAGCAGCATGACAATAAGAAGTGTCCTCGTGAGCGCTCGGGCTCGCGCCATTATTGGTGCACAAAGGACAGGGCTTGCGGAGTCGGGAAGGCTTAGATAGTCTGTTCGGCCTTCTGACCGGGGGCGGGTGCGCTGGGGTGCGCCGGCGCCATCTTCACGACCCCAACGCCATTGTGATTCTCGATGATCTTGTACGCGGGGGAGTTCATTAAAGTAAGTATATATCCGTGATGTACGCTTAACACCGACTCCTGCAACCTCTGGTCGCTTTCCAAGTGCTTGATTACGAGGCCTATGGCCTGCAATTCCTCGCTGTGAAAGTGCCTCTCGTGTGATTTATT
>JAHEKS010000186.1 GCA_024638215.1 Acidobacteriota bacterium | reverse complement strand
CAGCCAGCCGCCGCGCTTCCATCGCTATGGCATCTCGTCGGGAACGTACGGTGTGGTCGGCCATAGGCCGACTCTAGCACAAAACATGGCATTGTCAATCTATTTATGCAGAGATCTCTAGAACCTGTGCAGGCCTGACGGAGAGATGGTGCTGGAGGGGGGAGTTGAACCCCCACGCTGTTTACACAGCGCGAGATTTTGAGTCTCGTGCGTCTGCCAGTTCCGCCACTCCAGCGCGAACATACAAGTTAACATGACCAGGCGCTAACCTCAAGATTTCCGCCACGAAGTGGGAGGCAGAGCCGAAGAGCAGCGAAGAGCAGCCAAAGGCAGCGAAAGAGCGGCGAAGAGCAGCAGAAAGCAGAAGCATGAGCGGAGGAGACTGAAAACCGAGACTCGAAACTCGAAATTCGAAAATCGAAACTCGAAGCACCGGACACGAGAACCAAATAACAGAGCTGAAATTCGAAGGTCGAAAGTCGAAACTCGTAGTCCAACACGCGAGTCCCCCATCGCGATCCCAAGTCCCGAGCCCCGGCACCCGACACCCGAACCCCGGCACCCGAACCCCGAACCCCGAACCCCGAACCCCGAACCCCGAACCCCGAACCCCTTTACCTTTAATTGCCCCGCGGGAACGCCCGTTCATCCTTTGCCCGCGGCGTGCCGATAAACAGGAGGAGATGGGTGCGCACGCGGTCGAAATCCTGAAGTCAGCCGTGACCATCTTGGGCCTCGCGACGCTGGGGGCGGCGGCGGCGATTTATCTGCTCATGGAAATTCATTTTTGCCGCCAACTGGCCCGGCAGGCAAGAAGGGTGATTCTGGAAAACCGCCTGTCGCCGGCGCCCGCCGAAGACCAGCCGGAGGTGTTCTGGTCGAAGAGCAGCCGGCGCGACCAGGAAATCATTTTGGACATCTTGGTGGACCAATCGGAAATGGCAGGGAGCCAGGGCCAAAACGCCATCCGACGGACGTTGATCGGGCTGGGCGTTCTTGACGATTGGGTGCACGAGTTGCGCCATGGTTCGGTTGCGCACCGGGTTCGCGCCGCGACGCGCCTGGCCTCGGTGCACGACCCGCGCGGGGTTGAAGCCTTGGTTCAGGCGTCCGAAGATCCCTCGTGGCAGGTACGGCTGGCGGTCACGCTCGCCCTGGGACGGTTGAAGGATCCGGCAGGAGTCCCGGGCCTGATCCGCGTGGCGCAAAACCCTTCGCAGGCCGTTCCCGACTTGACACTGGCGGCGGCGCTGGCGGCTTGCGCGGAAAAAGACCCGGCGCTTTTGGCGGAACTGGTTCGCTCACCGCAGGCCCGTTTGCGCATCCTGGCGTCCTGGGCGCTCTCCGAAGTTGCGGACCGCAGCGTGCTCGATGCGCTGCTCGAAATCACGGCCGACCCCGACCCGGAAGTGCGCGCCAAGTCGGCGCGCGCCCTGGCGCGGGTTCGCGAGCGGGAATCGGTGGCCGCGCTCACCCGGCTGGCGCGGGACCCCGTCTGGTTCGTGCGCGTGCGCGCGCTGGACGCTCTGGGTGAACTTCGCGAGGGCGAGGAGGCCGCGCTCCACGCGCTGGAAGATCCGGTGCGCGAAGTGCGCGCCCGCGCTGCCTTCGCGCTCCGGCAGACAGAGGGCATGAAGGGCGAGGTGGCAGCCAAGGTCCTGGCCGTAGCCTCGCGCCGCGGGTTCAACAGCCTCATCTCGGAATGGGACCGCGCGGGTTTCCTTTGGGAAGTCGTCAAGGGGCTCTCCACGCGCGACTGGACGCGCTACCGGGAGAGCGTGCGCACGGCGCGGATTCTCATTGATGCGGGCGTGACGCGCTCGCTCGCCCATTTCATTCTGGTCTTTCCCGACTTGAAAGTGCGGCTGCGCCTGGTGCGGCTTTTTCGCGAGTCGCTGTCGCCGGACCTGCGCGCGGAAATTCTCGCGGTGGCCGGGCAGCCGGGATGCCACGCACTGGTGAAGCGGGAAATCATGGAAATCTTTTCCGGCGCCGCCGTTTCGCCGGCGGTGAGGCAGGCCAGGAATTCGTAGAATGAGCCATCTCATCTCCTCAGCGTGGTTTCACTATTTGGTTGCGGGGTCGCAGTGGGTGGTGCTGGCGTATTTTCTCACCCTCACAGCGGTCTATCTGGCATTGCTGCTGCTTTCCTGGCGCTGGTGCCGCGAGTACAAGAAGAAAGTTGAGACCCAGCCGATTGATTTCCACGCGCTGGAGCGGCTGCGCCGCCTGGTGCCGCCGCTCACCATCATCGTTCCCGCGTTCAACGAAGCAAGGGTGATTGTGGAGAGCGTCCGATCGCTGCTGGGGACGGCTTACGCCCACCTGGAAATCGTCATCGTCAACGACGGGAGCACGGACGGGACGCTGACGCAACTGATCCGCTCCTTCTCCCTGCGCAAATCGGAAGTGCGGCCCGGCGGCGAGCTGCGCACGGAGCGCGTGCGCGATTTCTACGTCTCCACCATCGAGCCGCGCCTGGTGGTGATTGACAAGGAAAACGGCGGCAAGGCCGACGCACAGAACGCGGGCATCAATTTCTGCCACACGCCTTATTTTCTGGTGACCGACGCCGACTCGCTGCTGGAGCCGGAGGCGCTGGCGCACGCCCTGCGGGCCGTGCTGGAAGATCCGGAGCGCATTGTGGCGGTGGGCGGCATCGTGCGCGGCGTCAACGGCTCGATTGTGGACGGCGGCCGGGTGCGCCGGCCGTACCTGCAGATGAATTTCTGGGTGGTGATCCAGGTGATCGAATACCTGCGCAGCTTCCTGGCCGGGCGCGCCGGATGGAGCCAGATCAACGGCCTGCTGATCGTTCCCGGGGCGTTCGGGCTGTTTCAGAAAGCGGCGTGCATCAAGGCGGGCGGATTCAGCACCCGGACGGTGACCGAAGATTTGGAAATGATCCTGCGCTTGCACCGCTACGCGCGCGAGCGGAAGCTGGACTGGCGAATCGTCTTTGCGCCCGACGCGGTCTGCTGGACGCAAATGCCCACCACGGCGCGGGTGCTGAGCGGGCAGCGCATCCGCTGGCACGAAGGTTTGTGGCAGTCGCTGCGCATCCACCGGAAAATGTGCTTCAACCCGCGCTACGGCGTGGTGGGGATGCTCTCACTGCCTCACCAGGTGCTGCACGAAATCGGCGGGCCGTTCGTGGAATTGGCGGGAGTGATTTTGATTCCGCTTTTCTTCTTCATGGGCCTGGTCAACGCGAGGGTTTTCGTGCTCTATCTGGCGCTGGCGTTTTTTGTAGGCGCGTTGTTTTCGCTGATGGCGGTCCTGCTCGACCAGACCACTTTTCCCCGGCACCGCTTTCCTCACGACGCGGTGCTGCTGCTCCTTTTCTCGATGCTGGAATATTTCGGCTACCGGCAGCTCTTCCTGTGGTGGCGCCTGTCGGCTTCCTGGAACTTCTTTTTCAGGCGAATCCGCTGGCGCACATCCGCCCGCACGGGGTTCACCACCAAAGCGGGATAGTCCGGCGCCGCGCCGCTCATCAATCAACGGAGGCGATTCCGACAACAAATCACCTTGCCCTCGCGGCCGTGGGGAGGGCCTGGGAAGGGGCCGACGGGGAGGCGCTTCTCGACAGGTCGCGCTCCACTTGGGCGAGGATTAGGTCGGCATTCCCGCCCGCATTGTACTCGGTGATTCCGAAGGAAAGAGCGATTTCCTGCAGGCGCGGATGGCGGCGGCACGCTTCGTTCACGCGCCGGGCGAAGGCCGCAGCGCCGATGTGGTCCGTGCGCGGCAGGAAACAGAGAAAGCGGTCGGGGCCGTAGCGCAGGATGGTGTCGGTCTGGCGCGCCGTCGCCTCGATGGATTGGGCCAGCACCTTGAGGATTTCGTCACCCGCCAGGTTGCCCTGCGCGGCATTGATCGCCCGGAACCCGCGCACGTTGAACAGCAGCAGGCTGAGCGGAACGCGATAACGGTCCACCCAGGTGACTTCGCGCTTCATCACGTCGGGCAGGGCGCGGCGGTCCAGGGCTCCGGTCAGCGCATCGTGCGGAAGCTCTTCCCGCAGGCGCCGGGCTTCCAGATTGGTGGCAATCAAGAAGTTGCGCACCTCGTTGAGCTCACGTTGCTTCAGCGTGATGTAGATGACGCAGAGCAGGACCATAGTCAGCAAGCCCACGATGAGTTGCGGCAGGATTCCATAGGCGATTTCCAGGCGGTCCACGTGCCAGCGGATGACGGGATAGAAGAAGCTGGCGATGGCCAGCGCGAGGCAGATAATGACGCAGAAGCTCAGCAGCCAAAGATGCCAGTTCTGGCGGTCAATCCGGCTGAGCAGTCCTTGTTGCTCTTTGCGACGTTCGGCTTGGGTGGACATGCTGTGTGTAAGGGACGGTATCTTCGACCTTCAGGCTCGCACCCGTCCCGCCTTTTCTATCGGACAGAGAGAAGCCGAGGATGAGCCGAATTTCGGAGTCATTTCCGTGGAACTTGCGGGGGATCCGATGCGGCTGCCGGGGCCGGCGAGGAGGAGGGAGCTGCCGCGCCGGCCCGGCGGGCCTCGGTCAGAAGATGTGCAAACGGAGGGTCAGATATTTCTTCGGATTCTTGCGGAACTCGGTCAGGAATTCCTCGAGCGACTTGGCGCTGGCGTTCAGGCTGTTGTTCATGCTGGGGTCGGTGGAAAGCTTGCCGAGCGTTCCTTCGCCCTTATCAATGCGCTCGGTGATGGTGTCCACGTGGGCGACGGTGGTGTTCAGGCGGTTGTAAAGCTGATCGTCGGTGACCAGCTTGCCGAGCGTACCCTGTCCTTTGTTGATGTTATCAATTAACGTATTGCCCTTCGCGGTCATCTCTTTCACGTTGTTGTAAACGCTGGGGTCCTGGATGAATTTGGCCATGCTGCCGTTGCCGTGCTCGATATCGTCCAGGACCTGGTTCATGTGATCGACGGTCTCGACGGTCTTCTGGTAGAGGGCTTCATCGGTCATCAGCTTGCCGATGGTGCCCTGGCCGCTCTGGATGCCGTTGACGATTTTATCGGCGCCGGAGGCGGTGGCGTTGATGCGGTTGTAAAGGGAGGGGTCGTAAATCAGCTTGCCGACCGTGCCCTCGCCGGACTTGATCTGGGTGGTGATGCCGTTGAGAGTGTCGCTCAAGGCGCGAAGGTTGGAGACGACGTCGTTGGCGTTGTGGATGATGGCGGTGATGTCGGGACCTTCCTTCCCCTGCACGGTCGCGCCTTGATGCAGGACGGGGCTCGAGGGCGAGCCGCGCGAGATGTCCACGTAAGCCTCGCCGAGCAGGCCGGCGGTTTCCACCGTCGCCACCGAGTCCGCGCGGATCTGGTCCTGGTAGTGGCGCGAAACTTTCAAGTCAATTTCGACCGCCTTCTTGGGGTCGCTGAAGGGCGAAACGCGGATGTGCGAAACGTTGCCCACCGGAATTCCGGCGAGGCGCACTTCCGAGCCCTCGCGCACGCCGCTGGCGCCCGAGAAATACGTCTTCAGCTCGTAGCGCCGGCTGAGGAAGCCCACTTGCCCGCTGATAAAGAAAATGCCCACGGCCAGCACGATCAGGCTGATCACCACCATTAACCCGACGCGAAGTTGCGCCCAGGCTACCTTTTGACGTTGTGGCATAGCTCTGTCTCCCTCCTTAAGCTCTCATCCTCAGTATTGTAAAGCATGGCGAGAGGAAGCGCGAATTGAAGCCGGGCGCGGCTCGCGGGCGGGAGCCGGGCTGAGCTACCGCTTTCACCGCGTCAGAACACCCTTCAGCACGTCATTGCGAGGAGCCGCAGGCGACGAGTAATCGCGCCGTTCCTTAAAAAACGGAAGAACAGATCCCTTGCTTCTCACGGAATAACGGTGTATTGACCTTGTCGGGGCGGTGCATTCACTTTGTCAACGACCGTGTTCTGGCCTTGACGCGGCTATTGACGCCAGGATCACGCCAGGTAGCGGCGCAGGTAGGGGTCGGGGCTTGCGGTCAATTCCTGCTCGGTGCCGAGAAAATAGATGCCGCCGTCGCGCAGGATGAGGAAGCAGGTGGCGCAGCGCTGGCGGCCGCCGTTGGAATCCACCGGCACCAGTTCCTGCTTCTCCGCCGAATAGATGAAGTTGGAAAGGATGAAAGCGTCCTGAAGGCGATGCGTGACCATCAGCGAGGTGACGTGCTGCACGTCGCGCAGCTTGGCCAACAGGACGTTGATGTTGTGCGCGGTGACGGGGTCGAGGCCGGCGGTCGGTGAATCGTAGAGCATGATCTCCGGGTCGCTGACGATGGCGCGGGCGATGGCCACGCGCCGCCGCATGCCGCCGGAGAGCTCGGCCGGCATCTTGTCAATCGCCTGCTCCATTTCGACGAAGCCCAGCACCTCACGCACGCGCCGCTCCAGCGCGGCTTCATCTATCTCGCCTTCCTCGCGCAGGCGGTAGGCGACGTTCTCGAAAACGGAAAGCGAATCGAACAGAGCCCCTTCCTGAAACACGATGCCCATGCGCCGCCGGAATTTCCCCAGCTGGCTTTCCTTCACCGGCACGATGTCAACGCCCTCGACCAGGATTTTTCCCGCGTCGGGCTTCAGCAGGCTCAGCACCAGCTTGAGCAGGACCGACTTCCCCGATGCCGCCACGCCCAGCAGCACCATCGTGGTGCCCTTGGTCAGTTGAAACGAAATGTCGGAGAGGACGGGCTGGTCTTCAAAGGAGATGGAGACGTTCTGGAGTTCGAGCACCGGGATGTCTGGTGAATCGGGCATACGCTTTGACATGCTTCGTAGCGCCGGGCTTTAGCCCGGCATGCCGCCGTCGCCGGCATGCCGCCCTGAAGGGCGCCGCTACGAGAACATTGTATCGTTTGTGCGCTCTCAGGCAAAGTGGATGCCGACCATAAACTTGGTAATCATGAAGTCCACGACGAGGATGAGGACGGAAGCGACGACCATGGCGCGCGTGGTGGCGCGGCCCACGCCTTCCGTCCCGCCGGTGGTGTGCAAGCCGAAATAGCACCCCACCAGCGAAACAATGACGGCGAAGAAGAACGGCTTGCTCAGTCCCTGGGTGACGTCGGAGAATTCCAGCGCCTGATAGACCGACGTCCAGTATTGCTCGCCGGTCAGGTGCGCGGTGGTGGAGCTGACGAAGTAGCCGCCGATCATGCCGAAGAAATCCGCCAGCACGGTAATCAGCGGCAGGGTGAGGAAGGTGGCAATAAAGCGCGGCGCCACCAGTTTCCGCAGCGGGTCGGTGCCCAGCGCGCGCATGGCGTCCACCTGCTCGCTGACCAGCATCGAGCCGATTTCCGACGCAATCCCCGAGCTTACCCGCCCGGCCACCATCAGCGCGGTCAGCACCGGCCCCAGTTCGCGCACGATGGAAATCGAAACCGCCTGCCCGAGCAGGCCCACCTCGCCGAAACGCAGCAGCGTCCGGTAAGTTTGCAGCGCCAGCACGCCGCCGGTGAAGAATCCGGTCAGCAGCACGATGGGCAGCGACCCGAACCCGATAATGTCCATCTGCACCAGGGTGTCCGTCAGGTAGCGGGGCGTGGTGAAAACACAGCGAATCGAGGTGATGAACAGCACGGTGAATTCCTGCACCGCCAGCACCTGGCGCTTCAGAAATGAATCAACGAATCCGTTGTAGCCGTTGGGCATCGCCGACCTTGAGAAATCTTCCGGGGACGCTCCGTTCACCCCACACGTTAATCTATGGAGCGCGGCGGGGGAAGTCAAGCGGCTGGTTCTTTTTGCCTGCGGCTCGCCGCTGGCCACTCGCCACTTTCCCTGACCATGGAGGCCAACGCTTCCGCCAGGTCATCGGTGATCTGCGAGATGCGGTCATAGCAGGCGGGCGCGCTGAAGGAGAAGCGCAGCAGCACGCGGTTCAGTTTCTCGGGCAGGTAAGGGTAAACCTTGGCAAGATTCATGATGCGGTGGGGAAAGAAGAAAGAGGCGTCGTCGCGCGTCAGTTTGCCGGAAAGGCGGGGCTGGGTTTCAATCGCCTCACGAAAAGTCATGAAACCCTGGGCGGCAACATAGTGAAGGATATTGCCTACACTCCAAATATCGAAATCCGCAAATCCCTGGTCGAGGTCGAAGTCAATCCACTTGTAGGCGCCGGTCGAGCGCTCGACCAGCAGATGGTCGTTGCGGATGTCGCCGTGGCAGAGGCCCGCGTCGTGCAGGCGCGCCAGGCCGGCCAGGCTTTCCGAGACCCGGGCCAGGACGGAGGGGAGAAAGGCGCGGCAATATTCTTCGTGCGCGACGCGCAGCGCATCGAGTTCGCTTAGCAGGTCGTTGCCGGGGATGAAATCAATCACGCGCACCGGGTTGCCGGCCGCGTCGCGCACGGTGCGGCCCTGCATGAAGCGCGCATCGCCGCGCACCAGCTCCAGCACGCGGCTCTCCTTGGCGGCGCTGCGCACGCAGAGGACCTGGCGCGCGCCCACCGTCACCTTGAACGATTCCTCGACGACCAGCTTGAGGACCTGCGTCGCCCCGGTGTCGAGGTTTACGGCGCGCTTCACCCAGAACTTGGGCTGCTCGTCCAGGCCGAAGCGCCCTTCGCGCTCGTTGCAGCGCACCAGGTAAGGCACGCCTTCCAGTTCCACCACGTGGCCGCGCTCGATCGACATGTAACGCGTGGTGTCGCGCCACACCACCGGCCGCGCTTCGAGCGCGGGCAGCCCCAGGCGCCGCAGGCGTTCCTGAATGCCTTCTTCGGTGACCGGTGTCACGGTGCTCATGGGAAAACCGTCTCGGTCGCGGACGGCGAGGGCAAGCTCCTCCCGCGTGCCAGCCTGGCTCGCCGCGCGCAGCGGAGGAGTGACTCGCTTGCGGACTGCCGGAAGGCCGCAAGCCCTTCGCTGGTCTCGGCTACAGCCGGCGGCTATCTCACCCTCAGCCCGGCCAGCTTGATGGCGCCGCGATGGTACCCGTCGGGAAACAGTCTTTGAAGGTCCTCGAGTTCCAGGTGGTTGGCCTCGCAGGTTTCATAGACCGTGGGCACGATATTGTTTTTGGCAAAGCTCTCGCGCAGGAATTCGAGAACCTTCCAATGCTGGTCGGTCAGCTTGGGCATCTTCATTTCCCAGGCGCGGTAGAGCGCGTAGCGCTTGTCCCACTGGGAGGGATTCACCAGGAATCCGCGCAGGTTGACCTCATAGGTTTTTCCTTCCGCGGCGGTGGCAACCCGTTCGGCGAAATCCTCCACCCAGGACTGCTCCAGGTAGCCTTCCTTGTAAGTGATGCCGGCCAGCTTGCAGGCGCCGCGCAGGTATCCTGCGGGAAACAATTTCTTGAGCTCCTGCAAGTGCAGGCGGTTCATGCGCGCGGTCTCGTAAACCAGCGGGCACTTTCCCGTTTTCTGGTACTGGTCGCGAATAAAGTGGATCACCCTCCAGTGGTCCTCGCTGAGGCCGCTGATGATGCCCACCTTGGGCGCTATGCCGCGCGCGAAATTCTTGTCCCAGGCGCTGAAGTCCGCAAGAAATTCGTCACTGTCAATCGGGTACTGTTTGTTCGCAAACTCAAAAGTAGCCATGATTCCGCCTCCCCGGCTCGATGGGTTGAC
>JAHEKS010000448.1 GCA_024638215.1 Acidobacteriota bacterium | reverse complement strand
TGGAGGCGCCAGGGAAAGCGCAGCCCGCCCGGGCCCGAGCGCGGGCCGAATTCATAGTAGAGACCTCCCAGCGCTCCGGCAACACCTGCCGCGCCGAGCAGTCTGAGAACGTTCCGTCGCTTCATATTCGGGACCTGAGGGTATGGCGGCGCACCACCCCACAATTATATCAGGACGGGCCGCGCGGGAAGAGGACAGATGAGCGCCGGATCAGGACGGAATGCAGCGGCGGAAGAGCTGGTCGAGAAGGTCAAAGGCCAGGTCCATCTCCGCGCGCGTAATGGTGAAGGAAGGCGCCAGCGTGAAAACATTCTTGTAATAGCCGCCCACATCGAGCACCAGGCCGTACTTCTTCCCGCCCGCCATCAAATCGCCCTTGACGCCTTCGGCAAAAACCCGGTCCGCCAGTTCGCGGTCGGGGGTCAGGCCGTCGGGCTGGCAGACTTCGATCCTCAGCGCGAGCCCGAGCCCGTCCACCTGACCGATAACGCCCGGATGACGGCGTTGCAATTCGCGCAACCCCGCGAGGAAATAGGCGCCTTTCTCGTTCACCAGCTTCTCGTAGTCCTCTTCCTCCATCATCTTCAGCGTTTCGAGCGCCACGGCGGTGCCGAGCGTGTTAGAGGAAAAAGTCGAATGCGTCGAGCCGGGAGGAAAGAGTTCGGGAGCGATCAATTCCTCGCGCGCCCAGAGGCCCGACAGGGGATTCAGCCCGTTGGTCAGCGCCTTGCCGAATACAATGATGTCCGGCGTGATGCCGAAGTTCTCGATGGCCCAGAATTTGCCGGTGCGATAGAACCCCATCTGGATTTCGTCGTCCACGATGAGGATTTTGCGCTTGTCGCACGTCTCTTTGAGCCGGGCAAAGTACTCGCGGGGAGGAATCACGTAGCCGCCCGTGCCCTGAACGGCTTCGATGTAAAACGCGCCGTATTCGGAGCTCTGCGCCTTCGAATCCCAGACCGAGTAGTACTCGCTCTCAAACAGCTTGTCGAATTGGTCGTGGCAGTAGAGGTTGCAGGTCTCCGGTTTCAGATCGTAAATGCACCGGAAGCAGTAAGGGTAGAAGACGAACTGCGCGCGCTCGCTGAAGTGGCCGTAGCGCCGCCGGTAACGATAACTGGAAGTGATCGCCGAGGCGCCGAGGGTTCTGCCGTGATAGCCGCCCATAAAGGCGAACATCAGGTTTTTGCCGGTGGCGTTGCGGACGATCTTGAGCGAGTCTTCAATGGCTTGCGACCCGCCCACGTTGAATTGCACGCGGCCTTTCACACCAAAGCGCTTCTCGCAGTATTGGGCGATGCGCGCCGCCGCTTCCACTTTTTCGGCATGGAGATACTGGCAGGCAAGCTGCGGAAGCTGGTCAATCTGCCGTTTCAAAGCTTCGTTGAGCCGGCGATTCTTGTAACCGAAACTCGCCGCCGAATACCACATTTGCAGGTCGAGGTAAGGCGTACCCTGCTCGTCAAACAAGTAGCTGCCCTCGCAGCCGGTGAAGATTTTGGGGGGCTCGAGGTAATGAACCGTGTCGCCGAAAGAACAGTACTGGCGCTCCAGCGCCAGCAATTCCGCAGTCTTCCATGTGGTGTCCGAAAGGGCCAAAGGGCTTCTCCTTCGCGTTTAATCGGCGAATGAAACTCGCGTGTGGGTGCCGATCCCGAGGGGCTTGGAACTTTTCTGCTTCCGGTTAGCTTCCGTCCCGAACAATTCCGCCAGGGTTGCTTCTATTTCGCCGAAGGTTTCGAAAGGCAGGCAGGCGATTTTGTTCTTCCGGCAATGCGAAAGCAATTGCTTCTTGGCGAAAATCAGGTCGGATTCCTCCACCGCAAACCGGTCCGACAGGCCGTCGCCGACGAAGATGACGGGCTGATGGCCGCGCTTGAGGCGGCGGATGATGGCGGCCTTGCAAGTGGCGCAGCCGTGTTCGCAGACCTTGGCGTCGTGCGGAAAGCTGACACGCACGCGGTTCCCTTCCAACCGCATGGCGCTGGTAAAAAGGTGCTTCCCGTTGCGCAATTCGCCGTCGGCGCCGACGCGTCGCAGGATGCGGCGGACGACGTAATCGAAGCCGTCGCTCAAGATATAAAAAGGTAGCCCGCGCTTTTCAACGTGGGTGTAGAAGCTGGCAAACCCGGGATCAATGGCGATGCTGTCAATCAGCGAGTTCAGCTGCCTTGACGACGCGTTCACCAGCGCCATCTGGCGCTCCAGGCACTCGCGCGAGCCGATCATGCCACTCACCCAGGCCGCCTCGAGCTCGCGCCAGCTCGGGTCGGCAAGCTCTTCCAGGATGCGGTCGGTGACGTCGGCCAGGGTCACGGTTCCATCGAAATCGCAAAAGACAATCGGTTTCGACGCTTGACGCGCCGCGGAGGTCGAAGTTGTGTGTTTGCTCATGGCAAATCCTTTCGGTCAATCGGCGCGCTCATCCACCAGGCGCCGCGGCTTCCGCCCCTGCTCGAGCGTGCCCGGAGCGAGAAATTTGAACGCCAGTTGGTACATCCCGCAGACCTGGTTGGCCCAGACGTCAGGATAGCGCGCCTCAAGATTCTTGCGCACGTTCTGCTCGACTTGCAAAGGAGTGATGCCGTTGGAAAGC
>JAHEKS010000185.1 GCA_024638215.1 Acidobacteriota bacterium | reverse complement strand
CGTCTGGAAGCTGGATGTTCTCCACACGCCGGGGCATTCGCCCGGCAGCCTGTCGCTGTACCTTGCCGGCGACCACTCCCGCATTTTCAGCGGCGACACGCTTTTTGCCGGCAGCATCGGCCGGACGGATCTCTGGGGAGGCTCGTTCGAGCAAATCCTCCAATCCATTCACGACAGCCTGCTCCCCTTTCCGGACGAGACGGCGGTTTTCCCCGGCCACGGCCCGGCGACAACCATCGGCGAAGCGCGCGCGCGCAATCCGTTCCTGCAAAAACTGTAAAGGCAAACTGCATTCGCCGGGTGAGCGATCCCCACGCCGTGGGAGAGGCTCCGATCGCCGCTGCACCCCTTGCTCCCTCACCCGTCCCGGCAAGCCGGGACACCCTCTCCCCTGGGGAGAGGGGCAGGGGTGAGGGGTTGCGACTCTTGGCCCGCTATTTTTGTTTGAGCAAGGGAAGGACGGCTTTGAATTCCGGCGTGCCGCTCTTGCGCAGAAGTTCGTAAACCATCATTTCGGTTGAACTCATCACCGCGCCGGCGCGTTCCATGCGGTTCAGGCCCACGCGCCAGTTTTCCGCCGTGCGCGAAGAGACGGCGTCCTCGGCCACGTGCACCAGGTAGCCCGATTCGAGCGCGCCCAGCACGGTTTGCGCCACGCAGATGTGGCTCTCGATGCCGGCCACGAGCAGCGTGTTTGCCCCGGGCGCGCGTTGCTTGAGCGCGCGCACAAACTCGTCCGAGCCGAAACAGCCGAAACTGGTCTTATCAATCGGCGCAACGTTCTGGGCGAGCGACTGGATCTCGGGGATGGTGGGCCCGAGCCCGGCGGCGTTCTGGGTGGTCAGAATCGCCGGCAGCTTCAGGATTTCCGCCAGGCGCAGCAGGAGCTGCGCGTTGCCAACCGCGCGCTCCCTCTCGAAGATTGCCGGGACCAGCTTGGCCTGGAAATCTATCACCACCAGGGTGGCGGATTGGGCGTCGAGCAGTTTGGATTCCGAATTCATGGTCATTCTCTAGGATAGCAGCTTGGGCAGCGGAAAAGTGAGCCCAATCGGCATCCCGCAGTATGCCGGGTTTCCCTCTGAAGCTACGATCTCTTCATCGCCGCACCGAAGCGAACGGCGGCGGGGACGCCGCCGCTACAGCAGCGAGCAGCCTTTGCTCAGGGAACGACTTTGAAAGAGCCGTGCAGCTTGGCGGTGGAATCTTCGCCCGCCCACACGTCGAAGGTTTCCGCTTCCTCCACCCACTTCTTGTCTTGCGGGCTCCAGTAGCTCAATTCGTCTTTGCCCAGGGTGAAATGCACGGTTTTCTTTTCGCCCGGCTTGAGCGCGATGCGCTCAAAGCCCTTTAGCTGCCGCTCCGGGCGCGAGGCGCTGCCGGCCTGCTGGTGAATGTAAAGCTGCACCACCTCATCGCCGGCCACACTCCCGGTATTCTGGACGTCCACGGCCACATCGAGCTTGTCCCCGGCCTTTACTTCATTTTGGCTGAGCGCGAGATTGGGAAATGCGAAATTGGTGTAGCTGAGCCCGTAGCCGAAGGGGTAAAGTTGCGAACTCAGGCTGTCCCAGTATCGCGACTTGAAGCTCTTCTCGGTGTCAGGTTCCTGCGTCAGGTTGTGGGCGTAGTAGACCGGCACCTGGCCCACGCTGCGAGGCCACGAGACGGGAAGCTTGCCGCCCGGGTTGGCGTCGCCGAAGAGGACGTCGGCGACGGCGTTGCCGCCCTCCATGCCCGGATACCACGCTTCCAGAATCGCCGGAACGTGCTCGGAGGCCCAGGTGATGTTGAGCGGCCGTCCATTGAGGAGCACCAGCACGACGGGCTTGCCCGTGGCCACAGCGGCTTCTAGGAGTTGTTCCTGCCGGCCGGGCAGCTTGAGCGAAGCGCGCGAAGCCGCTTCGCCGCTCATATTGGCCAGTTCGCCCAGAACCGCCACGGTGACGTCGGAGTTGCGGACGGCGGCGATGGCGTCGTCGAACGCCTTTTGCGACTCTTCCTTGGTCTGCGCCGGTTTGGGCTTGCGGCCTTCGAGGGTATCAATAAAGGACGGGATCCAGCGCCGGATTTCAGGGCCGGCGGCGTATTCGATCTTGGCTCCCGAACTCAGCTTGTTGCGAATTCCCTCGAGAACCGTGACCGCCTCTTTCGCTTTGTTGCCGAAAACCAGCCACGAACCGTCGGTATCTTTTGCGGCGTCGGCCAGCGGGCCGATGACGGCTATCGAATGCACGGTCTTCTTCAAGGGGAGAAGCTGATTTTCGTTGCGCAGCAGAACCATCGTGCGCTCAGCCGCGCGGCGCGCCAGTTGAATGTCGCCGGGCGACTTCACAGTCTCCGCCGCGCGCGCTTCGTCCACGTAGGGGTGCTCGAAGAGGCCCAGCCGGATTTTCATTTCCAGGATGGGCCGTACTGCGGCGTCAATCTGGGCTGCGGTGATTCGTCCCTGCTTGACGAGTTGGGGGAGATGCTCCAGATAGGTCCCGCTCGCCATGTCCATGTCAACGCCGGCGGTGAAGGCGCGGAAGGCGGCGTCTTCGGGGTCGCGCGCGAAACCGTGCGTCACCAGGCTGCGCACCGCGAAGGCGTCGCTGACCACGAAGCCCTGGAAATCCCAAGCGCGCCGCAGGACGTCCTGGAGCAGAAACCGGTTGCCGCTGGCCGGCACATCGTTCAGGTCCATGTAGGCGCTCATGAAGCTTGCCACGCCCGCCTTTTCCGCGGCGTGAAAGGGCGGCAGGTAGACGTTCCACATCTGGTCTTCGGGAATGTAGGAGGAATCGTAGTCGCGCCCGCCGTCCGCGGCGCCGTAACCGGCAAAATGCTTGGCGCAGGCAAGCACGTGGCCGGGGCTGCCGATATACGGCCCCTGAAAGCCGCGCACCTGCGCGCGCGCCATGGCCGCTCCGAGAAAGGGATCTTCACCCGCGCCTTCGACGATGCGTCCCCAGCGCGGGTCACGCGCGATATCCACCATCGGAGCGAAGGTCCACATAATTCCCTCGGCCGAAGCTTCACGCGCCGCCACCGCCTGAGCCTGCTCGACCAGCGCGGGGTCCCACGACGCGGCCATCGCCAGCGGAACCGGAAACACCGTACGATAGCCGTGAATCACGTCCAGGCCGAAAAGCACCGGGATGTGCAGCCGCGTTTCATCTACCGCAATGTGCTGAAGGCGGTTGATCATCGCCGGGTCGTCCACCCAGAGCACCGAGCCGCCAACTCCCTTTCCCAGCAGGTCTTCCGGCTTGGGGCCGGAGAGAAAGGAGAAACCTCCCACCTGCACAAGCTGGCCGATTTTCTCTTCCAGCGTCATCTGCGACATGAGCGAGTCCGCTTTCTGCCGTACCTGCGCGTCGGTGAAAGGTGCCGCTGCCGTTTGGCCCGCGGGCGATGCGGCAGCGGAATTCGGCTCGCCCGGCGCGGCGAGGAAGAGGAGCAGCAGGGCCGCCAGAACTGCGGGCTTGGATGGCCGGCCGCAAAGCTGGAACAGTCTTCGAGTTCTCGAAATGGATGAAGTCCCGTAATTCATTTTTCCCCCAAGCTAAATGGTTTCGCTTTCGAGTGAGAGGCGTGACCGCTTTCTCAAACAACGGAAATCTCGCTCAGCCGGAATGGGCCAGCGGCTCAAGATATCGGGTGGCGGCAGTTTACACCCTGGCACAACATTTTCAAGTGTTCTGCTTGCGTTCCTTCCTTGCCTGGCCGAGGCGTCTCGGTCCTTTCGACAAATGCCACACCGGGAGACTCTGGCACCGTTCCAGGCGGGACAGGGAAGCGTCGGCGCAGCCACTGGAGAAAACGGTAGTTCGGGTGCATCCCTGAACTGGAAGAATCAGGATTCGCCGCCCTCGCGGGCTGGCCGTCTGGATCAACGAGGATTCAGCTGCACCGAAAACCGGCGGAGGTATAATGCCCGTGACCAGGAGTCCCGAAAGGGAATTCCTGCTGCGCTGTCTTTTGGGAGCGGCGCCTTGAAGAACGTGGCTGCGCCCACCAAACGTTATCCGACCATCGCGGCTTGCGGCCTCGACTGCGGCCTGTGCCCGCGTTATTACACGGCGGGGAAGTCGCGTTGCCCCGGCTGCGGCGGTCCGGATTTTGCCGCCAAGCACCCTTCCTGTTCCTTCATCACCTGTTGCGTCAAGAGGAAGGGTCTGGAGGTTTGCGGGGAATGCCCGGAGTTTCCGTGCGCCAAGTTCAAGAGCGCGGAAGCCTGTCAGGCCACTGAGTCCAGCTCCTATCCACCGGCCCGGAAGATGCTCCCCAACCTCTGTTTCATCAGGGAGCACGGAGTTGCACGCTTCGTCGAGCAGCAGAGGCGGCGAATCAGGTTGCTGGAATCGATGTTAGATGGTTTTGATGACGGGCGGTCGCGGAGCTTCTATTGCCGCGCCGCCGCCCTGCTCGAACCGCGAGGCGTGGAAGCTACATTACGCAGAGCCGGGCGGGAAATCAACGCCGCGGGGTTCCCATCTCACGACGCCAAGGCGAGAGCGAAACTTCTCAGGGCTCTTCTAACCGAACACGCCAACAATGAAGGCATCGAGCTCATCTAGGAACAACTCCCAAGCGCAGGCCCTGTTGCTTGGCCTTGCGGAGCTTTGCGTCACGGGTGCGATGATTGCCTTGGCGCCGGCAGAAATGGCCGCACCGCACCCGGTAGGTGCCGGGAATAAGAATCACGCTGGAGGCTGGCTTGCCGTGGATGGCCTTCATTTCCATATGCTATCTTGTGTGCGTGAGGATTTCCGACAAAGGTAGGCACCATGGCCGTTGCTGACATTCGCACGAAGAAATTCGCCGCCCGCAAAGTGTTTCGCGGGACGCAGTTGATTTTTGGCGAGCGCAAGCACCTGCTTGAAGTTTTGCACTCGATTCAGTCGGCGAAAATTCCGCCCGCGAGAAAGCAGAACGAGATGCGGCAGCTCAAGAAACTCATCACCGCGCGCACCGAAGATCTGAACCAAATCACGCCAGCGTGGGACCGCAAATTCAAGCGGGCGCAGAATCCGAAGTCTGCGGCCCAAGATTTGTTGCGCATCGCAAGTTCGCTTTCGGCGAAAGACTACCTGATGGCGCGCGTGCTCACCGAACATGCCGAAGCGCCACCCGAGTTGCTCGAGCGCATGGCCTCGCATCCTTACTCTGCGGTGCGCGAGAACGTGGCGCGGCATCCGCGCACTCCACCTGAAGTCTTGCGCAAGCTGGCGGAACGAACCACCGAGCCGTTGTGGTTCCTTGTTGCCTGCAATCCATCCACGCCTTCCGATTTGCGCGAGCGCCTGCGGGCGCGCATGCGCGAAGCAGCGCCGAAGTAGCGGCCTCAAAAAAAGTGTGTCAGCTGTATCACCTGTATCCCCCGTATCATGAAAGGGGCAGGCGAGTGGCCGTAAAGCGGACTTTTTGTCGCGTGGCCGGGCCTAATATTGGACTACTTGGCTCTTTACATTCTGCCGGAAATGAGCGATATTGGACTGGACCATCAGTCCATCCGGAGGTTCGGCCCTGTGCTCATCACGCTCGACGCCAGCCTGGACAAGCCCCTTTACGCCCAGATTCGCGACCAGATTCGCGACCGCATTTCCTCCGGCGCGCTCAAAATCGGCGAGCGTCTCGAGCCCTCGCGCGAGCTCGCCAAGCGGTTGGGCGTCCACCGCACAACGGTCTCGAACGCCTACGCCGATCTCGAAGCGGACGGCCTGATTCAGGGCACGGTGGGCCGCGGCACGTTCGTTTCGCCGCTCGCCGCCGATTTGCGCCGCCCTTCGGCGCCCGCGCGCCGCGCCCACCAGGACGTTTTCTGGCAGAGTTTTCTGGCGCAGGAGCAGCGCGACGATTCTCTCGGCCGCCTCATGGCCAGCGCGCTCGAGCCCGGGGTGATTTCTTTCGCCACCGCGCACGGCCCCGACGACTTGACGCCGGTGGACTTGGTCCGCCGCGCGACCGACGCGGTGCTGCGCCGCGACGGCGCCAAGCTCCTTCAATACGGTTCGAGCGACGGCTACGCGCCGCTCAAGGCGTACCTGCAATCGCGCGCGCGCCGCGACGGCATTCCGCTTGAAGCGGACGAACTTCTGATCACCAACGGCTGCCAGCAGGCGCTCGACCTGATTCGCCACTCGCTGGTCGAGGCGGGCGACGTGGTGGTGTGCGAAAACCCGACCTATACGGGCCTGTGGAACATTTTTGATTCTTCCGACGTCCGTTTGATTGCCGCGCCGGTCACGCCGGACGGTCTGGACCTGGATTTTCTGGCCGCGGTGCTGGAGCAGAACAAAGTGAAGCTGATTCTGACCAGCCCGACGTTTCACAACCCCACGGGCGTGACGATGCCGCTCGCGGCGCGCAAGCGGTTGCTGGAGCTCGCCGCGCGCCACCAGGTGCCCATCGTCGAAGACGACATTTACGGCGCGCTGCGTTATCGCGGGCGCGAGTTGCCGCCGCTCAAGGCGCTCGACACCGCGGGCCTGGTGATTTATCTCAACAGTTTTTCCAAGGTCGGCTTTTCCGGCCTGCGCGTCGGCTGGGTGGCGGCGTCGCGCCGCGTCATCGAGCGCCTGCGCTGGGCCAAGCAGCGGGCCGACATCCACACCAACATGCTGGGCCAGGCGGTGCTGGAGGATTTGGGCCGGCACGGCGTGCTCGACAAATTCATCCGGCGGATTCGCAAGGAATACGCGGCCAAGCTTGAAACCGCGGAGCGCGCCGTGGCGCAGTATTTTCCGCCCCAGGCCCGCGTGACGCAGCCCGAGGGCGGCATGGCGCTCTGGGTCGAGCTGCCCGCGGCGCTCGACGCAGGCGCGCTCTTGGCCAAAGCCCAGGACCGCGGCGTGATCTTTGCCCCCGCGCGCTATTTCTATTTTCATAACCCGCGGCACAACGCCTTCCGGCTGTGTTTTTCGGCCGTCCCGAACGCGCAAATCGAATCGGGGGTGAGGATTTTGGGCGAGTTGTTGCACGAAGAAATCGGGCGGCTGAGCCGCGGCAAATCCGCCGCGCGCGCCGACGCCGGCGTGGCGTTGGTGTGAAAAAGATTCTTGGCTCGAAAGCATTCGGACGGTAATTCAATGAGAGGCTTCACCTGGAAACGTTTTTGGATACCGCGCGAAGGGATGTTGAATCTGGGCGACGGTGGCTATCTGCCTGACCCCGAAGGGGAATGGACGCGCCACTATAATCCCGATGTAGTCCCTTTCGAGTCAATCGAGGCACTTCCGTTCCTTGGACTTCTCGGCGAGCCCGGGATGGGCAAAACGTACGCGCTACAGTCCCTCCGTAAGAGCATTGAGGCGAAGGTCAGCGACGAGGGCGGTAGATCCCTCTGGAGCGACCTTCGCGAATACGGAGACGAGGGCAGGCTAGTGGAGGACATCTTCGAGTGCGATTCGTTCAAGGAATGGGCTGATGGCGACCACGTGTTGCACTTGTTCCTTGACAGCTTGGATGAGTGCCGGATGCGGATAGGGAATCTGGCTGCAGTCTTACTTAGCAAGCTTCGCGCAGCTCCCTGCGATAGATTGCGCCTTCGGATTGCGTGTCGCACGGCTGACTGGCCGGAGTCGCTAGAAAGGGGCTTGCGAGAATCGTGGGGTTCCAATTCCGTGGGCGTTTGGGAACTTGCCCCATTAAGGCGTTCGGACGTTTCTCAAGCGGCAGCAAGCAGCGGTTTGAATTCTGACGCGTTCCTTGAGGCAGTCGGTCGGGCGGAGGCTGTCCCACTCGCAATTAAGCCGATAACCCTTCAGTTCCTCATAAGTACCTTCGGTAAACTCGGCACGCTGCCGTCAAACCAAGCCACGCTATACCTTGAGGGGTGCCGTCACCTCTGCGAGGAAAAGAACGAGTCGCGCCGGGAGTCGGGCCTAGTAGGCGCTCTTCAGGCTAGTGATCGGCTTGCTGTGGCGGGCCACATTGCCGCCGTGACCGCGTTTGCGAACCGCGCCGCGGTTTGGGTGGGCGGAGATTCCGGAGCAATTCCTGATGGTGACGTATCGGTCGGGAGCTTGGCGGATGGCTCGGCCTGCGTGGGTGACTCAAAGGTGAGGGTCACGGAGGAGGCTGTGCGGGAGGTGTTGGGCACTGGCCTCTTCAGTTCGCGGGGACCGAACCGGCTGGGATGGGCCCATCGGACTTATAGTGAGTTTCTGGCGGCTCGCCACGTTTTACAGCAGGGGATGACACTTCCTCAGATTGAGAACCTGTTTCTTCAGTCTGACGCTCAGGGGAAGAAACTCATCCCCCAACTGCACGGCGTGGCGGCGTGGTTGGGGGGCATGCATCGGGGATTCTTCAACAGAGTTCTTGACACCGATCCTGATGTGCTGCTCCGGGCTGACGTGCTCTCTTTGGACGACTCAGATCGCGCGTCTCTTGTAGAAAGCTTCTTACGGATGCTCGACGAGCAGAAGGTGCAGTTTCCTGGGTTCGAAAGCCATCAGCTTTACGGCAAGTTGGTCCACCCAGGGTTGGCTTCCCAACTCAGGGCATTCATTTTCGACAAGGATCGAAGCGTTCTCGCCCGCCGCGAGGCAATTGACATCGCTGCCTCATGCCGGGCCAAGGAATTGCAAGAGGACTTAACGGCGGTTGCCCTGGATAACGCTCAGCCCACGCAAGTACGGATACCTGCCGCTTGGGCGGTCGCGCGCTTCGGGGATAGCGAAGTGAGGGGCAAATTGAGGCCTCTAGCGAGGGGTGAGGCGGGGGACGATCCAGAGGATGAGCTAAAGGGCTGCGGTCTGCGCGCAGCTTGGCCTGAGCACCTGGAAGCGCCGGAGTTCTTCGCAATCCTCACCTTGCCCAAGAGGGAGAACCTTTTTGGTGCTTACAAGTCCTTCTTAAGGGATGGACTAGTCCCTTATCTGAGCAGAGACGGATTGTCCGAGGCGGTGAAGTGGGTCGCGGAACAGGCGAAGCTCGGCGCGCTTCACGGAGCCTTCGAGGACCTGGCTGACGATATCTTGCTACGCGCGTGGGACGATCTTGAATTCCACGGAGTTTTGGAGCCGTTCGCCAAAGCGGCTGCAATGCGTCTCGACATTTGGTACACGATCGGCGGTGAGAAGCTAGCCAAGAGGATCACAGACAAGTCCGCTCAGGACACCTCGAAAAGGCGGAGGCTCATAGAGCAAATGGTGCCGCTGTACACCGATGTCGGAAAGGCCGTGACATCCCTGTGCCACTATCGCACGCCGCTCGTCAGGCGGGGTGACGTTGCCTGGATGCTTGGCAGACTTCAGGCCACGAAAGTGGAGCAGGAGAAGCGAGTCTGGTCGCGGCTAATCCTTTATGTCCTCGACGAATCGAATTTGGAGGAGGTGGACGGTGTCGTCAAGGCGTGCGGGCACGAAAAGGCTCTTTCGGAGGAGTTTTCGGGATTGATGTGGCCCGTCGAGCTCGGAACAACGCAGGCTGATGAACTGAGAAAACGGTGGGTTGAGATAAGGAGGTGGGATAACGGAAGAGGACGGGAGCGGCCCCTCCTTTCGCCTCCTCCTCAGCAACGCATCACGAAGCTTTTGGATGCTTTCGAAGCGGGGGACCCTTCGAAAGCATCCAAAAG
>JAHEKS010000184.1 GCA_024638215.1 Acidobacteriota bacterium | reverse complement strand
GGAGTCCGACAAGATCGTGGTGGAGAACGATCCGCTTGTCCAGAAGGCGCTGAACAGCATGTCGCAGGCGGCTGAGTTGCTGGCCAATGCCAAGAAATATATGGCCAGCCGCACCCAAGGCACGATCATAGCCCCTCAGTAAAAGCCCGGCGGAAAGCTCACCGGTCAGTGAGCGGGGCGGCCTGCGGCTGGCCGTGGGCCGTGCTACCCCGCGGTGCGGCCCTTCGCCGCGCGGCGCTCATCACGATTCTTGCCAATTCACCAATTCACTGTTCCGGCTTGCAATGCTGGCAGGGATTGGGAGCAGTTTCAGCGTGAAGAAATGCGTCCCGGTTGCTCCCCTCCTATTCGCCGCGCAGCCTTGAGCGGAAGAACTTCAAGAGCGAAAAACCACCCGTGATGGGCAGCAGAAGGATTTGCTTGAGGATGGCGCTGCGCGTCCTCACCTTTTCGCGTTCGGCGTCGCTCTGTTTTTTCATCTGGAACTGCAGCATCGTGGCGTACTTCATGAAGTCCAGGCCGCAGGAATCACAGGTTCCGCCGTGGTCCTGAACGTGTTTGCAGGTGGGACAGACGAAGCGCAGGGTGTTGTGGCAGCGAAGGCAGAACTGAGCCGACTCGGGGTTTTCGTGCTGGCATTTGGGGCAGCGCATGTCCGGTCCGGCGGCTAGTGAGCCGTTAAGCGTCAAAGGTTAAAGGTTGAAAATTATCAGTTGCGAGTTACGAGTTAAGAGCAAGAAACTGCCTTCCAATTTAGGTTAGCCGCCTTTGCACATTCTCCCTAATTTTGGCTGACTGACCGCCACTTAAACACGACGGCCGAAGTGCTTTCACTTTGGACTTTCGACTTTGAACTCTGAACTGGATTCTGGTGGACGCGAAGGGATTCGAACCCTCGACCTCAGCGTTGCGAACGCCGCGCTCTCCCAACTGAGCTACGCGCCCACTCTGGCGGAACTAGTCTGTCCCAATATAGCATGAGCGGCCGAAGGCGACAATTCCCGCCTCGCCGTGGACGGCGCACCGGGAAAGCTATCCGAGTAGCCTCTCCGCAAAGCTCAAAGCTTCTTCCAGACTTCCTGACTCCAGTCCTCCCCCCTGCGCGAAGTCGCGCGCCCCGCCGCCTTTTCCGCCTGTCTTTGCGACGGTCTGCTTCAGAATCGAGCCCATATCGCACGGGCCGCCGGCGCTTTGGGCGAAATAGAGTTTGGCTGGACTGCCCGCCTCGCCGATCAGCGCCACGACGCCCGGCTGGGCGGCAATGGCGTGCGCGAGGGCCTTGGCGTCCACCAAATCGTCGGCTGTGACCACCTGGCGAATGACCTTGCGGCCGTTGCGCTCCGTAGCGCCGCGAACGAGCTCGAGAGCCTCGAACTCCGCCAATTTCTCCGACTGTTTCACGCGCAGGCGCGTCTGACTCCGCAGTTCCTCGGATTGCTTGTTGATGAGCGCCGGCAGATCGGCAGCGGCGCCTGAAAAAAGCCGGGCTGATTCAGTCAATAGACGATGATCGCGGCGCGCGGCCAGAAGGGCGCGCCTGCCGCAGAGGAATTCGACC
Source organism: Acidobacteriota bacterium (assembly GCA_024638215.1). GTDB lineage: Bacteria > Acidobacteriota > Terriglobia > UBA7540 > UBA7540 > JAHEKS01. Next base: position 8,026 of record JAHEKS010000184.1, on the reverse strand, counting down.
CGCGTCAAACCTTTCATACGCTCGAATCTGCGCACCGCTATGATGCCAATGGCGCCCGTGTGAGAGACATGTGTTCCGCCGCAGGCCGAGAGATCGAAACCTTCGACTTCAACCAAGCGCACGTCGCCTTCTCGCTCAGTAGGTTTGCGAAGCTCCAGGCGGCTGGCCTCCTCGGCGGTACGGAACGAGATACGCACCGGCCGGTCCTCGAAAACGACGCGGTTCGCCAGATCTTCGGCTTCCTCCAACTGCCGCTCGGCGAGGCGATCCGAGTCGAGGTCGATCGAGGAAACCTCCGCGCCAAGATGGAACGATACGGTTCGGTAGTGGCCGGTTCGCTCGAACGCGGCGGAGAGCACGTGCTGGCCGGTGTGTTGCTGCATGTGGTCGAAGCGCCGCGTCCAGTCAAGCAGGCCTTTCACCCTGCCCTGCTCCGGCTTGCCGTCGAGCCAATGAATGACCGCGACGCCCTCTTCCGTCACGTCAAGCACGCGCAAGCCCGCCAGTGTACCCCGGTCGGACGGCTGTCCGCCCGATTCGGGATAGAAAGCTGTCTGGTCCAGGATGACGCGGAAGCCGCGCTCGGCTTGTTCGGCCGCTACGATCTGCGCCTCGAACTCGCGCAAGTAGCAATCGGTGTAGTAGAGCCGTTTGGTTTCAGGCATAAGCGTCTAAGTCGCCTTCGCCGCGATGGTTTCCATGGCTTCCATGTATTTGTAGGCAGTGGCCGTGAGAAAGAGCACGACAGTCTCAGAACCTGCCACAATGCCGTCTGCGAGGAGTTGCTTGAGGGCGGCGAGCGTTGCGCCCCCTTCCGGCGAGGTAAACACGCCTTCCGTCTGCGCTAATTCGCGGACCGCTGCGAGCATGGACGCATCTTCCACCGCAAGGGCTGTGCCATTGCTTTCTCGCACAGCGCCCAAAATCAGAAAATCCCCAATGGCCGATGGCACGCGAAGGCCGGAAGCCAACGTCACGGGATTCTGCCACTCCTCGGCTTTTTCGGAGTGCTGCTGGAAGGCCCGCACCATGGGCGCACAACCCGTTGCCTGCACCGCAACCATGCGCGGGCGCTTGGGGCCAATCCAGCCCATCTCTTGCATTTCGCCAAAGGCCTTCCACATGCCGATCAGGCCCGTCCCGCCGCCGGTGGGGTAGATCATGACATCCGGAAGCCGCCAGTCGAGCTGCTCCAGGACTTCGTACGCCATGGTCTTCTTCCCTTCCAGGCGGTAGGGTTCACGCAGGGTGGAGACATCGAACCAGCCTTGACTGCCCGCCGACTCGCGCATGACCCGGGCGCAATCCTTGATGCTACCTGGAACCAGAACGACGCGCGCGCCCTGGATTTCGCATTCCAGGCGGTTGGCGAGCGGCGTTCCTTCCGGCATGAAAACGGCCGCCTCCATTCCCGCCTTGGCGGCGTACGCAGCCAGGGCGCCTGCGGCGTTGCCGGCTGAAGGAACGGCGACTTTGGTAATCCCCAGCTCGCGCGCCATGCTGACCGCCACCGCCATCCCGCGCGCTTTGAAGGAGCCAGTCGGATTGCGCGATTCGTCCTTCAGATACAATTTGGGAAGGCCGAGGCGCTTGCCTAATCGCTCGGCGTGCAAGAGCGGGGTGAAGCCCTCGCCGAGACATACGATGGAAGATTCGCTCTTGACGGGCAGCGCCTCGCGGTAGCGCCACAGATTGGCAGGACGCGCGTCCAGCCGGCTGCGGATGCGCCTGCCCGCGAGCTTCTTCAAGTGATAGCGCGCCAGCAGCGGGCCCCCACACGTGCACAGGTTGTACACTTTTCCCGGTTCGAACTGCGTCTGACAGCGTGAACACTCGAGGTAGGCAAGCAGCGACATGAAGTGGCCAGTCTAACCGAGGAACGAACCAGCGGTCAAATCACAAGCACGACCCGTGGCGGGCGACAGCGCCGCGACGTGCTAAAATGCCTTGGCAATGCCCATCCGCTTAGTAGCGATTGACCTCGACGGGACACTTCTCAATAGCAATGCGACGATCTCTCCCGCCAACCGGCAGGCGCTCGCGGAGGTGGCGTGCCGGGGCATCCAGGTGGTTATCGTAACCGGCCGGCGCTATCAGTCCGCGCAAGTCATCCTGCGCCAATCGCCGTGCCCGGTGACGCTGATCTCCTCCAACGGCGCCATGATCGTTTCTGGCACGGGCGAAACATTGCATCGCGACTTCCTTCCCCGCGAGATGGCTCTTCAGATTCTCCGGGCAGCGCGAGAATACCGGCCGTATGCGGTGGCGATTTTCGAGATTCCGGGACGCGGGCAAGTGGTGATGCAGCACGGAGCGTTGCCCGAAGGGCCGTTTGGCTGGTACCAAACGCACAGCCCGGACTTGCTGCTGCAAGTGCCCGAACTCGAGGAAACTCTCTCGACCGATCCCATCCAGCTCATGTTCGGCGGGCCGCCTGAGCGGGTGGGCCCGATTGAGCCCTTCCTGATGGGGCGATTTGAGCGGCCGGGATTTCATCTGACCTGGACGAAATATCTTGGGCGCAACCTGTCCATTTTGGATGTCATGAACCATGGCTGCACGAAGGGGCGGACGCTCGCAGCATGGGCGTCGCGACTGGGAATTCCGCCGAGCGACGTGATGGCCATCGGAGACAATTTCAACGACCTGGAAATGCTTCGCTTCGCCGGTTGGGCGGTCCTCATGGCCAACTGCAGCGCGGGGCTGGAACGACAAGGGTGGCCCACGACTCTCTCCAATGAACAGGACGGCGTCGCCGCCGCCATCGAGAAATATATCCTTGCGGCAACCTAGCGTTCCGCAATCTTTACTTTTGGTCGATGATTTCCGTGCCCGGAGGCGGCTTGAACTCGAACAAGGCGCGTGTCACTCGGGCGTTTCGCTTGACGTCCTGAAATCTAAAAGTCATTTTCCCGTGGTCCACAAAGAAGACCACCAGCGTGCGGATGTCGTAATCCGGCGTCACTTCAAGCAGGACTTGGTGAATCCCGGATTCATCGCCGTGCTTGGGAATCGCGCGCAGGACGCGGTCGCCCGGCTGCGCCTTGAGCGCGTCATCCGCGAATTCAATGCGCTTGAAGACCTTTCTCAAATCTACTCGCCTAAGGAGAAGGCGAAAAGGCACGCGCACGTCCTCACTGGCTTTCACGGTCGTGCGGGTCAGTTGCTTTTCCTCGGGAACGTAAAGCAACACATCTTTGCCGTTGGAAACGAACACCTTCTCCTCGGGCGAGCGATAATCCCAGCGCATCCGCCCGCCGTGGGCAAAGTAAACCGTGCCCGATTCCTGCCGTGTCCGGCTTCCCCATTCATAGGTCTGAGTAAAATCCGCCTTCAGCGAATTAACGCCCCTGTAACTCGATTCCAGCCGGTGAACAAATTCTGCCACGGTCGGCGCGTCCGCTCTCGTCTGTTCTGCGTGCATGATTGAGAGCGCAAGCCCCATCAGTGTTGGTATCGCGCACGCGGCCGCGCCGAGGATTCGGGCTCGGCGGCCAGGCAGGTTGTCACTGTTTTGCGGCATGGGTATCTGAAGAAAGACTCTGGCGAATTTTTTGCAGACCCTCCAAGGCAGCGGCATTTTGCCGGTCGGTTTTCAGGATCGCTTGGTACTGTTCCATGGCCTTCGCCGTCCGTCCGCTGCCCTGATAGAGCGCGGCGAGTTCTTCCCGCGCGTGCACGTCGCCGGGGTTGAGGGAGATCGAGCGCTTGAACATTTCCTCCGCCGCTGGGTAGGCGCGGCGTTCGAGCAGAATCCCACCCAGAGCATCGTAGGCCACCACGTTGGGTGCGATCGAAGCCGAAGTCGTGAACTGTTTTTCCGCCTTCTGAACCTGCCCTTCGTCAAGGTAGAGCGTGCCCAAGCGGTTGTGGATGTGCAGGTTCAACGGCGCAAGCGACACTGCCGTAAGGTACTGAACTTCCGCCTCGTCCTTCAGACCCATCTGCTGATACGCAACCCCTAAGTTGAGATGCGGATCGGGGAAGGCGGGTTTCGTGTCGGCGGATTTCCTGAAGTACTCGACCGCTTTGGGCAATTCCCGGCGTTCCATGTAAACCAGCCCCAGGTTGTTCAGCAGCGTGGGGCTGTCCGGCACGAACGTAAGCGCCTTCTGCCACTGCCGTTCCGCAGCATCTACGTCGCCGCGATTCCAGTAAACTGAGCCCAGGTTGTTGTAAATCGGGACGGCGTCGGGAGAGGACTGAAGAGTCGCCGAATAGAACGTAATTTCGTCCCGCCAGATGCGGTTGCGGGTGACAATCCGAACCGCAAACACCACGGCCAGCACTCCCAGTATTCCTGCATAGGCCCATCGCCAAGCCACGGAGCGATTGGCAAATCTGCTCCACACTTTCACCAGTCCGAGCGCCGCCAGCCAGCAAAAACCCGCCGAAGGAGGGTAAAGGTAGCGCTCGGCAAACACGTTATCGGAAGCGAGGACGCGGACGTTCAGCACCGGCGCGATGGTCGCGAAAAACCAGACCATGCCGAAGGACGCAAGGCGGTTATGCTTCCAAAGGAATACGAACAATCCCGCGCACGCTGCAAGTGCCGCCAGGCTTGCAAGGACGCGGGGATCTAAGACGCTCGTGCTGGGATGGAACATGTAAAACGCACAAAGCCGGAAGGGCCAAATCAGTTTCCAAATGTATCCGCCGAGCAAGGCGATACCCGACAGAAAGGCACCGTAGCGCGACACTTCCGGGTGGCCGATGATGGGCGCGAAAGCTCCGAACACGTGCTGGCGAAAGAGAAGATAGGCGAAGGTGAGCACCCACAAAAGGTAATAGCGGGAGACTTTCTGCGCCCATTTGGTGTAGCTGCGGTCACCGCGGTAGAAGTGCTCGTAGGCTGTGGCGAGGAAGGGGAGCATAAGCGCCTGCTCCTTCGAACAGAGGGCGAGTGAAAAACTCAGTGCCATCCCGACGACCGCCCCGCCCGATCGCTTCCCTTCTTCCGAGGGGACGCGGAGGAAAAACCAGAAGGTAAGCAGGAAAAACAGCGTGACCTCCAGGTCGGTCACGGCGGCAACCCAATCCACCGACTCGGTGTGGATGGGAAGAAGCGCGAACAGCGCTGCCGCCAGAAAGGCCACCAAGCGGTTCCCGAACATCCGCTTCGTCAGCACATAGAGCATGCAGACGGCGGCCGCGTGCAGCAGAATGTTGGCCAGGTGAAAGCCGTAAGGCGCAGTTCCAAAGACGCGGAAGCAGAGCATGTATCCGAAGGTCATCACGGGCCGGTAGTAATTGGTGTAACCGCCGCTGCCGACGTAGGACCAGACCGCCGTGGTAAAGACTTGGCCTAGATGTCGAAAGCTCACAATGTAGGGATTGTCGAGGATCTGCGTCGTATCGTCGTACACAAACCCGTTGAGCAGTGCGTTGGAATAAGGCAAGAGTGAAACGAAGACGAGAATTGCGAAGAGGGTTCCTTCAGACCAACGAGCCGGCTCCGGAATGCCAGACCGAGGACGCAGATCCTCGGCCATCGGAACGGGGTTAGACGAAGGACTCATTCGGACGGTTCCAAGCGGACAGTGAGTGCACCCATTGCATCACGTAGAGGCCGCAAGCTGGCCCTCAAAGCAGCAATCGCAGCTTGACCTTGCTGTTTGGCCCAAGTTCAGCCTTGTGATTCGAGCCGATGACATAGGGTATCCCGGATGGGTCGACAGGCATGCCCCTTAGCAGCCCGGCGGCAATGAGGTCATGAATGGAGCGGGCCGGCCGGCCCTCCAGCTGCCGGAACCGGTCGAGGAGGCGGTCCAGGCCTTCGAGCTGTTCGTGCGCCGTCAGCGCCGCCAGATGATCCAGGGCGTTTTCACGCATCTGGTCATTTTCAGCAGACCGGTAGATTTGAGTCCAAAGCAACTTCGAGGTCTCCGGGTCACCGCCTCGGGCCGCCACCATGGCGGCGACGGCTTTCATCCACACTTGGGCGCCCGGCTGCCGGCTCCCGACTTCAAAGGCTTTCACCGCGTGGGAGTAATCCTTGAGGTCCCAGTAGTAGACAAAGCCCAGATCCTGCCACAGACGCCAGTAATCGGGATTGGCTACAATGCCGCGCTGAAGCAATTCGATCGCTTTCTCGGGATGGCCGGCACCCTCGGGGGGCTTGGCAGCCAGGAATACGGCGCCGAAGCGGTACGCGATGAGCAGGTGAGGATCGAGTTCGGTCGTGATGCGAAGCAGTGGCCCGAGCAGATCCAAACGAACGTCTTTTTCAAGACGCTTGCGGCCGAAGTATTGAACTGCGCGCGTCCAATAGATATCGGCAAGCAGCCCTTCGTTGCCCAGGCTTAGCTGGCTGATGACTCTACCGGAAGGCAGGTAGAGGACATCCCGAATCGGGCCATACAGACCCTTGATCCCATCAATCCGCCTTTGCACCGGCACCAGCGCCAGAAGGGCGCCGACGAGCAGCACCCACCAGACGGGGCGCACGAAATCTCCAGCGGTCTTTTCCGGGCTTTCGCGGCTCACCGGAACTCTCTCTTCTCAAAGATCAGGATCGCGCAGGATAGCAAAATGGCAACGTAGAGCATCGCGTAAAGGGTATTCGCCACCAGCAGAGTGGGCGAGACTCCGTGCCCGTGGGCAGTCCGGGCTATAACGTCAAAATCGCCGAAATTTGGCAGCAAATAGTAGATCCCCGCAGTCAACTTCTCGAGGACCAGACTCTGGCTTGCCTGGCCGAGATACCTGATTTCACTCAGGAAGTGTCCGATCACGTAAACGCAGAAAGTAAATACCGCCGAGAGCACGGGCGTCGAGATGGACGAAAAGAAAATCGCGATGCCGACTACCAGCGCCAGTTCAAGCAAGATGAAATAAACCGCCCCGAGGGGCTGCAAGTCCGCGCGCGTGAATCGCCGCTCCTGGTAGAACAACGCCAGATAAAAACCAATTGTCATGATGGAGGTATTAATGAGAATGGTGACGCAAAGGCCCGCGTACTTTCCGGCAATGAATTCCCATCGGCGGACCGGCTTGGAAAGGATGCTGTAAACCGTCCGGTGGTCAATTTCCTTGTAAACCAGTCCGATACCGATGAAGATGGCCATCAGCAGTCCGAACACGGAAATCGAGCTCAAGCCCAGATTGATGACCACAATGCTCTGGATGCCCACGGAGATGTGGCTCATCAGGATGGACGCGCCGATCATCAGGAGCGCGAAAACCACCAGGTTGTACAGGACGCGCTCGCGCACCGCCTCCTTGAAGGTGTAAACGGCGATGATGGAGACGCGGCGAATCAAGGTTTCTTCTCCCCGAGCGTGGTATGAAAATGCTCGTGCGGAATGACTTTCCCTTCCGCCTCAGATACCCGCGAAAGAAAGTAGTCCTCCAGCGACATCTTCACCGGATTCACGGAAATGATCTTTGTATTGCTTTGAAGAAGCAGGCCGAGAACCTCAGGCACATTGACCTCCTCCCCCACTTCAATACGCACGCGGTCGCCGGTTCTGATTTGAGAGCGGGACTGGATGTTGATTGCATCGAGAATCTCTACTGACGGGCGTTCCACCACGATTTCTGTGGAGGCGGTCTGCATCCGCAGAATTTCGCGAAGTTCCCCGCACCCCTGGAGGCGTCCGCGGTCGATAATCGCCACGCGATCGCAAATACCCTCGGCATCCGAAAGGATATGAGTGGAGAAGAGCACCGACCTTCCCTGCTCGCGCAGGCCGAGAATCAGATCCCTGACCTCGCGCCGCCCAATGGGATCAAGTCCGGACATCGGCTCATCCAGGATGACGAGTTGCGGGTCGTTGATCAGCGCCTGCGCGATTCCGACTCGCTGGACCATTCCCTTGGAAAACTTTCGCAAGGGAACGTCACGCCACTCCGTCAATCCCACGCGGTGCAAAAGGTCGTGCGCGCGCTGCTGCCGGTCGGATTCGCTCATGCCAAAGAGCGCCCCGAAGTAGCTCAACAATTCGAGAGCGCTCAGGTGATCGTAGAAATACGGGTTCTCGGGAAGAAAACCGATTCGTGCGTGAACCTTCACGTCGTCCAGGGG
>JAHEKS010000447.1 GCA_024638215.1 Acidobacteriota bacterium | reverse complement strand
CATCGACCAGATGATCGGCGCCAAGAACCACTTGAGTGGGAAGTTCTTCTTCTCTGACGACCCGCAGTACCAGGCAAATTTCTCCTTCGTCGGACAGAACCCCTACCAAGTGCCGGGCTACGGAGGGTACATCACTTTCCACAACCGCGTGCTGACCATTGCCGACACACACATCATCAACTCCAGCCTAATCAACCAGGCAAGGTTCGGCTACAGCCGCATTTACGGACCGTCGCACCCGGAAGAGCCCTTCACCAATGCGGATTATGGCATCACCAATCCGCTGGCGTCTCGTTTCCCGGGGATGTCGAACGTGCAGGTGTTGGGGATGTTCTCCATCGGACCCACCGGCCTGGCGGACCAGTGGTCGAAGACGCAGACTTATGAAGGGTCGGACATGCTGAGCTGGACGCACGGGCGGCACTTTGTGCGCTTCGGCGGAGAGATGCAGAAGTACCTCGTTGACTTCAACTTCAATATTTATTCGCGCGGACAGATTAACTTCAATAGCTTCTCGCAGTTCCTGGCGGGGACGCCCTATGTGACCCTGTTGGGAAACGGCGTACCGGACCGCAGCATGCGTGCAACTGACTTTGCCTTCTTCGTTCAGGAGGACTACCGCACGACCGATTCGCTAACCCTGAATCTGGGGTTGCGCGCGGGACGGACGGGCGGGATCAGCGAGGCCAAAGGGCGCTTAGTGAACTTCGATCCTGCGGAGTTTGCCAGTTCGACCACCGCGGCGCAGTGCGCGTTGCTGACGCCGTGCGTAGCAGGCTTCCACATCCTGGGTGCTGGAGACCCCATCAACCCGAACGATTGGCACTTGGCGCCGCGCTTCGGCTTTGCCTGGAAGCCGCTCAAGAAGGACACGCTGGTCGTGCGCGGCGGCTTTGGCGTGTACTTCGACCGCTTCTCGACTCGCTTGGCCAACCTCCAGGTGTTCAATTATCCGTTCGACATGGTGGCGGCGAATCTCGGCACCGCGGCGGTGATTCCGCTGGGCGGCGGGGCGTATCTCCAGGGAACGGGAACCTTTGCCAATCCTTTCCCGGCCAACTTGGCGACGGCCAGCTTCCCCCTTGATCCGGCACAGGTCCCTGCGTCGGTTACCTATTACCTGACGTATCAACCGTTCGGCCTGCCCCTCCCTACAGCGGAGGCGATCAACGGCGTGTACGTGGACCCCAACCTGCGCACGCCGTATGTCTATCAATATAACTTCGGTGTGCAATGGGAGCCGGCCACCAACTGGATGGTGGGGGTCGGATATGTGGGGTCAAAAGGGACCAAGCTCATTAACGTGTATAACCTGAACCAATATCCCGGGAACGCGCCCTACTCCACCAACGCGCCGAACGCCTTCACCACCAACAAGAGCCTGTTTGGCTTCCTTCAGGCCCAGAGCGAGGGCACCTCGAACTATAACTCGCTGCAAGCCAGCCTGACGCACCGCTTCGCGCACGGGCTCCAGTTCCTGGCCTCGTATACCTTTTCGAAATCGCTGGACTATGGGTCGGGGGCTGTCGGAAATGAGCTGGCCGTCGAACCTGGCGACCAGCAGAACCAGAGCACGCAGTACGGGCCCTCGGACTTCAACCGCGCCACCGTTTCGTGTTCAGTGGCCTGTATGACTTGCCGGCGTTCTACAAGGGCGATTCGGGAGCGGTGAAGCGTCTTGTCAACGACTGGGAGCTCACCAGCATCGTTACGCTCCAGTCGGGATCGCCGTTCTCAGTAATCTGCAACAACAGCACGACGTGGTTCAGCCGCGCTGACATGGCCGCCACCGCCTGGCAGGAAAGCGGTTCGGTGGAGTCCCGTCTGAACGGCTACTTCGACCCGGCGGCGTTCAGTTGCGGGGCCGCCAATACGCTGCCGCCCTACGGAACGTCTCCGAGGAATTTTATCGTTGGTCCGGCCCAGAGGAACGTGGATATCGGCATTCTCAAGCATGTCCCCGTGACCGAGAAGGTCAGGATGGAGATTCGCGGTGAGTTCTTCAATGCGTTCAACATTGCGAATTTCGCCAACCCGCAGAACAATATGCTGGTCGTAGACCCTGCCACGCTAAAGCCCACGGCGGGCCAGATCAGCACGTCGGCGAGCGGGCCGCGCGTGATCCAGCTCGCAGTGAAATTCTCGTTTTAGCATGAGGTGCGGCGGGTCGGGCGGCCCGCCGTCTCGCCTTTGAGGGCAGATGCATGATAGAGACAGGATTGCGCAACAAAGTCGTGATCGTGACGGGCGCGGCGGCGGGCATCGGTCGGGCCACGGCGCGGGCGTTCGCGGCCGAAGGTGCGCGGGTGGCGGCGTGGGATGTGAACCCCTCGCGTGCTGAAGACTTGCGGGATGAAGTTTGCGCCGCAGGAGGAGAGGCGCTATTCCGTGCCGTGGACGTGGCGGACGGGGCGGCGGTCGAAGCTGCGGTGCGCGAGGTGGTGGCACAGTGGGGCCGCATCGACGTTCTCATCAACAATGCCGGCATCACGCGCGACGCGCAGCTTGTAAAGTGGAAAGACGGCGCGCTCGCAGGAACGATGGCCGACGACGCCTTCGATCAAGTCATCCGGATCAACTTAAAGGGAGTTTTTCTCTGTACACGCGCCGT
>JAHEKS010000183.1 GCA_024638215.1 Acidobacteriota bacterium | reverse complement strand
GCCAGCCGCCGCGCTTCCATCGCTATGGCATCTCGTCGGGAACGTACGGTGTGGTCGGCCATAGGCCGACTCTAGCACAAAACATGGCATTGTCAATCTATTTATGCAGAGATCTCTAGGAGGAAGGCGGAAGGTGCGATAAGCCGCTGCGGGCAGGCACAGTACCGCGAGGTCCCGCGCTTGGAGGGGTAGGGCAGCATCTCCTCCTTTTTGGCGGGGTCACATTGAGCGGTTCCTGAAAAGGCACTCTGGAGCACAGGTTGCGCCTGAGTGCTCCACGTGACGCTATGTCGGGCCAAAGCAGACCCCGGCTGGGTCGCACAACCCGAAAAAGAAAGCAGATGGCGCGCGGCAATCATGGGTCCTCCTTGCAGGCTCTGAGTCTCGAACCCCTGGATAGGCAATCCAAGCCAGAACGTCCCTTTTGAGCCTTCGGGTCGACTGGCAACATGCCCCTTGTTGCTCCTGAATAAAATTAGTCGCGTCTTCGCCCTAGTCCCTTCATCCCCCTACAGCTTCATTCCCGAGGGCGGCGAAGAAAGGCCTTCGTTCCGTTCGAGTTCCGGCATGACGCCACAACCTAGGGAGGGATCGGATTCAAAACTCCAACCTAGGTTTCGATAGACTCCCGGCTCGATGCTTCCTCGGTTGGAATCAGGTTTGGCCTTAAAGCTCCCCTTCGGGGAGATCCCGTTGAGCAAGGCCAAGCAATAGGTTTCCCATGGCCCAGAAACATGAGGTAGTTCTTCGGAATGATTCTTCGACAGCGCTTGGACAATAGGAATGCGCACATGCCTACGTTGGTACCAGCGGCAGTCGCTTGCGTCAACCGCCCTAACGTCGAGCGGCGTCCCGACTTCGGAGGGTGGATCCCCCCATCCGAAGGTAGTGGTAGCCCTATGCCGGGCTCCTCCCTTTGCCGCACTTCAGGATCTCGGCAGTTTGTTCGACAGGAAAACGCTTGGGTTTGAAGGGGGAACCGCCATTATCGACTTTTGATAAATTCTGCCAGGCGCTTGGTCTCGATGTGGCCCCAGTAGCTCATGTTCCATCAAACTGGAAAGGCCAAACTGGAAGTCGCACAAGTACGCCGGTCCGCTCACCCCTCACTTCACATACCTTCAGAACGTACGCAGGGGCGAATACGACTGCTCCTCTTCCCAAATCATCAACTTGTCGGTGGGTATTCCAGAAGAAGTTGCGACCCCGGCGGGGGTGCCGGCATTCGTAGCAGAGTATCCAGCATTCAAGTATTCGATCTTGAATGGGCGAGGCCGAAGGAAAGCGGCCAGGAGGGGGAGAGATCCGGGCCGGCGCCGATCAATTCGAGACGGTTTCCAGCCCGGCACTTCGAATAGATGTTCGAAAGGTGGAACTTTACAGTGCTTTCCCGAATCCCGAGAATATCTCCAATTTCCTTGTTGGACAGACGACGCTTGACAAGCTCAAGGATCTGCTTTTCGCGGGACGTCATACGTTCCGGCCCTGACGGGTCTGCCTGGGTGGACTTGCGGCCTTGCTGAACGTACTCGCGCAGGACCTCGCGCGGGACCCAGATGTTCCCCTTTGCCACGGAGTGGACGGCCGGAAGCAAAGAACTCCGAACTTCGCCGAAAGGAAGAAAGCCATCGATCCCTAGAGAGAGAAGACGCACCAGGTCTTCTCGGGCTCGTTCTTGATCCAGAAGCACATACTTGGCATCTGCAAAATGAACTCGCAGCCTACGCAAGCATTCGCTGAGAGGCAAGGGCAAGCCACAATTATCCACGACAATAACTGCCGACGCCGCTTCTCCTTTGCTCAAACCTGAGAGGTCTTCGTTTCTTATGACCTGGGCGGAGGGATCTTTCCTCAGGATGCTTAACAGGAGTTGGAGTGCGAGCGGGTTCTGCTCAATGAAGCTTACTCGGACGACATGGTTCTTGCTTCGGCGTAGCATGGGATGAAGGCTCTTCCTGCCCCATGCCGGGCGCCAAGGCACCCTGCGTACCGATGCCTAACAACTTGACTTCCATCTCCCAGCACGCCTGCATGGGATGCAAGGCCCTTGTACTTCCCGGATTGGTCGTCTCGACTCACCCAACCTACCCCCGCAGGGGCTCACTGTCAAGCATTCCGATGGGGATATCCCCGACTAAGCCTAAGAGGTTCCCCCGACCATTTGGCCGTTTTGGGAATGATGCCAGCCGCCATGTCAAGATAGGGGGTCAGGGAGATCACCAGCACTCGGAACATTCCCTCAGCGACGGAGATGCACGTATCAGCTACCTTGTTACGCGCTGAGACCGCTGATTCGGCGGCGGTCGGCAGAAACGGCGGACCTCACCTGCGGCGGCGCACTGCCTTGCCCTGTCGTGCCTGGACTTCACCTGTCCGGGATAGGGGGAAAGCCCTCGACCCGTCAGGGCACATTGCCCCACGCTTGGTCGAGGGCGGGCTCTACTCCCTGGCCGTTGCTGAATGTTGCTGGGCTGTGCTATTCCCGGGCATATATGAGTCCGGAGACAGGTGTTGGCGCAGAGGCGCGAAAAGCGGCGCAGTCCGGCCAGACAGGAAATATGTGCCGGCGCAAATCTACGAACCTTTGCAGACTGGCCATTATGAAGGTCGGCGAAGTCGTGGGGGTGGCGAGATATACATCGTCGGCTGCATAGGGTTATTCCCATGAAGCATCAAATCTGGGCGCCTTCCCCCAAACCATGAATGTCTCAGTGCGGAAGGGATTGTCAGGGCGCATGGCCCGCCCACGCGCTATAGAGCTCGGGCCATATTGCATCTAAGCGAATTTTCATTCTGAGAGGAGGACCAGTCATGCCTGAGCACATCCTACCTGAAGAACGCCGAACCGGCGACACCCTGAAAGGCACGTTCCGAATTGAAGGATCTGTGCAACTTGAATCGGTGGAGAAGCTTGACCGTGAATTAAAACTCACGGCGTACTTAATGACTCCCGTAGGCGAGGCACTCGCCAGTGCTCCCGTGGATGCCAAGGGCAACTTCGCCTTCACGTTAGATCGCAAGGAGATCGGAGAGCTGAACCTAGTCGTCGGACCTGAAGGGAGTCCGCAGGAGCTACGTAATTCTTCGGCCCATACCATCCGGGTAGCGATTGAAGATTGGACCCAAGCCAAGGATATTTACGTCCTCAAGCCAGTTATCAAGTTGCCTTACGTCATCTGGTGGCCGTGGCTTCCTATCCGCGTTTGCGTCAGCGGGCGAATCCGAAAGCAACATGCCGTAGACGGCATTTCGCAATACTGTCCAGTACCCTTCGTCAAGGTGGAAGTCTTCGATGTGGACCGCGAGTGGTGCATCTGGCCCTGGTTGTTGGAGTATGTCCGCAAGCAGCCGGAGCGCCCGGTCATCCGTCTCCCGAAGCTTCTCAAGAGGTTCCCCGTCAAACCGAAGCCTTGGCCTGATCCAGGTCCGTATTTTGAGCGTCCTGCTGCGTCGTTCGGGCTCGAGAGCGTTAGCCTGAATCCCCAACCCGAGCCGCCCATTCCTCCTATAACGCAGGGGCTGAACGTCCAATTCAAGTCGCAGCCTATGGAGCAGCGTGTCGAAGTTATGGCGCCAGCCTCTGCGCCTTCCACTACGGTTGAGACTTCAATCTCTGAGGCGCTGCAGAATCTCACTATTACGTCGCCTGTGGCGCCTTGGCAGTTGTTGCCATTATGCTTTTACAGCAAGAAGCTGGTTTGTACCGCCTACACGGATTGCGAAGGAAAGTTCAAGTGTTGTTTCTGGTGGTTTCCGTTTCATTTCCGCAACGGGCGATTCCGCTATGACCCCAAGCCGGACATCATCATTAAGGTTACCCAAATCATCAACGGTGCCCCAACGGTGATCTACATGGACCCGTACTCGGGCGTCCGCTGGAACTCGACCAACGCCTATGTGGACCTCCTCCTGGACGATGAAACCGTAGTCTGCGGAAATGGCTGCCAGCCCGTTCCCGAGGGCACCACAGTGTTCTTCACTCGCGTCGGTAATGACTATGTGTACGATATCAACCAGACGGTGGGCACTTACCACGGAGGCGGTTACAGCAATGTCGCTTATGGTTACGGCCTGAATATTCAGGCAGCCATCGGCAAAGGCCTTTCCGAGGCCTCCGATCCGTACTACTACCGCCTCTCCATTGGCCCCGGTAAGGGCCCGAGCGCGGGACCGTTCACTCCCCTCACCTCGGGCCTTGCAGATACTCGCGTCCACAAGTTGACCCTTGTCAGTGAGTCACACACCTTGGGCCCGCAAGTCGTCAATGGACAGGCCGCATTGTATGAAATCCGGAACATGAAAGACTACTACTGGTATTGGCCAGATCGTGTTGGTTACTGGTTTACCCCGAATGAGATACCCGATGAGGGGATCTACACCATCCGGCTGGAGGTGTTTGACAAAAACGGTGCGCAACTCACGTCCGGCTTCGTTGATTATCGTGACGGTACCGTTGCGCCGCCCGGGCCGCTACCGGCCATGCCTAACCACTGCGATCTGGTGCTCCAGATTGACAATAAGCCGCCTGAAAGCACTATATCCGTGCCAAAGGCAGGTAGTGTATGCGGGGTAGTGAAGTTCAAGGACGTTCCATTCGATATCAACACAAGCGTCACCCAGGAGAACGGAAGGCTGCGCGCGTGGGACATGCACTACGTGAAGGGGCTATCGGGTACGGAGATTCTTCTGGACATCGGAGAGCACAGCCCCGCCGGGCTAAGTCCTTTGCCGCGTAATGCCACAACAAGTTCCGCACCCTTTACGGACGGGCTTACCACGACGTGTGCTTTCTCACTGGTTGTGGATGCATACCCACACATTCGAAATGGCTATGGGTTCATCTACCACAAGCGCAAGATTGCTGCTGTCGCGGTAGAAAAATGCAGCTGAACGCGGCGCACCCCTGTTCTGTGGTTGCGCGAAGGGGTGCGGATGGCCGGCCTATTTCGCCAGTCCTACGCGGAATGCGTCAGGACCGCGGGCAGGTCACTGGAACGGCAGATCGACCTAGATTTGAAGAGGAAGGAACTGGAGAACAAACTGTTGGCGAGACAGATTGAATTGCTCGAAAAATCGCAAGAATACCGGTGTTACCCTTTGGGAAGTGAGAAACCTCCAGAGACAACGCCGTAAGGCGGACCAAGATCGCCCGTCAAGTCAGTGACAAAGGTGTTTTCAGTAATTTCAACAGCAAAACCAGGAGGTACAAGCCCATGCCTGAAGCTATCGAAGGACTGGGAGGAATGGGGTGGTTGCCCGATCGTCCAGACTTCCGCGACTTCACTCCGAACCGTGCAGAGGTGCTGGGTAGGCACGAGAAACTGGGACAGAGAGATTCCGTCAAGGCCATGGTCAAGAAAATTGGAGTCACCGAGCCAGCAAACCTGACACTCCCCGCCGCTGTCGACCTAAAGGCTTGGTGTACACCAATCGAAAATCAGCTTTCGATCGGTTCGTGTACGGCACACGCTGGAGTGGGCCTCGTGGAGTATTTTGAGAAGCGAGCCTTTGGCAGGTTCATCGATGCTTCGCGACTCTTCCTGTATAAGGTAACGCGCGATCTTCTGCACTGGACCGGCGATACCGGGGCTTTCCTCCGAAGCGCGATGGAGGCTATGGTTTTATTCGGCGTTCCTCCGGAGGAGTACTGGACGTATGACATCAGCAAATACGACATAGAACCTGCAGCCTTCTTGTACGCCTTCGCACAAAATTACCAGACTATTCAGTATTTCCGCTTCGATCCTCCAGGGACCGCCAAACCCATGCTGTTGAACACGATCAAGGCTTACTTGGCAGCAGGCGTTCCCAGCATGTTCGGGTTCACGGTTTACAACTCCATCTCGCAGGCAGGATCAACTGGGAAGATCCCATTTCCTACTACAGGAGAGCGAATCCTCGGCGGACACGCAGTCGATGCCGTCGGGTACGACGACACTGTGAAGATCAAGAATTCAGATCGTGGCGGAATCGAAACCAAAGGTGCGCTGCTAATCAGAAACTCGTGGGGTCCGACTTGGGGCCCGATGGGAGGGTATTTGTGGCTTCCTTACGACTTCGTGCTGAAGGGGCTCGCAGTTGATTGGTGGGCACTTCTCAAGAACGGTACCAGATTTGGATCCTGACAGCTCGTAATCCCGCATTCATTGGCGGTCAACCGGCAGCACGCTGGTCACCTTATTACGCGCAGAACACGACCATCCTGTCTTAGCCCCACAATGCGCTCGCCTTCCAGACCCCCTACCCAGAGAGTCCCGTCCGGACCCAGCGCTAGCGCGTTTGGAGAAGGGATTTCAGTAACCGTTGATGGTGAAGCGAAGAGCACGCGCCTTGGCGGGTTGCTGTCGACGTAGATTTTCCAAACTCGGCGACCGGCCACTTCACCTACGTATAAGGTATGACGACTCTCGTCGAAAACTAACGATCGGGGTTCGCCTATGCGCGTGCTTATAACGGATGAACTCCCTGACGTAAGATTCAAAACGTAAAGGGTTCCCTCGAGCGGATCAGCAGCGAATAATCGTTGTCGTATGGTGTCAACCGCTATAGGGCCCAGCCCAGAAGCCCCGTGAATACCAGCGACAAACTCGGGAACCTTCGCTTTGGGAGAGTCGAAACTTAATCGATGAATCTCCGCGGTACGGGCAGTTGCGATGTAAATCAGCTCTCTACGTGAGTCTACTGCCACGCCAGCATAGATGTCCGGGCCGAATCCGGTCCACAGTCTTTCCACGTCGCCCTTCGCTGAGTACCGTTCCAGCCTCCACTGTGGCCTACTAAATACACGACTGTAAGAAACCACGAACAGCTTTTCGTCCGATCCCAACAAACCTGCAGCGAGATCAGTGGGCGAGTAGAATTCTGGAATCTTGACAACCTTAATGAGGTGCGGGGCCGAATCTTGGGACCTAACGACAGATATCTGGCCGCTCTGTTCCAGAACGAACATGTCACCTGAAGATAGACTCGAAAGGGCTACAGGCGACAGTTGGGCCAGTGCGGGTTCGACAAAAAAAAGGAGCACCACGATAGCCGATGATCGAAGGGGCCTAATACGTGCCTTCAAGGATGTCTGCATGATATTTACCCTTCCTGTTCATCAAAAACTGGTACGTATTTTTTTGAAGAGATCCGCGCTTCGATATCCAGTCAGGCCGACGATGAAGCCCGCTGTTATGACCGGAAAGATCTGGAACGGATCAAGATCAAATCCAAGCAACACGAATTTGCTCCCACCGCTCACGAGGATCACTCCCAGCAACTCCACGATGAGGGCCAGGATAAGTCCGGCGGTGAGCGCTTTCAGCCAATTCCTCATTCCCGGTGCTCCCTTCGGATCCAAAAGAGCGACGAGACTCCCGAGAGCGGAACCCAAACACACCATCAAGAGAAGCCACCAGATTGAAGGCACGAATCGAATCTTGATGGGGAGGTCGATAGACCGATCCACTCCCCCTTGCTCTACGTGATATTTCATCCCGAGGTGAATCGTGTCCTGAGAGGCTAAAGGGTTGATCGAGGTCAGTGAAGCCCCCAGCACGGTGAACGGTTTCGGCGAAACCGTCAATTCCACCGCGCGGGTTTTCGTCTTTCTCGGGATTTCCACTTCGGATGAATTCAGGGGCAATAAGTGTGCGCTGGGGGGGGACTTCCAATACTTTGCGTGGTCGCTAGCAACCTCAGGAATACCCGTCAAGATTAACGAATAGTCCTCCAGCGTATCTTCCACTTCGATGGCAATAGGCGTATCACCCCTGAGTTCGACCTTTTGAAGTGTGTTTGAGGCAGACGCAGATATGAAATCCTTGGAGGAGAAGCCATGAATCGGAAGGTCGATCTCCCCAGTATCTCGGTCGTTCCCTCTCGTTACCGAGAATCGGACCGTACGCCTGCAATCGTCAAAATCCCCAACCGGATGAACTCGAACGTCGAATAAACTCCCTGCCTGCCCTCCCGGCTGGTTTTGAGCCTTCACATAAAACTTGTACCGGTAGAAACCATGAATCCTGTCGGACGAAATTGAACCGATGTCGACATAAACGCGAAACAACTTTTGTTTTGTCGGGATGCCTTCCTTAAGCAGTCCATCCTCGAGGTTAGCTACCTCGCGGGCATTCGGAAGAGGCACCGGATCAGGATCAATGAATTCAACCATGCTACCGTTCGGGAAGGTGAACTTGCTGTCGATGGTCAACTTCATGCCCTCCTGGCACATCGAGAGTGTAGGAAGGGCCATGGCAGCGCTCCACATGAGGCATACAATGAAATTCATGTGCGAATGCGTTCTACTAGGCCGGTAACAGCTGCGATTGGTTAACAATTTGCACCTCCCTAAGCGGTTGTCCCGCCACGATTGGGAGCCGGCTCAAGGTGTTGATGTGTTCTGACACCCATGGAAGCGGCGTAAAAGTCAAACTCGCGCTGCACTTCGGTCAGGGCTGCACCCAATCGGCGTTCAGCCGTAGCCTCTTCTTCCTGGCAATTCTCCAACAGGGGCCAGTAGTCGAGGATCTGACCCAGGCTGTGCTGTTCGATGAAGCGAGTTGCGAGACTCACTGTGCGAACCGCCGATTCGTTTGCCTCGCTGATTAAGTCGCGCACGGCGCCGGCATAGGCGTCCACTTGGTAGTCTCTGGCAAAAAACTTCTCGAGCACGGCGCAATCGAACTTAGCGAGGCGCAACCTTTCCACCAATCCGTGGTCGGAGAAGTTGCGGAAATTGAATGTCTCCGCCAGGAAGAGCTGCAGGTAGTCGAGGCGTGGGTCATTGAACAAATAGTCCGGAGAGTCCGGAGTACCCACCAGGCGACCCTCGGCGGCAAGACGCCGGGCGATGGGCGTTCCGGCATAAGGAGCCATCTTGCAGAAATTCACCAGCGAGCCGCCATCAGCCCCGACCCGGCTGAGGAACTCGATGTTGTCCCGCACAGTGGCCAAGGTGCTGTCGGGTTCGAGGATCATGAACCCGTACTCGAAGGGCAGACCAATTCCTTTGAGCAGGTCAAGGGCGCGCTCGACGTCCTGCACGGTGTACCGCTTGTTGAAAGTCTTCAGCCCCTGGTTGCTGCCAGACTCGATGCCCAAGTAGACGCTGGCTAAGCCGACCGCCTTCATCTGGCGGAGGGGTCCGGCATCCAGGTCATCGATGCGGCAGGAGACCCGCCACAGAATGCTTTCGGCGAGGTCGCGGGCGTGCAGTTCGCGGATGAATTTGTCGATCCATTGGCGGTGATGCTGCCCTTTCATAAACATATCGTCGTCTTGAAAGATCAACACCCGCGTGCCGCGTTCGTGGAAGAGCCACTCTATCTCGTCGACTACGCGGACCGGCGATCGTGAACGCCGTTTGGGACCCGCCGCCTCGCGGTAGAATTCGTGGATGCTGCAGAAAGAGCAGTCGTAGTAGCAGCCGCGGCTGGCGGCGATGGAGGAGATTCCTAGGCCGCGGTGCGTGACGGCTTCCGAGTTGCGAACTGGAAACGGCAGGGAATCGAGGTCAACAATCAGTGGGCGCGCGGGATTGGCCACCACTTTGCCGCCGCGGCGATAGGCGAGGCCCTTAATCTCGCTCCATCGCTCGGGCTGGTCCAGACGCCCGTAGAGCTCCAGGAGCGTCAGTTCCCCTTCGTGACGAATCACCGTATCCAAGGCCGGAATGGTCTCGAGCAATAGTTGGTACTCGAAGGTCGGGAAGTGGCCGCCAATGGTGAAGTGGGCATCCACAC
>JAHEKS010000446.1 GCA_024638215.1 Acidobacteriota bacterium | reverse complement strand
GCAGCTTGGTGCCCCGGCGGCCGCGTTGGCGGCGTCTCGCCGCGCTGAAATTCCCTCCTGGGCGGGCTGGCTGGCGGACGGGAGCGCGGCCCTGTAGCGCCGGCCTTCAGGCCGGCACACGTAGAGACGTTCCGGCGGAACGTCTCTCTGGTGAGACGCCCCACCCGGGCGTCTCTACGTCAAACGGCCGGCCAGGTGCGGCTGTAGCGGCGTCTCGCCGCCGAATCTTGTTTCTGCTCGCGCAGGCGGGTAGGGGAGCACCTTCACGGTGCTCCCGAGCGAGGGACACACCCGCCCGCTTGGTCCGCGGGAGGGGCACGAGGCCCCTCCCCTACCCAATCCTACGGCGGCGGCGAGCCGCCGCACTCCAAACCCGCCGGCGAGATGCGTCAGCCGGCGGACCGCACCATGCACTGCGCCCACCGTCGTCATTCCCGCGCAAGCGGGAATCCATCGTTTGTGTTATGCCCTGGTCAACACTGTAGCGCCGGTGTTCCTTCACTGCGTTCAGGACAAGCTCTCACCGGCGAAACGGGGCGGCGGTTAGACACCGCCGCTACAGCAGGAAATGGCAGTGACACATCGCCGCTACAACCCACGCCGTCTTGTGTTATGCTCTCGCCAACATGGACTGGAAAAACAAACTTTACTTCGGCGATAACCTCAAAATCCTGCGCGAGCACGTCCCGGACGCCAGCGTGGATTTGATTTACCTCGACCCGCCGTTCAATTCCAGCGCCAGCTACAACGTGCTTGTAGCGCCGACCTTTAGGTCGGCACGTGCCGGGCTGAAGCCCGGCGCTACAGAAAGCGGCGAAGAATCCGCCGCGCAGATTACGGCGTTCGAGGACACGTGGCAGCGGAGCACGGAGGCCGAGGCGGTTTACCGGGAAATCGTCGAGCGCGGGCCGCGCAAACTCGCCGACCTGATGCAGGCGCTCCTCGCCTTCCTCGGCCGCAACGACATGATGGCCTATCTGGTGATGATGGCGATTCGCCTCGTCGAGCTTCAATGCCCGCCAAGCACCGGGCACGCCATGGCTGATCGTATGGTCGTTAGGCACGGTGAAGCATAGCAACATTTCCGCGAGAGAACTTGAAAGGAGAAAGTCCAAGAGGGATGACGAAGCTTTATTTTGATACTAACCAGCTGTTCTACATTCGAAAGATTGCGGAAGAAGCCCAAGGTTGGGATTACGGCAGTTACGAGTGGGCGCATCGCAAGTTCCCCAACAGCCCAGAGCTCCTGCAAGATATTCGGGCACTTTGCTACATCGTGGCTCTACAATACGAATGGGAGCTTGACCTTTCTTCAAGCGATGCATCCTTTGCTGAAGTATGCCGTATGGCCGGCAAACGTGCGCAGGCCACACAGGAAGCTTGGATGGTTTTCGCAGAAGGGCTGAAGGAAGGTCAGTCATTAAGACGAGTTCCCTTCCTGCCCCATTGGCCTGCGAGTGGACCGCTCAGCTTCGATTTTATTGAAGATCGAGACGATAGAGTAATTCTCCGCCACTTTACTTCGGAAGGGTCTGACGTACTTCTAACGTCAGATAACGGCATTCTCAAGCACAAGCAAAGGCTCGCCGAGATGAGAATTCTTGTTATGCGCCCAAGCGAGTGGCTGAACGCCTTTCTTGCAGATATCAAGGGCAGTGAAGATGTGGCTGATTGGATTGAGAGAATTTTGTTTGGCGTTGGAGGAGGCCGTTAGATTAACTCCTCACAAGCACCCGAACCCGATGTCACACCTCCGGACGTGCAGGGCGCGGAGAAGCTGAAGGAAATCAGTCCGCACCAGTTCGAGTGGTGGGCGGTGGATTTGGTGAACGCGCGGCCCGCCAAGGACTACAAGAAGGGTTCGGACAGGGGAATTGACGGCTACATCAATCCTTCGCGAGGCTCAGGACGGTGAGCGAAGAACAAACCGCTTTTTCGACGACAAGAGCGGTGTGGCGAAGAAAATCATCGTGCAGGTCAAGAGCGGACACATCGGCGTGAACCACGTGCGCGACTTGAAAGGCGTGCTGGCGCGCGAAAAGGCCGCCGTCGGGGCGCTGATTACCCTGCGCGAGCCCACCAAGCCCATGCTTACGGAAGCTGCGTCGGCGGGCTTCTACGAACCCTCGGAGCCCGACGAAAAACACCTCAAGGTTACGAGCGCGCCCGGCGTCCGCTATCCGCGCCTGCAAATCCTCACCATCGCGGAATTGCTGGCGGGCAAGAAGCTCGAACACCCCGCCCACCGCGTGGAAACGTTCGCGAGGGCGGAGCGGAAGACCAAGCATAAGCAGGAAGAACTCTTCTAAGGGGGCGATTATGGCTGGACAAATTGACTTCCGAAAAATCGAGACACCCGCTATGTTTCAGGAGATTTGCGAGAGGCTTTTGGCCCGAATGTTCCCCGATTTTCACCCTGTCAACCAGGCAGGCGGGGACAAAGGCATAGACGGCTTCGCGTCCTGGGGAGACGTCCATTTCCAGTTTACGCACCCCCGAGGCAACGTCGCGCTCCGGAGGTTCCGCGAGGACCTGGAGAAGGCAAAGCAATTTCGAGGCCTGAGGAAATGGTACTTCCTATGCAGCGTCTCGCTGTCAGCGGACACGTGGGCATATTTGGAGTCCCAGAGGCTTGTCTGTC
>JAHEKS010000445.1 GCA_024638215.1 Acidobacteriota bacterium | reverse complement strand
GACGGGTGCCGTGACCGTGCGGATTGGTCCGTTGGTAAGAGGAAGATGATCGGGGTTTACCCATCGCGTGTCTTGGGTCATAGGTTCGACTCGGCGCGGAAACTGAGCGGGTGTGACGCGTGTCGTTACCGCATGTCTGCAATTCAGCGACCGCCGCCTGTGCCCGCAAAAGTTCTGTGCCAAGCATAGCACCAAGCTGGCTGTTATGAAACATGGCAATGCGCGCGGATCGTAGGGGCGACCCCTTCGCTGCGCTCAGGGCAGGCTCTTATGGTCGCCTTCGGGCGGGCACAAGGCCCGCCCCTACGGAGCGCCGTTTCCTGTAGCGGCGCTGTCCCCAGCGCCGAAAAGCGCCGGTGAGGACACCGGCGCTACAGCCGTGCTTGTCAGGAAAATCCGAAAGCCCGATCGGATGTGGGTGGAGCTAGCTCGCGCGCGCTTGATAGTAGGCGGCGTTGGCGTCGATGAACTGTTTCTGCTCTTCCGGCACCTCGTCCAGCGGGAAGATCGAGCTGGTGGGACACACGGGAACGCAGGCGCCGCAATCAATGCAGTCGGTGGGATGGACGTAGAGGTGAGGCACTTCCTCAAATCCCGCCTCGTCCTTGCGAGGATGAATGCAGTCTACCGGGCAGACCTGGATGCATTCTTCGTCCTTGGTGCAGGTGTCTACGATGACGTAAGCCATAGCTTATTTCTCCCTGATGATTCTAAGAGGCTGAACAGCCGCAGCACTCTCGAATAAAAGCTTACAGGCAATTTTGTCGCCA
Source organism: Acidobacteriota bacterium (assembly GCA_024638215.1). Lineage (GTDB taxonomy): Bacteria > Acidobacteriota > Terriglobia > UBA7540 > UBA7540 > JAHEKS01. The sequence continues at coordinate 1,877 of JAHEKS010000445.1, read as the reverse complement.
AGCACCGGGGTCGCGGGGATTTTGACAGTTTGTCGGTTTCCTTGCCTCCGGCGACGTCCGCTACATCAACAACCCTTGTATTATCACGTTCTTCCGTCCTTGCAGCGCCTGGTACCGGGGGTATGAAGCTTGCGTCTTGCCCCGCCACGCGACCGCAATGTCACGGGCCAGTGCGGGGGCAAGGGGGTCATGCGTCCCACCGGCCTGTGTGAAATCACCCTCGCGCCGACCGAGCCACGGGCCGGCGAATCTACAGCTTGAGGTATTTGGCGCGGAATTGTTTGCGGATCACCGGGCTAATGCCAGCAAGCGTGCGCAGCAGTTCTCTGCCCCGGCTTTCCGGATCTTTGTGGTCGCTATTGCAAAGCTCTAAACACAGAGGCCACAGAAAATCGTGCGAACTCAGTTTTAGAATTCTTCTCCGGTGAGAGGAAATCGCTAGTGCTGGTCGGGGAACTCAGGGGGCGGGGCGGGCGATTCGTAGGCCTGGCGCTGCGCCTTTTCCTGGCGGCGGGCGGCGCGCTTCGCCGCTTTCTCGCGCTGTTTCTCGAGGCGTTTGATTTCTTTCTGGCGTTTTTGGAACGTAGCTCTCTGGCGGCCTGCCATAGAGGCTCCCTTCATGCTGCAATGAAAGTCGGATCGTTAATTGCTTCGCGCGCCGGGCCGGAAACCTACCAACGGGGCTCGCGATTGGAGCGAGGCTCGCGGAACTTCTCGCGGCCACCGCGCCGCTTTCCGCCGAACCCGCCTCCGCCGCCGGGGCGGAAGCCGCCGCTGCGCTCCGGCTTGGGACGGGCTTCGTTGACGGTCAGCGCGCGCCCTTCAAATTCCTTGCCGTTCAAGCCGTCAATGGCCTTGGTCGCATCCTCGTCCTGCACCATCTCGACGAAGGCGAAGCCGCGCGGCTTGCCGGTGTCGCGGTCGGTCATGATGCGCACTTCCTGCACTTCGCCGTAGGGGCCAAACAGGTCGCGCAACTCGTCTTCCGTGGCGCTGAAGGGCAGGTTCCCCACAAATAGTTTCTTCATTGAAGCTCCTCACAGATTGTAAGATTCCGAGGCATCCGAGATTCGTTGGGTGTGGGAGTTCGAGCTCCTACTCCGAAGTACCGGTGTAATCAATCTGTGGCGTAGGAAGGGAAAGTCCGCAGCCTCAAATGAACAAACGCCGGCCCTGACGCCCGAGAGCAAACCGACTGATTATCGCACACAATCGCGCTCACCGCTCGGCAATATTTTTCGGGCGCCCCCAAGGGCCGGCGGCGTCCCGCCCTGTGGGCCGGTCGCAAGGCGACGCCGACCGCGCATCGTCGGTCTCCGCCCCTTCCCGGATTCCCAGGGCCTTACCCAGTACGGCGTCTGCTATATATCCTGAGGCGCTCCCCGCTTCCTGGCGGCGGAAGATTAATCTCCGCGGGGCTTGACAATCCCACCGGAACAATGTAGCCTACTGTCTAGCCTATAGAGCTAAGCCTCGCTGGGCCCCCGTCACGCCGGGAGGGATTGATCCGTGTCCAAACCCGCCAGCGCCCGCAAACGCGCCGCCGAGCGCAAGAATCTGGAGAAAGCCTGGGAAGCCAGCCGCCGCCACTGGGAGAAGACTCCGGCGCGGATGGCCAACGCTCGCCGCACCATCAAACTTGCCCAGGCGGCCATTCGCGGCCGCCCGCGCCGGCTTTCCCCCGCCCAGCTCGCCGCGGTGCGGCGCAACGTGGCGCGGGCGCGAGCCGTCATGGCCCGCCACGGCCGCACCCCCGAGCACCTGGCCAAGCTGCGCGAGACGATCAAGCTGGCGCGCGCCGCCCGCACGCCGGCCAGCTACCGCCTGCACAACCAGAAGATTCTGCAGCACGGGCTCTACGCGCGCTCGCTGCGCGA
>JAHEKS010000444.1 GCA_024638215.1 Acidobacteriota bacterium | reverse complement strand
GGTGATGAACGTCGCCCAGTTGGCGTAGGTCGTGCGAGCCGCGTCGCTGACGTATTCATTGGCTATCCAGATAGAACCCGTTTCGTCGGCCACCGCTGCGGAGTAGTCTCCCCAACGTCCCACGCGGTATCCGTACGGCGCGTAGCCGCTGAAGCCGTCATCCGGTTTGGTGCCCGGTCCCGCGATGACGATGGATCCTGCGCCGTTGGTGGCGTCAATAGGCACGTAGGCGGCGCTGGGATAATAATCCTGTCCCACCACTGAAAAGCACATTACGCCCTGGCCGTTACTGTTCACGCCGATGGAGGGATACAGGACGCTGTTCTGCGAGGGCGAGTTAATGGCCACGTAGCCTTGTTTCGCAACCGTGGCGTTCACCACCGGCTCCGTGGCGCTGCCGCTGAGCGAAGGTGAGAGGATGAAGTAAGCGATGCCGGCGCGTACGGGCCCGGTGCCGCGCATCTGCACCGATGTGTCCAAGGCGGTCCAAAGTTTCCCATCCGCGAAGACCACCTGTTGCATGCGGTCGTCATTGGAGGCGACGAGTTCCAGGTGATTGCGATACGTGCGATACGCATTCCACAGAGCATAGAGCAGCGGTGTAGGTCCGTCTTGTTGCTGAGCGTTAGGAGGCTGCCCGTAAGTCTGGGTGTTGATGACCTTATTGGTCAGATGCAAGTCGGGGGTCGCATCGCCGAGCGTGCTGGTGTTGGTGAGTGCCCACACGGTGACCCGATTGTCCACCGTGCCGTAGAAATCCAGCGCGCTGACAAAATATTCCGTTCCGCCGTTGGCTGTTTCAAACGCCCCGCCTGGAGGAACTGTCGCGGGCTGCATGGAATACGCTGGTCCCTCGGCCTGGATCAGGTTGTGGAAGCGCACCGCGCTGACTCCCGGAGGTGTGCCGCTGACGAGCGCCTGCTTGGAAATCGCGTAGAGCTGCGCTCCGCGGAATGTGAATGTCTCCAGGCTGAAGGCGTTGGTGTTGATGTAAAAGCCGTAGTTGTCGGCGCCGATCAGCGGCTGGTCGCCGAAGCAAGGGCAGGAGCCGTAGGCCGCATCGCCGTCGTTGGTCACGTCGAGATTGAAGACGTTCCAGGAGCCGGTGGGATCGCTGCTCTGGCTGACTGCGATGTAGAGGGCTGTGGTGCCGCTATCGTCACCCGTTTCGGGGTCGGTGGCAAACACCAGCTCAGTGACGAAGAAGCGCCCCGTATCTGCGTCATAGTAGACCCTGGGATCGGTCGGGTCAGGGCCGTACGACACTATCTCATTGCCCGATGCGTCCGTGATGTAGTTGGCGCCAATTCCGAAAAGCGCGCTGGTGGCTTCGGTGGCCAACAGATGTCCCGAAGTGTCGTAAACGGCAACGGCGTTGTTGACCGCTTCCACGACGTAGCCGGACCCGACGGCCAGGCCCTGATCGGGCGGCTCGAGCTGGAAATTGCCCCCGTGCTCGACGCCGGTCGGCGCGTCATGCTGGTCCTTATGAGTCATGCCAGGAAAACCGAAAAATGCGCCGGACGCAAAGCTCGAGCCCGCAGGCGAAGGTACGTGCGCTGCGGAAATACGCGCCGGGCTCATGTCGCCGGTGATTTGTGGCTTGGTGAACTTGGAGTCAACTTCCGGACCTTCCTTGATGAATTCACCTCCGGCCGCGGAGTTGCTCAGGCCCCCTTGGATCATGCTGGTTGTTCCGGAGAATCTTACCTGGCTGGTCGTCTGACTACCTTGGCCGAATGCCGTTCCTGCCACCATCGCGAACAGCATTCCGCACAGACAAATTCGAATGCATCGCATCATGGCTCCTCCCGTTGACTGAGAATAGGAAATCGCACGAAAAACCGGCGCTCAAGCATAACATAGCTTCCCTAAGGATTGCCCGATTATACACCGGGTTGAAGCTCGCGCAAGCGTCCCTTGCATGAATTCTTGCAACCCTTTCGCGCCGCTTGATTGGGACCGCTCCGGGCGCTCACGCGAGCACAGCCTTCCATCGCGACCTAGGTCCAACTCCGTCCACCGCACGTGAGTCACCTGGGGTATAGCAAGATCCCCCCCGTGCGTAATACCCCGTTAACGCGCGCTTGCCGACCCGGACGAACTTCCGTGCCGCGGTGACGGCGGGCGGGTTAGAATGGTTTGGCAGAGAGGCTGCGCGAGATGATTCACGAAGTCATTCCCGTCGGATGGCTGCAATGCAATTGCTCGATCGTGGGCGACGAAACCACCGGCGAAGCACTGATAATTGATCCTGGCGACGAGATCGAGCGCGTCGAGGAAATCCTGGCGCGGCACAAGCTGCGCGTGAAAGGCATCATCGTGACGCACGCGCACATTGATCACATCGGCGGCCTGGAGAAGCTGAAGCGCGCGACCGGCGCGGCGGCGATGATGCACGAGGCGGACTTTCCCATGTATCGCGACCTGGGGGGCCTGGCGTCGCTGCTGGGCGTCCCGCCGCCGGGGGTCGTTGAGGTGGACCGCTTCCTGAAGGAGGGCGACACGGTCCGCTGGGGCTCGATGGCGCTGGATGTTCTCCACACGCCGGGGCATTCGCCCGGCAGCCTGTCGCTGTACCTTGCCGGCGACCACTCCCGCATTTTCAGCGGCGACACGCTTTTTGCCGGCAGCATCGGCCGGACGGA
>JAHEKS010000443.1 GCA_024638215.1 Acidobacteriota bacterium | reverse complement strand
ATTGTCCCCGCATGTCAAGAGTTATTTTCAGTTTGCTTAAGGATTTAGACTCCGGAACTGCTGTCCAGCCGCTTGTGGGACCTGTTCGAAAAAAACACCAGAGGTTGTGGTCCTCCCGGCGGGCTTCTGTGGCCCTTTGTGGCGAGGCTCACCGGCTGTTTCCATCTTTCTTCGCAATCCCCTGGTCCCGACGCACGTTTTTGTCAGTTCTTGCTCCCGGTTCTGGGGTCCGATTTCCCGCTTCCCTGCCGGCCGTCTTGCTCCGGCTTTCGGACGAGTGGAACACCCGCGCAGCCCCCACCCATAGAAGCCTTCGCGCCCATTGTCCAGTCTCGAGCCGGAAGCCTTGGCGGGGCAACTCTGGGGAACAACCTCCCGCAATCGCACAACACGCCCAAAGAGGCTATTTCGAAGGGTCAGGTCAACCTGACACGCAGTCGCCAAGCGTGAAAGGCCAAATATACGGTCTGGCGAGGCCACGCCAACCTGTGGGCAAAGCCGGCTTTGCAGCCACGCTTGCATGAGCAGGCGCTCGGGAGCATGGGTGCTCAAGGCGGGAAATTCATGCGGTGCAGGAGGTCCTGGAAGCGCGGGTCGGAGCGCAGGGAATCGAGACTTGGATCTACGTTCAGCCAGCCCAGCGGCGGGTCATGGGCGTCGAACGCTCTTTCGAGCCACGCGAACGCTTCCTCGCGCTCGCCCAAACGTTCATAGATGGTTGCTATCAGGTACGGCTGGACGTACTTTTGTTTGGATGGTGCTTTTAGCTGGTTGAGAACCCTGTGGGCTTCATCTCTATTCCCTGCAACCGCATAAGCTTGAGCGAGTCCGGCCAAAGGTTCAAGGGAGCCGGTTTGCTGGTTTACCGCCTTCTGAAGCTCGGTGATAGCCTCTTGGTGCATCCCCTTTTGCAGATAGGCCCAGCCCAAATAATCGTGCGACGCCTCGTCGTTGGGTTCAAGCTCCAGAGCCTTCCGCAGTTGTCCAATCGCCGCGTCATATCGCCTCGCGAAATAGAGCACCAGCCCCACATTGGCATTGATTCTGACCGAAAGAGGGTCAACCTTCCGCGCTTCTTCGATTTCCCGGATGGCTTCGTCATGTCTTCCAAGCTCCGAAAGGAACAGAGCGTAAAAGTGGTGCGCCGTCGCATAACCGGGATTGAGTTCAATGGCCCGCCTGTACTCTCTTTCGGCGCCCGTCCAATCCCAGTCGAAATCTGCGAGGAGGATGGCCAATGAAGCATGAGCTTCGGCCAAGTCCGGGTCGATTTCGACGGCTTTCAGGGCCGCTGCCTTTGCCTTCGGATCGGCGTCTGCGGCAGGAAGGAAACCGTTGTCTGCGAGTATATGGTAGGAGTCGGCGAGGCCAGCGTAGGCCGCCGCGTAGTCCGGGTCTTTGGCGATGGCCTCCTCGAAATATTGCAGGCCTCCCTTCAGTCCCTGTTCGGTCCTCTTATTCCACTCGTAGCGGCCCTTGAGGTAGAGGTCGTGAGCTTCGGGGTTGATGGGGCGTGCCGTTGCCAGGCGCACGCGCTCCTGCGGCGTGAGCTTCACTTCGATGTCGCTGGCGATGGCGCCCGCGACCGCGCTTTGCAGCGATAAGACGTCGCGCAGGTCGCGGTCGTAGGTTTCCGCCCACAGGTGCTGATCGGTCGACCCCTGAATCAACTGCGCCGTGATGCGCACGCGGTCGCCGGAGCGCAGCACCGAACCCTCGATTACGGCGTCCACGTTCAGTTCGCGCGCGATCGTGGGCACTGTCTTTTTGGTGTCCTTGTATTGCATCACCGACGTCCGTGAGATGACGCGCAGCGCGCTGACCTTCCCCAGAGTTGCAATCAGTTCCTCCGTCATGCCATCGGCGAAGTACTCCTGCTCGCGGTCGCCGGAGAGATTGGCAAGCGGTAGCACAGCGATGGATTCGATTTTCGCAACGCGCACGCCGTGGCGCGCCCCTGCAACCGACAGCAGGCGGTCGCGGAGGCCAGCGACGTTGAGGGCAAAAAGCGCCGCCACCACGCCCACCAGGGCAACCGCAGCGGCGCCGGCCAGCGCGATCTTCCAACGCCTTCGCAGGGGCAATTCATGAATTGCCCCTACGCCTGACTGCAGCGGCGGCGTCCCCGTCGCGGATGAGGACACCGGCGCGACCGTACCCGGTGTTGCAGACGGCGACCGGCCGGAGTCCGTGTCCCGCTTCAGGCGCTTGAGGTCGGCGCGCAATTCGGCCGCGCTCTGACAGCGAAGGTCGCGGTCTTTCTCCAGGGCCTTGTTGATGATCTCTTCCAGCTTGGGTGGGAAGTCGGGATTCAACTGAATGGGCGAGGTCGGCGCGCGGTTTAGGATCGCATCATGAATGACCGCTGTAGTGGCGCCGGAGAAGGCTTGCTTCCCGGTGGCCATCTCATAGAGCACGGCGCCGAAGCTGAAGAGATCCGTCCGTGCGTCGAGTTGCTCCCCGCGCGCTTGCTCGGGAGACATGTAGGCGACCGTCCCCATCACCGCACCGGGGCTGGTCAATTGATCAGGTTCGATCGAGGCCGTCGCGGCTGCCTCACCCTCACCCGGCCCTCCGGGCCACCCCTTCGCTTCTCTCAGGGCAGGCTCTCTCCCCGGGGGAGAGGGGCCGGGGGTGAGGGGTTCCGTCA
>JAHEKS010000182.1 GCA_024638215.1 Acidobacteriota bacterium | reverse complement strand
GGCGGGCGCGGCTGGAGCCGGCCGTGACTCCACCTTTGCGTCGTTCCCCCCACGGTGAGATCACCGTCCGCAGCGCCTCTAGGGCGGCGCTCGCCGCCAGCGCCACCTGGGCGGCCTCCAGCTTCTTCGCCAGCGCTCGACTTAGCGGAAACGCCGGCGCGGCCGCGAACATATGCGCCTCGACCCGCGACGGAGTGGGGTGATGGACGGAACGCATCGCGACGACATCCTTCAACTCGCGAACCCCCCGCTCCACCTCCGGCAGCTCCCTGCAAATGCGCACCGGCTCCACCGGCGACATCTCGCGCTCTTCGGTCTGAATGAGGCAGTGACCCTCGCAGGCTTTCTCCCGCTCGACGTGCACTGGATGCTCGAACCACACGAAGCGGCCCTCGCGCAGTCGCCAGCCGTAATAGCGGCACCCATGATGGCGCGCCAGGAGGCGCCCCGCTGCTTCTCCAATTTTCTCCGGTGCCCTCAGTTGGCCGCGCTCGACCCGACGCGCCAGCTTCTCCACCGCCCCGCGCGTGGCCTTCCTGGCCCGCTCCAGCAGCCGACACACCTCCTTGACGTGACCCGTTGATGACTCGCCACTTTTCGCTTTGCGGAGACCAGGGGGGCTTCGAACTCGTTGCGGGCTATCGCGATGGCGTTGTCAAGGCCCTAATTCCCGTCCCAGGCAAACTCTTACGCCAACGATTCAGATCTTGGTAGCTGGCACAAGACCTGGCGTCGCCGCTGCTTTCGCCGCCGAGAATGCTCTCAAACTTCAAGTGTATTTAATTGCGGTGTTGGCTGCCTGATTGAGAATGCGCCGCATGTGGCGGTTGCCCTTTGGGGACCGGTGGCTGCGGCTTACTCCCGCGCTCTCGTGGTCACCAGGGCAGACACCCATGAGGAGAGGTCTCCATCGGAAGGGAAGGTCACTTCCTGCTATCCTGTAAGGCATAACATGCTCCTTCTGGCAGGAGCGGAGAGCGTGCCCAAGTTGTCTTTAAGCAGGGTCACGGGCTATCGCCGCTCCCGCCGAAGGAGACCACGACGCCCAATTATTCGTTCAACACGCACGCTCCAGATCAGACACAATCACGGCCTCGAGCTCTCCAGTGTGCCGTCGATCTCGCCGCTCCAGACCACCGCCGTGTTAACTCGGAGCAATTTCCATGAGGTTTCGCGGGCCGCAGGCCCTAAGCGACACAATCCGCACACACGCGCTCGCCGGGAATCAGGATTTATCGGGTTTTGGAGGGGTGCCACTGATCCGGGGTTCGGGAGACGCCAGAATCGGCACTTTTGAATTCCTTGCGAGGTGTTTGCGGCGGTACGATCTGTAAATGCTTCGGCATTGATCGCGGGCAGACCCGCGATGAAAGATTCTCCTGCCCCGATCCTGAGCGGACGCAGGGCACTGCAACATAGCCGACTAACCAGCCAGGTGGATTCTCAAATGCGTTTCCGGCCTGCTCTTGACCCCGTACGACCGGCATGTCGCCACGAGGGTTATGGCGACAAACTGTAATCCGACTGGGCAGCGACGGACGGCCCGAGGATTACCTGGCAGGATGATGAAAAGCTCGCGTCCTGTTTTTTTTGAGAATATGCAATGAGGTATAACCCAGCCCAAGGATTCCATAGGAGGATACCTCATGCGCGGAGACGATCTTCAGCAAGGTGCGATGTTCAGCTGTCTCTCGCCGGAGCAACGCGTTCCGGCCGACCACCCGTTGCGGCCCATTCGTCAGATGATGGATGCGTTCCTGAAGCGCCTCTCGCCGCGCTTTGACGCCATGTACGCTGCGGGCGGACGGCCCTCGATCCCGCCTGAGAAGCTGCTGCGCGCTCTGCTCTTGCAGTGCCTCTATTCGGTGCGCAGCGAGCGGTTGCTGATGGAGCAGTTGGACTATAACCTGCTGTTCCGCTGGTTCGTGGGGCTCAATATGGATGATCTCATTTGGGACTTCGCGGTGTTCTCGAAGAAGCGGGAGCGGCTGCTCGAGGCCGAGGTGTCAAGGGCTTTCTTTGAGGAAGTGGGGGAGTTGGCGCGGGAGAAAGGCCTACTCTCCGACGAGCACTTCACCGTCGACGGGACGCTGATCGAGGCCTGGGCGGGGCGGAAGAGCTTCAAGCCTCGCGCCGGGGGTGATCAGCGCACGGTGCGCCATCCCGGCTACGCGGCCAGCCAGAGAAAACGGAAACAGGCGGAAGAAATCTCTGGCTGGTTCAAGACCGTCGCCTTGATGTGCCAGACGCGCTTTCGAGGCTTGGAACGAGCCGGATGGATTTTCACCTGGACGGCGGCGGCTTACAACTTGGTGCGCATGAGAAATCTGCCGGGAGCGGAAGGGTGAAGACCGGGGCAACGTATCTCTCCAAGGACCCGCGAAGTCACGAAAGCCCCCGCAAAAGGCGGTGGATAATCCAGCGCGAAGCTCTAGCACCACGCCAAATCGCGCGTCCGACAAGCGGATTTCTTAGTTACAGGCATTTTTCATCGGCCTGCTAGAGAGATACCGCCGTGGCGAGTGAGAGAGCGCGCTCGACGTTTTTGGGAAGTTGCGCCGTGGCTATCCGGAGGACGGCCCACGACCGTCTTCCTGGAAAGGTGCCGCGACTACATGGCCGAGCCGCAGCCGGGCGTCTGGGATGGAGTCCGCGTGATGGAGACCAAATAACTGGCCCGCACTTCACCTCCTTAATTATTCTCGTCCGGAGAGGCTCCACCTACTCGCGGGTACCAGAATGATCTCGACAGCCCCTGACAGACGTCCCGGCATCCAGCCGCTGATAACCGACAACCGCTAGAACCATGTTTCATCGCGCCGGGACTTTGGGGAAACGCCGAGGGATGATTCCGACGCCTTCTTTGACGGCGATAATCTGATTGATCGGAATGTCGGTTAGCTCATCCGCCTGGCCGCTGGGCCAAGTGATTTCGAGCGAGTCAATCTTTTTCCGCTGGCCGAGGCCGAAGTGAATGCGGTGATCGCTCGCCGACATGTAACCCCCGCCGCCCAGAGCCTGCTGGGTTTGCACGAAGCCTTCCGAGGTCAGTTTCAGACCGGCGCCGATGCCGTCGCGGTTGGAGCGCGTGCCCACCAGTTGCACTTCTAGCCAGTTATGGGCGTTTCCGCCGTCGTTGCGCAGCAGTTCAGGATAATTGCCGCGATCAACGGCGGCAATGTCCAGATCGCCGTCGTTGTCGAAGTCCGCGGTGGCTAGGCCTCGCCCCGCGACGGGACGCATAAAGTCCGGCCCCAAGTCCTCGGAGACCTTGTTGAAATGCCCGTGCCCCAAGTTGCGGAACATCAGCAAGGGTTCCTTGTAGGTCACGTCGTTGTGATACAGTTTAATGTTGTCCACCATCGCACCGTTGATTTGCACGACGTCGGTCCAGCCGTCGTTGTCGTAATCCAGGAACTTCATCGCCACGCCGCTCAACAGGATCGCCTTGTTCCCGATCCCAGAAGGATAAGTGTAATCATCGAAGGTGCCACCGTGGTTGTTGTGGTACAGGCGGTTGAGCTCGAAATCGAGGTGGGTCACATAAAGGTCCAGCCATCCGTCGCCGTCCACATCGGCGGCGTCAATGCCCATGCCCGCCTCGTAGAGGCCGTCTTCGCTCGCCGCCACGCCCGAAATGTACGACACGTCGTTGAACGTTCCGTCGTGGTTGTTGAGGAACAGGAAATTCGGCCATGTGTCGTTGGCGATGGCAATGTCGGGCCAGCCGTCGTTGTTGAGGTCCGCCAGCACCACTCCCATGCCCTTGGCCTCGGGCTTGCCAACCCCCGAAGCATCGCTCACGTCGGTAAAGGTTCCGTCGTGGTTATTGTGGTACAGCTTGATATGCTCGCCGCCGTAATTGTCGGGGTGGCAGTAGGCGCGGTATCCCATACGATGCTCGCCGCACCAGATATTGTTCTTGGGTGTCCAGTCAATGTAATTGCAGACGAGAAGATCAAGCCAGCCGTCCTTGTCGTAGTCGAACCAGCCGGCGCTGGTGGACCAGTTGCCCTCGTCGGCCACGCCCGCCTTGGCGGTTACGTCGGTGAACGTCCCGTCGCCGTTATTGTGATAAAGGATGGCGCGGCCATAACCGGTGACGTAAAGGTCGGGATAGCCGTCGTTGTCATAATCCCCGACCGCAACCCCCTGGCCGTAATGACCCTCGCCGCCGACACCGGCTTTCTCCGTCGCATCGGTGAAAGTCCCGTCACCATTGTTGTGATACAACGCCGAGCGCAGCGGATGTGGCGGCGTGTAGGCGTCTGTGGCGGCGGACTGCACGAAATAGAGATCCGGCAGCCCGTCCTGATCGTAATCAATCCAGCCGACCCCCGTGCCCATCGTCTCAAGATAGTATTTTTGGTCCGTGGCGGTGGCATCCTGAACGAAGGTAATCCCCGCGGCCTTGCGGATGTCCGTAAAGCGAACCGGAATGCCCGCGGGGCTGGGCTTTGGAAGTCCTTCGATAGAGGGGTTCGGGAGAAGGTATAGGATGACGGCACCGGCTACCGTCACAAAAGCCAGCAGTCTCGTTCCCGCGCCTAGACGGTGACTCCTTGGGGAATTGCTTGCCATTCAGGATTGGCCCAAACCCTTACGCGAGCGATTCATTGCGTTTGCCTCGGGAGTCGGATCGCACGTGCTCTTCTGATTGCATAAGCCGGCGCTTGGTTGCCCAGGGGGGCGGAGGCTTTCAGATCTTAGTGCGAACCCCATCGCGCATGTCGCAACCCCCCGTGTCTCAGAATTCTTCACGGTGTTCTCCTCGCCGAAATCAGCCAAAACATTCTAGCCTTGGCACGCAATGGGCTCAACAGGAATTCTTTACCAGCGCCAATCAAAATGTCCACTTTGCACGGGGAAATGACCCATTGAAGATACGCGGTCACAGCTGCGAGAAGAGTTTGGGATGCGTTGCGCTCCTACCAGTGCCGTTTCGGTATCCACAGGGGATTCATGCCAGCGTCTCTCCCTGCTCTTCATGGTGTAGAATGTCGTCGAGCAGTGGGGTGGCGTGGCGGGGGAGAGGAGGTTACGGTGGAGGGCGCACTGGCGCGTATCAGGGGTAAAGCGCGTATTAAAACCGTGGCTATGCTGGGAGTGGCCGTACTCCTTGCCGCACCCAGTAACTGCCAGACGAGCAACGACTCGATTGAAGGGCACGTTCGCGCGATGACCGGCGGTGCGCTCCCTTCCGGTATCATGGCGCGCGTGGAGGTTGCAGATCATATCGTCGTCGCGCAACAAGTGGTAGGGACGACGGGCCAATTTGCATTCTATGGTTTGAAGGAAGAATATTACACGGTCATCGTAACCGCTGACGGATATCAGCCCGGAACCGCGCAGGTAGACATGCATTACTTCGCCAGCCGGTTTCCAACCATCTACTTGATTCCATTAGGGGCGAAGAAAACGCCTCCGCCTCCTTCCCAGAGCATGACGGATCTGGCTGCACCGAAGAAAGCTCGTAAAGAGTACGAGATGGGGCACGAGGCGCTGGAGGCAAAGGACCTGCTGGGCGCGCAAAAGCATTTGGAGAAGGCCATTGAGAAGGACCCTTGCTTCGCGCGGGCGCTTACCGAGTTGGGAGTAGTCCTTACCCTGCAAGGGAATCTTGCTTCGGCGGAGACTTCCCTGCAAAAGGCTATTCACTGCGACGGAGAATTCCTGGAAGCCTATATTCAAATAGGAATCCTTCTCGATGCCGAGAAGAAATATTCGGAAGCAGTGTCCATTCTTCAACAAGGGTTGCGGGTGGTGCCGAACAACTGGCAGCTTCATTACCGGCTGGCCGCCGCGGACCAGCGTTTGGGGAAGTACCAAGAGGCGGAAGGAGAATACTTGAAGGCCGAGTCCTTGAGCCCGGCAGTCCCGGCGGAAGTTCATATCCGGCTTGCCGATGCCTATCTCCAGACGAAGGAATACGACAAGGCTTATTCGGAGATGCAGACCTATCTGCAGGTCGCTCCGGATGGTCCGCTGGCTGCTCGGACGCGGTCCTTTCTTGCTCACGTGGACTCGATGCGTAAGTCCAACGCCCAGCCGGCAAAGGGCCCGCAATAGCGGCGAAGTTCAAAGGAGTGGCACGGGGCGGGCCACTCGCCCCGGGTCCGCACTCAGTGGCTCCACATACAATCCAGCCAAGGTGGCGGCCTTGAAGTCCTCCGGGAAGCAAGACCGTGCGCGTTCAAACCGTCAAAATAATTCGAAACGCGCTTTCGCTGTCTTGACACTTGGATGGTTTCTTTGCCATTCTGGATTTTCCTGCTCGCCGCCAGCAGGGGAAAGAGACTTTTCCAAATTTGCGGTCGAGCTTACAGGAAGCATACCGGCAGAGGGGAGTAAGGCTTCGAAATCCAGGGCTCCCTGCCCGCGCTGAATCCTGGCATCCCCCGGTGGAGGGGCAATGATCATTCCTCGAAGACGTTTCCTGGGTACCTCCTCCGTGTTACTCGGGCGTGCCCTCTTGGATGCATTAGCGACTCCCCTTTGGCGATGGAGATCGAAGCTCTCACTGGCAGCCCAGCAACTCCCCGGCACAGTGAACGCCTCGCCCGTGACTTTCGTGGATGTGGGCCGCGAAGCCGGCCTGAATGCGCCCAACGTCTGGGGTGGAGTCAATCACAAAACTTACATTGTCGAGGCTAAGGGCAGCGGGCTGGGCTTTTTTGACTTCGATCAGGACGGCTGGCTGGACATTTATCTGTCCAATGGGGATCGGTTGGATGCGACATGGCCGCCTGGCAAGGCGCCGACGACTCACCTCTACAAGAATAACCGTGATGGCACCTTTACGGACGTCACCGAGAAATCCGGAGTGGGACGCACCGGCTGGCAGACGGGCGTCTGCGTGGGCGATTACGATAACGACGGATGGGATGATTTGTTCTGTACCTTTTGGGGACACAATATCCTGTTTCACAATAATGGCGACGGGACGTTTACCGACGTAACCGCAAAAGCCGGCTTGGCCCAAGACCGCGTCCGTTGGAGCGCCGGCTGCGCTTGGCTGGATTACGACCGAGACGGTCACCTCGACCTCTTCGTTTGCAATTACATTCTGTTTGATCGCGCCAAAGTGCCCGTGCCCGGTGAATCCACCTTCTGCCAATGGAAAGGCATGCCGGTGATGTGCGGTCCTCGGGGGCTTCCCGCGGATACGAACCAGCTCTACCACAGTAATGGCGACGGGACTTTTACAGATGTCTCAGAAAAGTCTGGTATTCTGGAGCCCGGCCCGCGCTACTCGATCTCGGCGGCTTCCTATGATTTCGACAACGATGGCTGGCCCGACATTTACGTGGCCGTGGACTCCGAGCCGAGCATGTTGTTCCGTAACAACCGGGATGGAACTTTTACCGACATCTCCGTCATGGCGGGGTGTGCCTACAACGAAGACGGACAGGAACAGGCCGGCATGGGCATCGCCGTCGGGGATTACGACTGCGATGGCTGGCTCGACATCTTCAAAACGAATTTCTCCGACGACACCTGCGATCTGTACCACAATAACGGCGACGGGACCTTCAGCGATGTCACGTTCAGTGCGGGCATCGGAGTGAACACGCAGTACGTGGCCTGGGGCTGCGGGTTTATTGATTACGACAACGACGGTTGGCCGGACATTTTCCAAGCGAATGGGCACGTTTATCCCGAGGTGAACAAAACTCAAAGCGGCCAGGCCTTTAAAGTCCCGCGCGTCGTGTACCGGAATCTCGGGAACGGGCGATTCCAGGACCTATCGGCCGAGATGGGTCCGGGGATCACCGAGCGCTTTGCGAGCCGGGGCGCCGCTTTCGGCGACTACGATAACGACGGCGACGTGGATGTGCTCGTGCTGAACATGAATGACCTTCCTTCCTTACTTCGCAACGACGGCGGCAACAAGAAACACTGGGTCAAGATCAAGCTGTTGGGGACGAAGTGCAATCGCACGGCGATTGGCGCTCGGGTTCGCGTCGTAACGGGAAGCCACTCGCAGATTAGCGAAGTGGCCAGCGGAGGGAGCGTGATGTCGCAAAGCGACCTGCGCCTTCACTTTGGGCTTGGTGACGCCCAGTTCGCCGACCTTATCGAGGTCAAGTGGCCCACCACCCAGGCCATCGAAAGATTCACTCATGTCGCGGCCGACCAAATCATCACCATCCGGGAGGGCTCCGGCATCATCTCGCGATAGACTTGATAGGAGATCGTCGAAATGTCTTTCCTAGGAACAAGCTCAATTATTATCGCCTTTCTTCTGCCGGTCACGCCAAGCCAGACGCACTTTCGTCCTCCCGCTGTGCCCCTAGTCACCTGCAACCCCTATTTCAGCATTTGGTCGTTTGCTGACCGTTTGACTTACGACGCAACGCGCCACTGGACTGGAACTAAACAGGAGCTTCACTCCCTGCTTAGGATCGACGGCAATCAGTGGCGGTTGATGGGTGACGAACCGCGGTCAGTCCAAGCCTTGCCCCAGGTGGGCCTGAGCGTGATGCCGACTCGGACGATTTATGACTTCCAGGGCGGCGGCGTGCGTGTGACGCTGACTTTCCTGACGCCGATGTTCCCAAGGGACATCGATTTGATGTCCTGGCCAGTCACCTACATCATTTGGCAAGTGCAGTCCATTGATGGCAAGGACCACCAGGTCTCGATTTATTACGACAACACGGCCCAGCTGGTCGTGAACACAGACGACGAACCGGTGGTTTGGGACAAGAAGGAGGCCTCAGGCCTTGACGTTCTCAAGATGGGAACCGAGGAGCAGCCCATCCTCCAGAAATCGGGTGACAATCTACGGATTGACTGGGGGTACCTCTACGCCGCCGCTCCCCGCAGCAGTTCAACGCGTGACGCGGTGGCGCCGGTCCGGAGCGCCATTTTCAGTTTCCTCCGCAAGGGCAGCTTGCCGGAAGCTGCAAGTGCGACGCCCGTGACGCCGAGTGCTGCAATGCCCGCAATGGCATTTGCGTTCGATCTTGGGAAAGTGGGTGCAAGTCCGGTCGAGCGCCATCTGGTTCTTGCCTACGATCAAATCTATTCCATTGAGTATTTCCACCAACGCCTGCGGCCTTACTGGCGTCTCAAGCGCTCGAGCGCCGAAGATTTGATCCAGGAGGCCGAGCGCCGCTACCCGGAGATCACCCAGAAAGCAGAATCGTTCGACCGGAATTTGATGGCGGATCTTGAACAAGCGGGTGGGGAGGATTACAGTCGCCTAGCTGCCCTGGCGTATCGGCAGGCGCTTGCGGCGCAAATTCTGGTTGCAGGACCGGATGGCGAACCCTTTTTCCTGCCCAAGGAGAATTTCAGCAACGGTTGCATCGGCACGGTGGACGTGATTTATCCCGGGTCGCCGATTCTTCTCTTGCTGAACCCCAAACTTCTGGAAGCCTCATTGGTACCGCTGTTCAAGTACGCAGAGTCGGATCGCTGGACTTTCTCGTTTGCGCCGCACGACCTTGGAACCTACCCGCTGGCCAACGGGCAGGTTTACGGCGGCCGCGAGAAGTCGGAGGTTGACCAGATGCCGGTCGAAGAAACCGGCAATATGTTGTTGATGGTAGCGGCCATCGCTCATGTCGAGGGAAATGCGAAGTTCGCGAGTCCGTACTGGCCGCTGCTCACCAAGTGGGCGGATTATCTGAAAGAGAAGGGGCTGGACCCGGCGAACCAGCTCTCGACGGATGATTTCGCCGGGCACTTGGCTCACAATGCGAACCTTTCGATCAAAGCCATCGAAGCGCTCATGGCCTATTCGGAAGTCGCGAAGATGCTTGATAAGACCCAGGAAGCCGACCTTTACGCTTCGAT
>JAHEKS010000181.1 GCA_024638215.1 Acidobacteriota bacterium | reverse complement strand
GTGGCAAGGGCACTGAATCTGATTGGCTTCAGGATTCCATTTCGTGATGCAGCCGAGATGCGTGCAAACGGCGGTCTCGGCAAAGAAATCGCCGTCCCTGGTTCTGACGATGTAAACTTTCTGGTCCTGGAAGTAGGTCACGGAGTTGACCGGAAAATCATCCGGTGTGCCGACGCGGAAGCGCGCAGGAGGCTCAAACAGCACGTTGGGCGAAAGGTATTTGATGGTGACGACGGTCGCTCCCACGGCCGCTATCCCAAGCGCGCCCGCCGCGACTTCGTTGAAGAAGTCCCGGCGTGTGACAGGAGCGTTTTCGCCGGTCTTTTCGGGCTCGGATTGCGCCAAAGGCTTTTCCGCTTCGCTCATCTCTCCAAAACCACCTCCGCCAGCGCCGGCTCATCGGGGTCGCGATCAAATACTTCAAAGGCTTCCATCGTGATGGTGTGGGCGGGACACCGCTCAGCGCAGAGGCCGCAACGAATGCAGATCGTCTCATCTTTGACCATGATGGAGCCCTCGCTCGCCGCGAGATCCGAAGCGTCCAGGTGATGCAAAGTCCCGGCGTGAATGGGGCCATCCGCCATCAGGCGCGATCTGACCTCATCCGATACCTGGAGCTGGCTTAAAGGCACTAGCGACAGACAGTTCTCCGGGCAGACGTCCACACAGCCGCCGCAGAGGATGCATTCCGTGCCATCGGCCTCGTTGCCCTCGAAAATGGTATTGATCCAGCATTTCAGGCAGCGCGAAGCCTCACGCCGCGCCTCTTCTTCCGTGAATCCGGTCTCGATTTCGGCGATGCCGGTGCGCCGGTCGAGCGGGATGATCGGAACGGCCAGGCGCGAGTACTCATCGTAGTCCTGGGCCATGGTGTGGTGATCGAGGACGGTGACTTGTACGTAGCGCGGCTTGGGCTTCCAGGCCGGCCCCTGAAGATAGCGATCGATTTGTTCCGCGGCCTTTTTGCCATCCGCCACCGCGTTGATAATCAGCCTCGGCCCGAAGGCGATGTCTCCGGCGGCAAAAATTCCCGGCGCCGTAGTCATCAGCGTATCAAAATCAATCTTGATACCGCCCTGCCGCGTCGTCTCGACGCCGTCCTCGGGTGTCAGGAAGGACGTGTCGGATGCCTGGCCAATCGCCAGAATCACCGTATCGCAATCAATGATGTGCTCCGTGCCCGCCGCAAAAGTGGGACTGAAGCGGTGCTGCGCATCAAACACCGAGGTGCAGTGGATGGTTTCGAGCCCGGTCACTTTTCCGGCCTCACCCACGAACTTCCTGGGTCCGAGCGAGGGGTGAATCTTGATCCCTTCGCGCAGCGCCTCGTCAATTTCCTCCTCGAACGCCGGCATCTCTTCGCGCGACTCCAGGCAAACCATGTGAATTTCCCGCGCGCCGAGCCGCAGCGCGGTCCGCGTGACATCCATCAGCTCTTTCATGGCCACTTCGCGCTCGGCGTCCGTGAGTTCGTTGGGGAGCAAGGAGGTTGAAAGAGTATCGAGCGTCTGTCGCTGCTGCTGGCGGAGGGCCGTGCGCGCCACGTCAATAGCCACGTTTCCGCCGCCGATGACCACCACCTTCCGCCCGATGGAGAACCTGTACCCAAGGTTGACGTTGAGAAGGAAATCGGTGCCGGTGATGACGCCGTCCAGGTCGCGGCCCGGCAGGATGAGGTCACGGCTGCGGTGCAGCCCGATGGCCAGCAGGATCGCTTTGAACCCCTCCGCGCGAAGGTCGGCGAGCGAAAAATCGCCGAGCCGGCTGTTCAGGCGCAACTCCGGACCAAGGTCCAGAATCTCGCGCACCTGCGCCTGGATCACGTCACGAGGCAGCCGATATTCGGGGATGCCGAGATGAAGCATGCCGCCCGGGACCGGCGACGCTTCAAAAACCGTCACGGGGTAGCCGAGCAGCGCCAGATCGTGCGCGGCCGCAAGGCCCGCCAGACCGGACCCGATCACCGCTACCTTCTCCTCATGCGTGACCTTCGGTTTGTTAATGAAGACGTCCACGGGATTGCGGGACTCCGGGCCAAAGCGTTCCGTGACGAACCGCTTCAGCGCGCGGATGGAGATGGGGGCATCGAACTGGCCGCGGCGGCACGCCGTCTCGCAGGGGTGCCCGCAAACCCGTCCGCAGATGGAAGCCAGCGGGTTGGGAGAGCGGGCATAGCGATAAGCCTCTTCGTATTGTCCCTCGGCAATCAGCGAAACGTATCTCCCCGCCTGCGTGTGCACGGGGCATGCCTGCATGCAGGGGAAATTCGATTCCAGCCAATCGAGGTCAACGAGTTTGGTCCGAGCCCTCATGAAACCATCGCCACGGATTGAAAGTAGCCCGTCGTGCGCGCCGAAGGGACGAAGCCCTTCGACGCAGGTTGATGGAACGCCGGATGCCGTGTCTAACGCTTGACGGTGAGGTTGGCTGTCGTCGAAGCTCCTGAGACGTCGACGGACTCGGAGACCGGTTTGCCTTCTTCACTCCAGGTCTTAAGCGTGTACTTGCCGGGAGGAACGTCTTTAATTTCGTAGTTTCCGCTGCTGTCGGTGACGGCGAAGTAAGGGGTGGGAACGACCACCACGTAGCCCGACATCTCCGGGTGAACGTTGCACAACAAGGGAGCCGCGCCGAGGTTGTCGAAGGCAAAGGATTTGTGCTGTCCCTGCGGCCAGGTGCCCAGGTTGCGCGCCAGTTTCCTGTTGCCGCCGATATCCGGCCAGAAGACGTTGTGAAGCGTGGCGTCGCTGTTCACGAAGTCCACGGCCGTGCCCTTGAGAACCACCAGCACGTGCGGGACAAACTCCAGGTGCTTCTGGTCCATGACAACGTGCTTGGCCGGAGCTTCGAAGGTCTTACCCGGAATCGCATCAATGTAAACGGCGATATTCTTCGCCGACCTCATACCCGAGGCCGTTACCTTCCCTTTAATCTCGCCCGCCTGTGCCGTACTCGCGGCCAGAAAAAGGATGGCCAGGGAAAACATGAGCCCTTGAAGGTGTGACTGCCGTTGCGGTGAATTCATCTTAGTGCTCCCTCCTTGACTTGGGAAATGCGGCGATTCGGTGGCCGGGCCACCGGGCCGTCATCCCTTAGAACGCGAAATCGATCCCTGCCTGGAAGCCGTTGGGGCTGAAGAACGTGGTCTCGCCCGGTACAGGCTCAGCCCAGAAGTGGTCGTACTCAAAATCAAATTTGACATTGGGCCGAATCAGCATTTGGACGCCAGGGCTGAAACGATTCCGTGTGAACCCCTTGGACACGCCGTTGTAGTAATCGAACGGCGAGTTCACGATGTCGTATCGCACGATGGGGATCAGCCACGGATAGGCCCAGTATTCAGCCTGCACAAACCCGCCGCTGAAATTGATCGGCGTGCCGCGGTTCACAGCCATCGTCGCTGGGTCGGGAATCAGGTTGTCGTCGTGCGAATACATTCCCATCCCGTACAGCTCGAATTTGCTCTGATACTTAAAGCGGAAGTAGCCTCCCGCACGGTAATAAGGTTCGGTGATAACCCCAAATCCGGGGAACAGGGTGCCATCGGTGTTCAAACCGTTGTGCCCATAATCGTAGAAGGCGCCGAGCCGCAAGGAGGTGTGGTCGTGGGGGCCGGTCGGTCCAGCGGCTTGCACTTCCTTGCGCTGCGAATGGTCGCGGTCAAGATTGAACTGCTGGAATACGTTGACGTAAACGTTCTTGCCATTGCTCGAAGGCGGGCTGTCGTTGCTTCCGTCGGTCAGAGCCACCGACCAGTTGAAGTCTCCGTCGTTGGGATAGCCGCCGAATTCGATGCCGCGCTGAGGGGCGCCCAGAGTGAAAGGATTGTCGGTGGTGCCAAGCGAACCGGCGATCGCCTCTTCGTCATAAACGTCGTAATCTGAAATGTTGATGGTGCGTGCCTGCGTAAAGGGCAAGTCCAATTCAAATTGTCCGACTCGAACGTTGAGGGCGTCCTTCGGGAGCCCGAGATGGTGGCCGAGATCGTTGTATTTTAAGTAACCGTCTCCCAAGCCTCCGTCCCCGCCCGAGCCCCCGACGGAAAGGTCGTCGTCAATCCAAAACGAAAGGTTGTCACCCATGCTGCCGGCCCCGATGACCGTGAAGGTATTGGGAGCAAACAGGTCAACCCGTGGCTGGAATCCCAATGCCAAAGGCTGCCGGTTCCGATATTGCATATACCCTTCGTATCGGAAACCGATGGGAATGCTTCCAGGGATCTCGCCGGGGTAAATCGCTCTGGGGAAAATCTTCTTGTAGGCCGGCGCGCCGAGCTTCAATTGGGGCTCTTTGACAAAGTCTTCATCGTCTTTGGGGAATTTGAAACCGTTCTTCTTGAAAGCCCATCCGAAATCATTCAGCTCCGGGGGATCGTTGTGGCATGTGGAACATGAGGTCTGGTACTTTCTGGCAAACGCAGGGATCCCGTAGGTCTTGGGCGCCTGCAGGACAAGCAGGAGGGCCAAGGACAAAAAGGCGCTGCCGGTCACTGTGACGGCGATATAGGTATTAGTCTTTTTTCGCATCGTTTAATCCACCCTTCACAAGGTATCTGAGGGTCCGAGCGGAAATCTTGGAAAGTGGAGCTCTCTTCCCGCGTGGTCTTCGGCCAGCCATTGGCGCGATGCCTTTCCAGTGCAGATGGTGCAGTCCCAACCACTCCTGACACACACAGACTAAGCCAAGGCGCACAAAGCCGCAGTGACGGACAACCAGTCACTTTGTGACGGCCGTCACAATCGCGACTATCGTGGAGAAAATCGAAGAGTTGCCTGCTGGAGACAAGCCGATGTCGAGGGATTGTGTCGACAGTTGTTGATTTTCTTTACGACTAGCAACCGCGGGCCATTTAGGAGATAATTGTCCGGAGGGGTTGGCAGGCAACGGATGCCCGTACCGAAGGGGCCGTACAATCTTGAGATAATCGAAAGTTGCCTCGGCTGCGTCATACGGGAGGAGGGGCTATTTTGTCAACTTCCTCACGGGGCGCTGGCCACGCTTAATTCCATTCGCCAAATGTCTTTGTATCCCCGCGGAGCAGTTTTGTTCCTGGAAGGTGAGACGCCTCGCGGCGTCTTTGTGCTTTGTTCGGGTCGGGCAAAACTGACTGCTAACTCACCCGACGGACACAGCTTGACGCTGAGGACTGCCGAAGCCGGCGAAGTTATTGGGTTGAGCAGCGTGGTCGCGGATCGTCCCTACCCGGCCACTGCCGAAACAGTCTCCGCATGCCAGGTGAGCTATATCCCGCGGTTGGAATTCCTTCGATTTCTTCGCTCCAACTCAGACGTCGCAATCCGGGTCGCCAAGCACCTTAGCATGGAACTTCATCAGGCGTGGCATCAGGCTCGCATGGTCGCGCTTGCCCCCGACACACAGGCCAAACTGGCCCAGTTCTTGGTCGACCAGGCGGGGAAGCACGGGCAAACCGCCGGGGATGGCCTGCGCATAGCCCTCAACATGACTCATGAGGAGATCGCCAAGAATATCGGCGCCTCGCGAGAAAGCGTCAGCCGCATCTTGAAGGAGCTCCGGAATCGAGGAGTGATCAAAGTGAACGGCGGCGCAATCGTTATTCTCCATCCTATCGAACTCACTAATTTGATGACCCCTGCCTGAATACACTCCGATCACATTCTCGCTAGTCACCCTGCAAAGCCAGGCTGCCTGCAGTAGCAGCCTACGGAGTCTTACATATTACAGTGACCACGGGGCTGTAGCGCCGGTGTCCTCACCGGCGCTTTTCGGCGCTGGGGACAGCGCCGCTACAAAGGAAGGCGTCACTATGATTTGTAATCCTCGCTAGCTATCGCAAGGTTACAACCGTCGCGCCCCAGCCTCCCGCTTCCGGAGGAGCGTCCCCATAAGACGCCACGAACGGCGTGCGGGCCAGCACGGCGCGCACGATCTGGCGTTCGACGCCAATGCCCCGTCCGTGAATGATGCGCACAGCCTTCAAACCCATTCGATGGGCCTCTTCCAGGTAGGCTTCAACGACCTCCTCCACTTCCCTCGGTTGCACGGAATGGAGATCAAAGACGTCGGTGATGGGAATGCGGACGGGTTCGTCTTCGGAGAGCATGCCGGGCTCGGCTTCATCGTAGCACGAAGCCCGCGGCGGGCGGTCTTCTCAGCAACGCAGCATCTTAGCGGGTCGGATGAATCACTTCTTGGCCAGCGCGCTGAGGGCGGTGACTAGATTGTGCGGGTGATTGTGGCAAATGAGGCTGCACGAATTGGCGGCCCGCGAATAAGAGATGGGAGTTGTTCCGTTCGGCGCCACCACGTTGATGTCGAAATTGACGAGCCTTTCCCCGGAAATGCTCCCGCTGGTGCTTCCCATGCCGTGCGCGGTGTGGCACACAGAGCAGGAGAATCCATCGTTGATGTGCCGCGCATGTTCGGTGAAACTCGTATTGGCCATGATCTGATTCAAATCGTGACATTTTCCGCAGAGCGCATAAGGCCCATTCACGCTGAGGTCCGGGTTGGGAAAAAGGTTCGTAATGAGCTGGCCCGGGGCCGGAGCCTGGCTGAATTCGTATCGGCGTTCGAGGATATGCGGCCATTTCGACCCGTGCGGCCCGTCCGGTCCAGGCCCTCCAAACTCACGATTGTCGTCGCTATTATGACAATCGGTGCAGAAGATTTGATTTCCCACGCTGCGCCCCGGGGTGACGCCGTCCAGGTTCAACATGTTGGCGAGCAAGCTCGGCTGGGGCAGACCGCTGCTGCGCACGTGCATCACAGGATGGCTTGAGGTGCTGGTGATCGCAAACTCAGGGATAACATTCAGCGGATCCCCCGCCGCGACGGCGCGCACGGGATGATATCCATACGTGGGATTGACCACCTTCCCCGAACTCGTTCCGTGGCACCGCAGGCAAACCTCATACTGATTGACTGCCGGGTTGACGACCGTCACGCCATCCGTCGCGCTCACGCCGGCAACACCGGTCTGTGAAGGCCGCACGCCCGGGGGCGGGAGAAAGGTCGAATCCTTTTGCGCGGCGTGCGGATTATGGCAGTCAACGCAGGTTGCGTGCCGGTTCTGGTTCAACAAGACACTCTCGTCGGCGTCGTGCGGATTGGTGGTGGTCACGAAGGGATGACCTGTCTTGGCAAACTCGGCGAAGACATTGGGGATGGCCGGGGAAACGTTGGTTCCCCCGCTGTGACAACTGGCGCAATCGCTCTCGTTGGTGCCGCGCAGAAGGCGTGCGGCTCCCGGCGCATTGTGCGACGTGTGGCACGCCTCGCAGGCATTCTGGGCCACGGTGGAATATCCGCCCACGTAGCTTCCGGAGAGGTTCATCGTCTGGTTGCCCGCGGTGGCGTGAATGCTGTTCGTCCAGCCCGCCAGATAATTGGTTTGGTTGTTGACGGTGCGAGCGCCCGGCTCGTGGCAGGCCAGACAGAGCTGCCCATTGGAAGCGTCGCGGACCAGGAATTGGCCCGCAATCTGGTCCGTGGTTTCCACGTGCGGATTGTGGCAGCTCGTGCACTCGATGTTGCCATTGACCAGATGAACCGCACCCGTCGGATCGGCCGTTGTCCCCTGGGCCACGAGGGAGGCGACCAAATACGGGGAGTCCTTCAATGGCAGGACCAAACTGAACGGATGGGAGCTTGAAAGGTCGGTGCCGAAAACATCACTGGATTTCATGGACCCGGTCATGGGAAATTTGCCGTAGGCAATCGTCTGTCCCGGAGCAATGGTGCCATCGTGGCAGCTCAGGCAGAGGTTGCTGTCGCTTCCGAGCGGCGGCTGGGGCGTTCCGGATTCATGGTAGGTGGAACTCTCATAAGGCGTGTAAGTCTGCGTCGTCAGCGTCTGATTCCAAAGCGGCGTCGCTCCTCCCGCGCCCGAATGGGGAGCATGGCAGTAGAGGCAAGCCGCGCTGAGCCCGCCCGTTATCGGGGACGTGCTTCCCGGGCCCAGGTTGTGCGACCCAAGCACGTCGCCGCCAATCTGCTGGCCCGGAACTCTCATCGCAACCAGCAACAGGACCGGGCCAATCCACAAAACCCTCTTCACTTCGCTCCTCCGGTGGAATGCCCGGCCACTCCGAAATAGTGAAACACTTGCACGCGGCGGTTATACGAATCCACTACATAGACCCGGTCGTCGCGATCAATGAACAGACCGGCAGGAAGGCGAAAATCTCCGAAGCCGGTTCCCTTCCGTCCGAAGTAATACAACAATTGGCCTTGGCGATTGAAAACCTGCACAAGACCCGACAGGCCTTCAACAACATAAAAGTGCCCTTCCGAATCGATTCCCAACCCTTTCGGGCGGAAGAAACTCCCGAGCCCCTCGCCCATTTTCCCGATGGCAAACTGAAACGCGCCCGACCGGTCCAGCACCTGGACGCGGAAATTCATGGCATCCACCACCACCAGGTCTGGTCCATCCAGACGCAATTCGGTCGGATAATTGAATTCGCCGGTCCCCGACCCTCTCTTGCCGATCCTTGCTAAAACATGCCCCTGCATGTCCAGCATGAAGATCTGATGCCGAAGCGTGTCGGTGACGTAAATCCTGCCGCTGCTGGAATCCACGGCGATCCCGGTGGGCCGTTTGAAGTACCCTTCCCCGTATTTCAAGCTTCCGATCACATGGCTGAGCTTTCCGCTCGGCTCAAACACGAAGATCTTGCCTGATTCTGAATCGGTCACATAGATGTTGTCCTGGGCGTCCACCGCCACGCACTGCGGGGAGAGCATGGGGTCATGGCTCTTGTCCCGCCGGGTAATAAACTTGTACCTGTGGTGTTTGAAATCAAAAATGTGGATGCCCGCCGCGCCCGGGTCCGTCACAATAAGCCGCCCTTGCGAGTCCGCCACGATATCATAAGGACGAATTAGGGAATGCGTTTGGGGCTGGCCGGCGACGAAATTCAGAACCCGGTTCCAAAAGCCGCTCCTTGCCCCGACCTCCAGCTCTGAGTCGAAGCTGCGCTCGAAGGCCAGCTTGCGCCCTCCGGTGAGCAGGAGCACCGGGACTTTGACTTCGCGCGGCCGCTCGCTTTTGGACGCTCCGGCGCCGGCAGGCACACAGAGGAACGCAATCGCCATCGCCCCCGCCAGGAAACGCGCACGCTCTTTCACTTTGGCCCGTGCTAGAAGAAGTTGAACCACCTGGACACCCCGGCGTAATAAGAGGCTACGACATTCGGCGGAATGCCCGTGGAACTAAAACCCTGGAGCAATCTGCTGTAGCCCGCGGTGAAATAGACTTTCCTGAACATATACTGCAGGAAGACGTTCCCCTGCGACATCCGGTTGTTTGACGACGATGCGTCGCTGAACGTATCGCTTCGGGTCGTCGCATAGTTCCCGTTGACCGTCAGTCCCTTGATTGGCGTGCTTCCGGCGCCGAAGGAATAGGTCGTCCCGCCATAGAAGATGAAGCCGATGGGACTTTCCGGCGCCGGCACCCCTAGGGGTACAGCGGTTATGCCCTGGCTGGTGAGGATCCCGCTCCCGCGCGCCCTGGAATAGCCGGCACTCACCCCAACCCATCTACTGGAAAGTCCGGTCGAATAGCTCTGCGAGAATGTATCGGATCCGAGGGCCTGAGACAGGAGACTTTTCGATCCGCTCGCCGATCCGTTCCAGTTCACTCGGCCGAATCGGCGGCTCACCGAACCCGAGTAGCTATAACCTGAGGACGTGTAGGCGACAAGAAACGTCTGCACATTCCGGGAGTAATTGAAGGAGCCGGTGACGTCCCAGGCGCCGAATCGGCGGAAATAGCCGACATTGCTGAGAAGCCCGGTCATGGACTCTCGCCCACTGCTCAACGAGCTCTTGGAAATGTTGATCCCG
>JAHEKS010000180.1 GCA_024638215.1 Acidobacteriota bacterium | reverse complement strand
GCACGTTGTCGAACCTGAAGCCGCCCGAATCGCTGGTGACGGTTGACCGGACATATCCGGAAACGGGATTCTGGATTTCGACCACCGCGCCCTTGACCGC
The DNA here is from genome assembly GCA_024638215.1 of Acidobacteriota bacterium. Lineage (GTDB taxonomy): Bacteria > Acidobacteriota > Terriglobia > UBA7540 > UBA7540 > JAHEKS01. The sequence continues at coordinate 9,741 of JAHEKS010000180.1, read as the reverse complement.
GGCACCCGAGGGATCGAGCACCGTGCCCTGAATGGACCCCGAGGTCCCCAAGGTCTGCGCCAGAGCCGGCGAGGCTGAGATTCTGAATGCGAGACAGGCAGCGAACAATAGCGAGAGAACAACCAGCGGCATTCGTCTTTTCGTGCAATTCAATGAGCCGGAAGCTGCAAATGTAATGCAGCGGAGAAACCCGAGCATGTGTACCTCCTCTATGTCGGCAGTTTTTTTTGCTGAAATGTGAGGAAATTTCAGCGTCGAGGAGGATCTCGCCCGGAAAGCTTGAGGAAAGGAACCAGCGAAGGCCTGGAAGGGAGCAGCGGCTGAGCGCGCTCGATCTGCGGCAGCGTCGCGCTCCTGAGGGTCTCGCTGGGGGGATGGACAATCCCGTGCTTCGCGATCTGGCACGCGGGACAAAGCAGGTTGACCGCGTGCAGCGAAGGGCTTGCATGGGATGACTGCGATTGTGCGATCGAGTCGAGGCTCGCCTGGTGCTGGTGGAGTTGCAGCACCAGGAAAATGTGCATCTGAAGCGTGATCGCCACCCAGACTCCGGCGAGCCACAGGTTCCCGCGTCGGGGGCGGCGGTCATGAGAGCGCTTTGGAAACTGACGGTTCGGCACCACTCGCACCTTACCGTTATTCTACACCTGCAACACGTCGCCGTCGTGTGCAACCAATGTATAAATCACGGGATCCACGAAAAAGCCGAGCAAGAGGCGGGAAATAACTCCCGAAACGATGACGATGGCAAAGGGCTTCTGAGTATCGGAGCCGATGCCGGTCGACAGCGCCGCGGGCAACAGTCCCAGGCAGGCCACCAACGCCGTCATCATGATGGGGCGGAGCCTCAGCAACGCCGCTTCGTACGTCGCCTTCCGGATGGTCATCCCCTCTTCCAGGCGCAGCTTGTTGATGTAAGAGACCAGAATCACCGCGGTTTCCACCGACACGCCCATCAGGGCCAGCAATCCCAACACGGAAGAAACACTAAACGGAGTGCCGGTCAACTTCAGCGCGATCAGCGCCCCCACGGGTTCGGTGATGACCACTCCCAGCGCAATCCCGACGGGAAACTTGAAGTTGCCGTAGAGCGCGAACAAAATCATGAAAATCAGGACGAGCGTGAGCGGCCCGATGACGTTGAGTTGCTTCTTGGCCGCCAGAAACTCGCTGTATTCCCCGCCCCACTTCAGCGCGTACCCCGCCGGCAGAGGAACAGCGGCCTTCACTGCCTTCTGCCCGGCTTTCACCGCACTTTCCAGGTCGCGGCCCTCGATGCTGTATTGGATGCCGATGTAACGCGAATTGTTCTCGCGATAGATGAACGATGCGCCGTTACCCTCGCGGATGTCCGCCAGTTGTTTGAGCGGAATCTGCTGCCCGTCGGGCGTGCCGACCAGCAGGTCGCCGATGCTGCTGGCGCTGGAGCGGAACTGCGGCTCCATGCGCACCACGAGGTCGAACACCTCTTCGCCCTGGATGACTTGCGTCGTGGCCTGGCCGCCTACCGCCGCTTCCACTACGGCTTCCACGTCCGCCACGTTAATTCCGTAGCGCGCAATCTTCGCGCGATCCACATCCACCAGCAGGCTGGGCTGGCCAAGCTCGCGCACCACGGTCAATTCTGTAAATCCCGGCACCTTGCTCAGAACGTTCTTGATTTTGAGAGCGCGGTCTTGCAGGACGTTCAAGTCCTCGCCGTAGATTTTGACGGCGAGCGAACTCTTCAATCCGGTCAGCGCCTCGTCCACCGCGTCTTCGGCGGGCTGAGTGTAATTGAAGATGATTCCCGGAAAGGCCTGGAGCCTTTTCTGAATGTCTTCGGTTAAGGCGGCTTTGGTATGGAAGGGGCTCTTTTGCCACGCCGCATCGTCGTAAGGTTTCAGGCCCACGTAGAACTCGCAGTTGAAAAAGCCGGTGGGGTCAGTGCCGTCGTCGGGGCGGCCCAGCTCCGAGCCGACCACCGTGACCTGGGGATAAGACATCAGAATGGCACGGATTTGCGGCGCGATTTTGCTCGCCTCGTTGAAGGAGATGGTGTAAGGCATCGTGGCGCGCACCCACAGCGCGCCCTCATCCAGGTGCGGCATGAACTCGCCGCCGATGGAAGGAATCAGGAGCAGCGTCGCGCCGAAAATCACCGCCGCCGCCAGCAACGTCAGCTTGGGATGGTCCAGACAACGGTTCAGGTGCCGGGCATAAATCCCTTTGACCCATTCGAACGGCCGGTTGACTTTTTCCCGCACGCCGCCTTTGAACCAGTACGAAGCCAGCACGGGAACCAGCGTCAAAGTCAGGATCAGCGCGCCCAGCAGCGCGAAAGACATGGTGTCGGCCATGGGATGGAACAGTTTGCCGGAAGGGCCGCTGAGCGCGTAGATGGGCAGATAACCGGCGATGATGACCGCGACGGAATAGAAGATTGGCCGGTCCACATCGCGCGCCGCGGCGGCAATGACCTCACGCAGCTCGTATTCCTCCCCGTGGCGCAGGCCCAGCTCGCGGTAAATGTTTTCCATCATCACCACGGTGCCGTCAATGATGATGCCGAAATCGATGGCGCCGATGGAAAGCAGGTTGGCGGAAACGTCGTGGGCGTGGAGAACGATGAAGGCAAATGCCAGCGCCAGCGGAATCGTCAAGGCGGTGATAATCGCGGCGCGCACGCTGACCAGGAAGAACATCAGCACGATCAGCACCAGGATCATGCCGCGCAGGAGGTTGGCTTCGACCGTGTCGGTGGTCAGGCGCACCAGATCGCTGCGGTCATAAAAGGGCCGCACCTTGACGTCTTTGGGAAGGATCTGGGTGTTCAGCTCGTTGGTTTTCGCTTCGACGCGCTTCAAGACGTTCTGCGTCTGCTCGCCGCGGCGCATCAGGATGACGCCTTCGACGGCGTCGTCGTTCTTCATGAACCCGAATTCGCCCAGGCGCGGCGCGTGGCCGATGACGACGTTGCCGATGTCGCTGATGCGGACCGGCGCGCCGTTGTGGCTGGCGACAACGATGTTTGAAATGTCCTGCGTGTCGCGCACCAGGCCCAAGCCGCGCACGTAATAGAATTGCCCGCCCTGGGAATAAAAGCCTCCGCCTGCATTCGAGTTGTTGGCGGAGAGCGATTGCATCACCTGCGGCACCGTCAGATGGAATCCGTACAGGCGCGACGGGTCGAGCAACACCTGGTATTGCATGGTCGTGCCGCCGAAACCCGAGTCGTCAGCGACGCCCGGCACCGACCGGTAGGCCCTGGTGAGCACCCAATCCTGGATGGTCTTCAGCTCCTGCGGCGTGCGGTCAGGGCTTTCGATCACGTAGCGATAGACCAGCCCGCTGGGGCTGAACAGCGGCGCCATCGAAGGCGTGACGCCGCTCGGCAGTTCGACGTTGGCCAGCCGCTCGAACACAACCTGCCGGGCAAAATAGTTGTCGGTGCCTTCCTCGAAAGTCAGGCGGACGTCGGAAAGGCCGTAAAGCGAGATGGAGCGCATCACCTCGAGGTCGGGCGTGCCGTTGATTTCCAACTCGATAGGAAGGGTCACCAGCCGCTCGACTTCCTCCGCGGCGTGGCCCGGCCACTGCGTGATGAGCTCCACCATAGGAGGAGAAAGATCGGGATAAGCGTCCACGGGCATGCGCTGGAAAGAAACCACGCCCGCCGCCACAATGAACAGCGTCAGCATCAGCACCAGGAAGCGCTGGCGCAAAGCAGCTTGAACAATGCGATGTATCATAGCTTCATTGACGATTGATGATTGGCGATTGCCAATGGGAAAAGACGGAAACTGGAAAATGGAAATTGGCAACTGGAAGATCGGAAGCTGGAGGCCGGTTTCTGGTTCCAGTTTCTAGTTTCCAGTTTCTACCTTCTGCCATTCGGCAATCGTCAATCGGAAATCGGCAATTCCCTTTCTGTAGCGGCGATGTCCTCATCGCCGCCATTCGCAAAACGGCGGCGAGGACGCCGCCGCTACAGCCCCATCACTTCATCTCTGCAACGAATTGGCGAATTGCAGGAACAAACTGCCGTCCGCGACCACCTTCTGGCCCGCCGCGAGCCCACTCCGGATTTGAGTCCTTCCGCCGCGGCTCTCGCCGATTTCGACCAGTTGCTGGGCGAACTGGTTGTTGCCGTGCGCTACATAAACAAACGGCTCATTCTCACTCGTGCGCAGCACGGCCGCATCCGGCACCGTGAGCGCGTTGGGGATCGAGCTGGCTTCGACCGTCGCCGTCACATACATGTCTTTTTTCAATTTCCCGCCGGGGTTGGCGGTGACGATGCGAACCTGCAGCGTGCGGGTGGTCGGGTCCACAGCCGGGGCGATGTAGGAAATCCGGCCGCGGAAAGTGTCCGGATAGGCGTCCGATTGTATGCTGACCGGATCGCCGACGTGAACGTCGCCGAGGTCGCGCTCATAAACGTTGGCCAGCGCCCAAACCGTGCTCATATTGGAAATGGTGAAAACCTGCGTCGAGCCCGCCTGCACCACCTGGCCGGGCGAGGCGAGCCTTTCCACCACCTCGCCGGAAATCGGCGCCAGCACGGGAATTTCGGGAGACGAAGGGTCTTTGGCCACGCTGCCGAGCTGGGTCAGGCCCAGGACTTTCAGCGACTGCTCGGCCGACTGCAAATCCGCCAGCGCCTGCGCGCGCGTTGAATCCGCCTGCTGCAAATCCACTTCGGCAATGGCATGGTGAGCGTAGAGGTCCTTGGCGCGCGCGTCGTTCTTGCCGGCCAGCTCGAAGGCCGAAAGGTTTTTCAGATACGTGGAGCGCATTTGCGCAAAGTCGGGGCTGGAGACATAGAGCAGCGGCTGGCCGGAGCGCACCATCTGGCCCGGCACGGCGACGACGCGCGAGACCGGGCCGCCCACCTGCGTGATTACGGGCGTCGTCTCAAAGGCGTTGTAAGCCACCGTCCCGCTCAGACGCAGAACGCGTTCGAGCTTGCCCGGTTCCACCTGCACGACCTGAATGTGGCTCAACTGGTCCTGCGGAACGGTGAAAAGTTGAGCCTGCGAACCGGCGGCGGCATTTTGCGTGTATGAAGTGGAAGACTCGGCGGCCTCTTGTTCGCGGCGGCCGCACGCCGCCGTGAGGAGCAGAAGCCCGGCAACCGCCAGCGCTGCCGCTGCCTTCATCCCCCGTGGCAAGTTTGTCGTAAATGATTTCATGGCAAATTCCTCGTTCCTACCGCTTCGCGCAATTGCTCCATGGCCAGCATGTACGTCGCCAGCGACTGGCGATAGGACAACTGGGTGGAGCGGTAGCTGCGTTCGGCATCCAGGTAGTCCAGCAGGCTGGCCGCGCCGCGCTTGTAAGCGTACTCACTGATGTCGCGTGAATCCTGCGATTGCTTGAGGTATCCCGATTGATAAAGTTGGATCACGCGCTGGCCGGTGCGGACGGTCTCGTAGGCCGTTTCGACGTCCGTCATCACCGTTTCCTCCGCGGCGGCCTTGGCTTCCTGCGACTGGGTGATGGCGTAGCGGCTGCGCGCGATTTCGCCCTGATTGCGGTCGAAAATGGGGATTTCGATATTGAAAATGAAACTGGCGTTGTTGGCCGCCCCCACGCGTGTGTAACCGGCGCTGGTGGTCAGGTCGCGCTTGCCGTTGGCGCGCGCCAGTTGGTACTGGCTCTGGGCGAGCGTTACGCCCTGCTCGGCTGCGATGTAATCGGGGCGCTGCTTCAGCGCCAAGAGCTGCAAATCTTCCTTGTTGCCGTGCAGCGGCTCGTAGGCCAGTTGGCCGATCACGTCGTAATTGGCCGGGACAGAGTCATATCCCAAGAGCTCTCGAAGCGAGGCCAGCGACTGCACCAGCGAGAGTTGGGCGGAGGAAACATCGGTCTGGAACTGGAGAAGCTGCAGCTTGATCTTCAGCAGGTCGCCTTCGCTGATGGCGCCAGATTGGTAGCGGCTCTCGCTCAGGTCCACCGTGTGCTGGAAGCTGGCCAGGTCCTGCCGGGCGAAATCGAGGGTGGATTTGGCCAGCAAAACGCCGACGAACTGTTGAGCCACGTTGAAAGTCAAAGTCCGCCCGTTGTCGCTGACCAGCGAGCGCGTTTGCGCCGTCTGATCGCGCGCCGCCTGGATGCGCGCCTGGCGCTTGTGCCCGCGCTCGATGGTGTAGGCCACCGCGGCGTCAAACTCGGTGATGTTGTTCAAATAACTCTTGTTGAACTGGTCGGGGCTGAAAAAGGGAACGAAAAGTGCGTCCCAGGTCAGGACGGGGTTGGGCCGCAGGGAAGCCGTGACTTCTTCCGCTTGGCTCTGCTGGATCTGGGTCTCTGCCGCCTTCAAGGCGTGATTGTGCGCGAGGGCAAGCTGGATGGCTTGGCCGAGGTCAATCTTCACGGCGGGCGGCGGTTGCTGGGCACGCGCTGCAACGTCTAACATCGTCAGGATCACCGTACTCACCGCCAAAAGTCGCAAACGCTGAGAGCTCATATTCAATCCTTGGAATTCAGGTCTGGAAACCCAAACCGAAAGGCTTATCGGAAAGGCATGCGCAAATGGCGCTCACCTTCCTCCTTCTTTTCCCCAGGGGTTCGAAATGTTGGTTCGAAAAGTTACGCGAGCGGGGGCGCGCGGCCGTTGGCAACGCACGGCCGGTAGGAATGAAAGCCCCGCGACGGGGCGAACGTAAGGAAAGTAAAAGCTGAGAAGGGCTGCGGCGCCGCCGCAATGACCCCCGGACGCACGGCATTCTGCCGGATAATTTGGCAGACGACGCAGGGAGTCTTGCCGTGGCCGGCCGGGAAAGCTAGATGGTCGGCGTCGCGAACGACAAGCGTGCCGGAAACTGCAGGCAGTGGATCCTCGCGCCAGTGGAACGCCGCCATCCACAGCAACTGGAACTGAGTCAGCAGCAAACACCCGACCAGGGCGGTTCGACCGATTCTATGTCTTATGCCAGCTGACACGGTGCCCCATTTTAGCAAAGGCAAACCCTGGAAACGAGCCCCAATCGTAGTCGATGAGAGTAGTTAGACCAAAGACGCATCTTGCACATCGCTTGTTAAGCGGAAACAAACTGCTTCGATTTCAACAAGGTAGATGCTTGGAGTGGGTCTGGGGTTGCAGCACCTTGCTGACGGACGTTCGCCAGAGACACCCTTTCCGGACAAACTTTCCGCTAGTGCCCGCTCCGAGGCAGGCGTCGCGACAAATCGTCCACGATTCGGGTGAGGTCAGGGAGATGGGCCAAACTGGCGTAGATCTTCTTGATCTGCGCGATGGGGCGTGCCGGCGTGCCCCAAACCGTGCTTCCCTTCCGCACCGTCTTGCCGTCGAGGACTCCCGACTGCCCGGCGATGATCGCCTGGTCCTCGATGTGCACGTGCGGGCCGACCCCCACCTGCCCTGCCATCACCACATAATTGCCGATCTCGGAGCTGCCCGAAATGCCCGTCTGCGCGGCAATCACGGAATGCCGGCCGATGCGCACGTTGTGTGCGATCTGCACGAGGTTGTCAATCTTCGTGCCCTCGCCGATTACCGTTGTTCCGAGCGAGCCGCGGTCCACCGTCGTGTTGCTTCCGATCTCAACATCATTTTCAATCGCAACGGAGCCGAGTTGCGGGAATTTGTGATGGCGCCCTTCGGCAAAGACGTAGCCGAAGCCGTCCGAGCCGATTACAACGCCGGAGTGAAGAATCACGCGCTCACCGATGCGAACGCCGGGATAAACCGTCACTCGAGGATAAAGGATGCAATCAGCGCCGACCTCGACCCCCTCGCCCAGCGTCACGCCGGCAGCAAGCCTGGTCCTCGACCCCACACGAGCCTGGCGCTCGATCACGACGCCGGGGCCGACGCTGGCGTCGGCCGCAACCTGCGCCTCCGGGTGCACGACGGCGGTGGGATGGATGCCCGGCTCGAAAAGCTGGCGCGGCCGCAGCGCGTTGCTGGCGCGCACGAACGCCCATTTGGGATTGGCGACGGTGATGGTAGTCCGGCCTTCGACCGCCGCTCCTTCGCCAACCAAAATGCAGCCGGCCTGGGAGGAGGCGGCTTTCGAGAGCGCGCGCGGGCCCTCGGCGAAGCTCAAGTCCTCAGCGCTCGCGGTTTCCAACGCCGCAACGCCGCGAATCTCTCGCGCAGCGGTGCCGGCAACTCGCCCGCCCAGCAGTTCGGCAATCTCTGAGACTTTCATGGCGCACCTCGCGCATCCTCCGGGAAAAATCCCGGCAGCGGATGAAGGATTGAATTCTCCGGCTCAGAAAGGATACAACGGCGGCTCGCCGGGGGGTCGAGTTTTCCAGCGGCGATGCACCCAGAGCCAATGGTCAGGATAGCGGCGCACGTACTCTTCGATCAGGCGTGTGAAGTTCCGGGTGTTCTCGATGATTTCCTGCTCCGGATCGCTCCCGGGAATCCACTCCACCCGATCGAAGTGCAGGGTGTATTTCCGAAGCTTGGGGCTCCAGATGACCAGACCAAGAACGATGGGAACCCCGGTCTTCTGCGCCACGCGCGCCGGGCCCGTGGTGGTGCAAGCCGCGCGCCCGAAGAAATCCGCGAAAATCCCCTCCGCCGGTAGCATGTTTTGATCCATCAGGATGCCCACCGCCTCGCCGTGCTTGAGGGCGCGAAGCGCCTGGAAAGCGAAATCCTTCTTCGCGATGGCGTGGCCGCCGCTGCGCGAGCGGTAGCTGTTGACGAGCCGGTCAATCAGCGGATTGTCCAGTTCGCGCACCACGAAATTGACCGGATACCCATACAGCCCGTGCGCGAAAGAACTGAGCTCCCAGTTTCCGAAGTGAGCGGTGAGGAAGAGCACGCCCTTCCCCAGGCTCTTGGCTTGCGCGTAGCTCTCGAAACCGTCATAGACGATGAGTTTTTCGATGTTGGACCGGTTCAGGCGCGGGAATTGGGAGAAGTCAGCGAGCATGCGTCCCAGATTCTGAAAGAGCCGGAAGAGCACTTGGCGCCGCTGGCGCTCGGACCAATCCGGAAAGGCCAGGCGAAGGTTGAACAGGCCCACTTGCCGCAGGCGCGGCCACAGCCAATAGCTCAGCGCGCCCAGCACGACGCACGCGGCGCGGCTAAGGGAATGCGGCAGCCAACCCAGGACTTTCAGCGCGCCCGCAGCCGCGGCGTATTCCAAGCGGTGGCGTAATCGCACGGACTCCAATCGTTCTCTTCCTTCGGCGCGGGATGTTGCGGAACGGTTAGCCGCTAGGGAACCCATTCAGCCTCTCCGCCTCGCAAGTGAGATGCGGTTCCGGACCAGAGGGAAACCGCTCCGACCTCGGCGACCCTTCCCGGCCGGACGGGGCGGCAATCAATCGGGCCGAAGAGACAGGTTCTGCTGGAAGAACGCGAGGATCTGGTTTTCGTATTCCTTCTTTTCGGTGCTGCTCATGGTGCCAAACTGGGTATGGTCCATCAGCAGCATCCGTTTGGGCTGAGCAACACGATCGTAAGTATGTCCGGTTATCGCCGCGAGCGATGGAGTATCCAGGCCGGAGATAAAAAACTTGGGGATCGAATCCACCTTGGAAAGGTTCGCGCCGACCTGCGGATTTTTGCTGGCCGAACTCAAGAGGCGGAATTCCGCGTCCATCACCACGCGGAAAACAGGAGTGGATCCGAGCACCTGGTCCACCTGGGCGTTGAACATTTGCATCGGCTGCTCATACACGTTATCCATCGCCAGGGCTCTTACCTTGGGATTCTGCTCGGCGACTGCCAGCGCGGCGTAGCCGCCGGAATCCTTCCCGAACAAACCAAGG
>JAHEKS010000179.1 GCA_024638215.1 Acidobacteriota bacterium | reverse complement strand
CGCCGGTGGATGCCCTGCGCGACGAAGCGGTAAACGTAGCCAAGCAGGCGGACGTGGTGGTGGCGTTTGTGGGACTCTCGCCCAACCTGGAAGGCGAGGAGATGAACGTCCACGTCGAAGGCTTCGACGGTGGTGACCGAACCCAAATCACTCTACCCGAGGTTCAGCAGCAGTTGCTCGAAGCGCTGGGCGCAACCGGCAAACCGCTAGTCGTGGTTTTGTTGAATGGCAGCGCGTTGGCAGTGGGCTGGTGCCAGGAGCACGCGGCGGCGATTCTGGAAGCGTGGTATCCGGGCGAGGAGGGCGGCACGGCGATTGCCGAGACGCTGGAGGGGGAGAACAATCCCGCCGGTCGGCTGCCGGTCACTTTCTACACTTCGCTGGATCAACTGCCTCCGTTTGAAGACTACTCGATGGAAAACCGCACGTACCGGTACTTCAAGGGGCAGCCGCTCTATGGATTCGGCTACGGCCTGAGTTATTCGAGTTTTGCCTACCGTGGTTTGCAGTTGTCCTCGGACATGATTGAGGCGGGGCAGCCGCTGACGGTCGAAGCGGAAGTGGAGAACACGTCGAAAGTTGCGGGCGACGAGGTGGCGGAGCTGTACATCGAGTATCCGCCAAGGCCGGGGGCGGCGATTCGGGCGCTGAAGGGCTTCGAGCGGGTACACCTCAAGCCGGGTGAAACGCGGCAGGTGACGTTCAAGCTGGACCCGCGCGACCTGAGCGTGGTGACGGAAAAAGGCGAACACCGGATCGGATCGAAGCCGGTGACTACACGATCTTCGTGGGCGGCAGCCAGCCCCCGCCTGCGTGGGGGCTTCAGGGCAGCCCCGGCGTCAGCGCCACGCTCCACATCACCGGCGAGAAAACTCTGCCACGATAGCCGGGTTATTCCCGCCAGGCGTTACAGACGAATATTAAACGGGTACGCCGCGGGCGTTTGACCGCAAGTGAAGTTGCGGCGATGCGGCGCTCGACGACGCCACGCCCCGGCGGTCACCAGTTCCTTCCAGCCTTCTATTTTCCTCTGTTGCTCTCGCGGTCAGAGCAGCTTGCGCGCCTCCGCGATCGTCGCCTGGAGTTTTTGCTCGCCTGTCTTTGCATGCTGGTCGAGGTGTTTGTAGACGCTGTACATGGCCGGCGTCGGCTGCGCATAGGCTTGCCCCGCGTCGCCCGCCAGGTAGGCCAGGTGGCTGCGGAGTTTCGGCTGATGCAGCAGGTCGCCCTCGCTCGACCGTATCGCCATCTGCACCAGATCTGCGATTTCGCTGTCGAGCTCGCTAAGGATCGCCGCGGCCTGCGCCTTCGTCACTTTCTGCTTGTTTACCGCTGCCTGGAGCTGGCGGCGAACGGAAATAGCCTGGTTGATGGTTTTGTCCAGGCTATCGAGCGTCGAGTGAATCTGGAGCTCGAGCTCCAGCCGCGCGTCCAGTGCCTGCGAGTTCACGTTGATGCGCGGGTCGAGGGCAATCTCGAAGGTCTGCTGCGACTTCTGGCCTCCGTAGTCGAGCGTCACGGTGTAGGCTCCGGGGGTCACGGTGGGCCCCTCCACGGAGTTGTCCAGGCCTCCCGCTGCCGCCGGCGCGTGGAAACCCTCCACTTCCGTGGCGTCGGGATAGCGCAAATTCCACTGGAAGCGGTTCATGCCCGGCTCGATTCCCGTAACTTTCTTCTCCATGTCCTGGCGCTGCTCAAGCGCGGTTTTTTCGTACTCTTTGGCTTCCTCCTCCTCTTTCTCTTTGGCCGTCTGCTTCACTTTCAGGTGCAGCTTGAAAGTGCGGATCGTCTTGCCCTGGGCGTCAGCGAACTCGAGCGTCGCCGGCGTCTTGCCGTCGTAGCCGGCGGGAATGTGGAAGAAGGCCGTGGCGCCGAACTCCGGGTTCACGCCGGCGTTAACCGGCTTGCGCTCTTCGCTCGAGGGACGACCGTAGGCTTGCGTGAGCCACGCCTGCTGAGGGGCGAACAGGTATGCGGAGTCTTCCTTGACGGCCGGGCTCTTGGTGAGTTGCTCAAGTAAAGCGAGATTATCCAAGATCCAAAACGCGCGGCCGTGCGTGGCGATGACCACGTCCCCCTGCCGCGAATTGATGGCGATATCGTGGACCTGCACCGCCGGCAGGTTGAGGGTCAGCGGCTGCCAGGCTTCGCCGCCGTTCAGGCTCACGTAGACGGTGCTCTTGGTGCCCAGGAACAACAGGTTCGGGTCGTTGGGGTCCTGCCGGATGGTGAACGCGAACTCATCCTGCGGCAAGCCGGTGGTGATGGTCTTCCAATGCTGGCCGTAGTCGGTGGTTTCGTAAACGTAGGGTTTGAAGTCGTCCCACATATAACGGCGCGCGGCCAGGTATGCCGTTCCCTTGTCTACGTGGGAGGGCTCGATCGAGCTGATGCGCGACCACTCGGGAAGTTCGGGCGGCCTGACCGCCTGCCAATGCGCTCCGCCGTCCGTGGTCACGTGGACCAGGCCGTCGTCGGAGCCGGCCCAAATCAATTGGCCGTCGAGCGGCGAAACCGCGAGCGCGAAGACCGTGGGGTAAATCTCTGCTCCCGACTGGTCGAGGTCAATGGGCCCTCCGCTCGGCGCTTCCGTGCTGGCGACGTTCCGCGTAAGGTCCGGGCTGATTTTTTGCCAGGTCTTGCCGTGATCGTCGCTCTTCATCACGTATTGTGAACCGATCAGCATTTCCTTAGGATTCACGGGTGAGAAGAGAATGGGGTGCGTCCAGCCGAAACGGTATTCCTGCTCGCCCGCCGATGCCCCTTCGCGGTACAGCGGCCAGGGACTCACTTCTTCGAATTGTTCGGTGGCCATGTCGTACTTCATGAAGAGGCTGTAGTAGCCGCTGCCGTAAGTGATCTTGGGGTTTCCTGGTTGAGGAACCGTGAAGGTGCTCTCGCCATAGGCGACCTCGTGCCAAGCGGAGAGGGGAATGAAATTCGCGGCGGTAGCGCTCGGCCCTTCGAAAGAGCCTTCGTCCTGCTGCGCGCCGTAAATATGAAAGGGGAATTGGTCATCCAGGTTGACGTGGTAGAACTGGCCGGTCGGCTGGTTGTGCTCCATGCTCCAGGTCTTGCCGCCGTCAGTGGAAACGGTCGCGCCGCCGTCGTTGCCCTCCAGCAGGATCTTGGTGTTGTTCGGGTTGATCCACAGCACGTGGTTGTCGCCGTGAGGCGTTTTCAACTTCTTGAAGGTTTTCCCCCCGTCGCGTGAAACCCACAGGGCGTCCACTTCGGGCGCGTAGACGGTGTTGGGGTCCTTCGGGTCAACGTAAATGGTCATGTAATAGAAGGCGCGCTGGCGCAGCTTCCATTCGCTGTTCACGCGGGTCCACGTCTTGCCGCCATCCTTGGAGCGGAAAACGCCGCCCTCTTTGGCCTGCATGATCGCGTAAACGATGTTGGGACTGCTGGCGGCAACGGAAACGCCGATGCGCCCCAGCAGGCCCTTGGGCAAGCCGGGGTTGTGCGTCAGGTTTGTCCAGTGCGCTCCCGCGTCGGTCGTCTTGTAAAGCCCGCTGCCCGGCCCGCCGCTCACCAGCCCCCACGGAGTGCGATGCGCTTGCCACAGGGCGGCGTAGAGCACGGCGGGATTCTTCGGGTCCATCACCAAATCAATGGCGCCGGTCTGGTCGTCCACGAACAGGATTTTCTGCCAGGTTTTCCCGCCGTCGGTGGATTTGAAGACTCCGCGTTCCGGATTGGGCTTGAAAACGTGGCCCATCGAGGCGGCATAGACCACGTCCGGATTCTTGGGGTCCACCACCAGGTTGCTGATGGTGTGGGTGTCGCCGAGGCCGGCGTAGTGCCAGGTCTTGCCGCTGTCGGTGGACTTGGAGACGCCGTCGCCCGTAATCACGTCGGCGCGAATGTCGCTTTCGCCCGTGCCGACGTAGAGGATCTTGGCGTCGGAGGGCGCCACGGCGATGGCACCGATGCTGGTGCTCGAGCCCGGCAGCTTGCCGTCGGAAATGTTCTCCCATTTCACACCGTAGTTGGTGCTCTTCCAGATTCCGCCGTCCACCGCGCCCATGTAGAAGAGATTGGCGTTTTGGGGCACGCCGGCCACCGCCACCACTCGGCCGCCAATATAAGGGCCTACGGGGCGCCACTCGAGCTTGCCCATCAGCGTTTTGGGTGTGACCGGACCCGAGGCCGGCGCCGCGGCAAGCGTCACCAGCGCGCCCGCGATCAGGAAAAGGAATGATGTGCGGGAGTTTATGATGCGGGAAAGATGTTTCATTACAAAGACTCCTTTCGAAGTGTGCCGGAGTTCCGGCCGAAGTTCCGAGTGTTCAGATTTCAGCGAGGCTAGCGATCGTTTCAATGAATCGTAATCGCCTGCGTCAACGGCGTGTTTTCGGAAGAATCGCCGACGTAGATCATGAATTTACCGGGATCGACCTTCCAGCCGTGCGTGTCCGCGTCCCAATAGGCGAACGCCCGTTGATGCAGTTTGACCGTGACACGCTTGCTGGCGCCGGGCTGGAGGACCACGCGCTCGAAACCTTTCAGCTCCTTGGCGGGGCGGGGCACTCGCGCCGAGGGATCGCCGACATAAACCTGGGCGACCTCGGCGCCGGCGGTGGTGCCGGTGTTGCGAAGCTCGAAGCTGACGCTGACGGCGTGATCCGGACTGGTTGCGAGCGGCGTGACCTGCAAGCCGCTGAATGAAAAATCAGTGTAGGAAAGTCCGTAGCCGAACGGAAACAGCGGCTTCGCCGCGCTCCGCCCGTAGTCGCGGTAGCCGAGAAAAACGCCTTCGGCGTACTTGACGTCCGTGCTCCCGGGCTTCTCGTAATAATTCGGGTGAGCGGGATTATCTTCCCACCTTCGCCACCAGGTAATGGGGAGCTTGCCGGAAGGGTCCACTTTGCCGGTCAGCACTTCGGCCAGCGCGCGCCCGCCTTCGGATCCCGCGTACCACGTCTCGAGCAGGGCGGGCACGCGGTCAATCCAACCGCTGGTGGCCACGCTGCCTCCCGAGGTCAGGACCACAATAGTATGCGGGTTGGCGCTGAGCACGGTCTTGATCAGGTCCTCCTGTCCGGGCGGCAGGCTGTAAGTGCGGTCATGCCCTTCGCCTTCCGTCTGGGCGTCGAAGCCCACAGACACAACGACGACTTCCGCTCGCGCGGCAATCTTCTTCGCGTCCGGATCGAGAAGGTCCTCGGCCGGGACAGCCGCAAATCCCGCCCTGATGTTGGTGGTTTCCGGCAAGTAATCGAGGCGAACGGAAGCAGGTTTGCCTTCGGGGAGGTTAAGGACCGCCTCGCGGGGCTGGCCTTCGCCGGGGCCCGAGTCCACAACGAGTTGGTCGTTGACGTAGAGCTTGTAGGAATCGCGCGCCATGGCAGCGGCGAGGAAAGCCGTCGGCCCGGCTGTCTTGGGCGTGTAATAGCCCGTCCAGCGGACCGCGAGCTTTTTGTGCGAAGGTGGCACGAAGGGAAAACCGCCCCAGTGATTGACGTGGTAAACCGTCGTCACGCGATCGGGCTTGCCGTTGAAATCGCCGCTGTCGAATTCCTGTTGTTCGAGGCCGGGCTTGGTCCCGCCCGCGTCCACCGAGAAGCTGCTCGAGGGCGGTCCGAAGGAAAACCGACGTCCGCCGAGCATTTCCGCAATGTCCTTGACGCCCGGATTCCAGAGGACGGTAGCATGCGGAGCAAAGCCTTCGTTCAGCCCGGTGAGGAAACTGACCGGATCAAACGCCGTCACGTGCCCGCTGCCCCCGGCGGAGGCCCGGGCAGGATAAGCGTCCGGTCCGATGATGGCCACGGTGTGGAGGCGGCTGAGGTTGAGGGGCAGTAAATGGCCTTCGTTCTTCAGCAACACCATGCCTTCCTCGGCCGACCGCAGCGCGACGCGACGGGATTCGGGATCATCGCGGGGAATGTCGAGCTTTTGCTGATCGTCTTTGAAGAACCCGAACTCGAGAGCCACGCGCAAGATGCGGCGAACCTTGTCATTAACGGTCGCTTCGGAAACCTCGCCGGACTTGACGGCGGGCAGAAGCGTCAGCTCGTTCATGAAGCGCGCGGAGGGCATTTCCAGGTCCAGCCCGGCGTTGGCGGCGGCCACGCCGTCATAAGTGGCCGCCCAATCCGACATCAGGATGCCGCGAAAGCCCCAATCCTTCTTCAGCACTTCCGTGTCGAGGTATTTGTTCTCGGTCGCGTGCTCACCGTTGATGAGGTTGTAGGAGTCCATGACCGCGCCCACGTGCCCTTCCTTCACCGCCGCCTCAAAGGCTGGAAGATAAATCTCATGCAGGGTGCGCTCGTCAATGGCGGCGTTCTCCCCGTGACGGTTATATTCGGAATTGTTGGCCGCGTAGTGTTTGACGGTCGCGACCACGTGCTGGCTCTGCACGCCCAGGATGTAGTGAGCGGCAATCTCACCGGCCAGGCAAGGATCCTCGCCGAAGTATTCGAAGTTGCGGCCGTTTGTCGGGGCGCGATAAATGTTCACGCCAGGGCCGAGCAGGAAGTTCACCCCGCGAGAACGCGCGTCCCGCCCCAGCGACACGCCGACCTGCCGCGCCAAGTCAATGTCCCACGAAGAGGCCAGCCCGATGCCCACGGCGTAGCCGGTCGTCGGGCCCCAGGTGCGAACGCCCATCGGTCCGTCGGACATCTTGAGGCGCGGCAAACTGATTTCCGGCATGGCGTAGGTAAACATCCCGTCCACGCCGCCGATCAGCTTGATCTTCTGCTCCAGGGTCAGCTTGGCGAGCATCGCGTCCGCGCGGCGGTCGATTTCGGCCGGGGATGCCTGCTGCGCTGGCGCGACGGCAGCCGGGACGACGATGGAAAATAAAGCAGCACAAAGAAACAGAAAACCGCGACGCAAAATATTCCGGAGTTGAAACTCAACGGTATTCATCTCATTTCCCCTTTCGCCTCGGAAGTATATAACAGGCATCGCGGCATTCAAGGAAATCGTTGATTTGTCACGCGCCTCTTCTGCTGAGGAGGTTGAGTTGTCGGCAGGGAGCTCTATTCAGCATTGCTTTGAGAAGTCGTCGGCGATATGGTGTTGGCCGATCGGGCGCCAGAAGTGAACGTGGCGATGAGGGCGTGGCCGCCGTTTCATCCGGCCTTGGCGGCTGGAATTGTGTCGAGATCCCGAACGACTCGAGAGAGGAGCACAGAGACCATCATGCGTTTCATTCTTGCATTCATTTTAAGCGCCGTCCTGCCGGCGTTTTCCCTGGGGGGCCAAGCGGCCGTCTCGCACGAAGCCGGTCCGGTTGGGCGCGTTGAATCCGGGCGGGTCCGTGGCGTGACGCGCGAGGGCCTGGCGATTTTCAAGGGCATTCCGTATGCGCAGCCGCCCGTGGGGCCGCTGCGTTGGCGTCCCCCTCAGCCCGTCAAAGCCTGGTCGGACATCCGGCCGGCGACCGAGTTTGGCCACGACTGCATGCAACTGCCTTTCCCAAACGATGCCGCTCCGTTGCGCACCACGCCGAGCGAGGACTGCCTGTATCTCAACGTCTGGGCGCCCGCGCATCCGGCACACCGCTCGCTGCCGGTCATGGTCTGGATTCATGGCGGCGGATTCGTCAACGGCGGCAGCTCGCCGGCGGTCTATAGCGGCGCGGCGTTCGCCCGCCACGGCATCGTCTTTGTCAGTTTCAATTACCGGCTGGGCCGCTTCGGCTTCTTTGCTTTTCCCGCCTTGAAGCAGGAAGGCGGCCACATGGGCAACTACGCCTTCATGGACCAGATTGCCGCTCTCAAATGGGTGAAGAAGAACATCGCGGCCTTTGGCGGCAATCCGGACCATGTCACCGTTTTCGGCGAATCGGCGGGAGGCATGTCGGTGAATTTCCTGTTGACCTCGCCCCTGGCTCGCGGGTTGTTTCAGCAGGCCATGGTTGAATCCGGCGGAGGCCGCGACACGGTGTTGCCTCCCACGCCACTCGACCACCCCGGACCGAATGACCAGCCCTCGGCCGAGCAGACCAGCATCGCCTTTGCTGAACTGATGGGAATTCACGGCACCGACGCCCTGGCCGCCTTGCGCGCCCTGCCGGCGGAGAAGATTGTAAACGGCATCAACATGGCCAGCATGTTTCAGCAGCGCAAGATCTATTCCGGCCCCATGCTGGACGGCCAGGTCATGGCGCAGAGTCCCGAGCAGGTTTTCAAGGAAGGGAAACAGGCCAAAGTGCCGGTGGTGATTGGCGCCAACAGTCTGGACATCGGCTTCACTACCGCGAAAACGCTGGACGAGTTGTTCAAGCCCTTCGGGGCGAAAGCCGCCGAGGCGCGCGCGGCGTTCGATCCGAAGCAGGATACGCCGTTCAAGGAGGTGGCGCAGCGGGTGGGAGCGGTGCGCATCATGGTTGAACCGGCCCGCTTTGTCGCCCGCGTCGTGGTGGCAAGCGGCCAGCCGGCTTACCAATACCGCTTCTCTTATGTGGCTACTGCTGTGCGCAAACAATACCCGGGCGCTCCGCATTCCTCCGAGATTCCCTACGCCTTCGACACCCTCCGCGAGTCCATGTGGTCGGACTTCGGGAAGGGAATCACTGCCGGAGACCTGCGCATCGCCAAGCAGATGAACGAGTATTGGGTCAACTTCGCCAAGACCGGCAATCCCAACGGTCCCGGGTTGCCGCATTGGTCCAAGGTCGCACCGCACGGCAACGAACTGATGAACTTCACGGAGCAGGGGCCCAAGACGGAGACCGACCCCTGGAAGATATGGGAGGATCTGGTCGAAGCGATACAACCCTAACAGCGCGGGACCGTTGCCGGAGAGATGACAGACCCGTGGAGTTTCGAACCTCTACGCGGCCGTGTGCGAAGGATATGCCGGTGCGCCATGGCGAGGTCAAATTGATGGGCGGCCTTTTGCCAATCGAGGTCGTAGAAGGCTGCCTTGCAACGACATCATTTCCCGGATTTGGTCGTAGATGCCGTCTCGCCAGAATCGCCGCTCCGCTGGCGTCGAGCCTCGATTTTTTGCAAGGCACCTTTGAAAAAATCCACCTCCAGCGTCTTCTCCGCCAGCGGTCGCTTGAGCTGTTCGTTCTCCCGCCGGTGGAAGGCGGCCCGGGTGCCCGGTCGCGCGGCCTCTTCTCCTGGCTCAACTACTTCCAGTTTCCTGCGCCACTTGTAGAGACATCGTCGCGTCACCCCCAATTCATGGGCCAACGCCTCCACGTCGTCACAGGTCCGCGTGCGCTCAACCGCCATCCGCTGCAACTTCCGTGAGTATCGCTTCCGCTTCACTTTGCACCTCTTTTCCTGTGCAAAGTGTGCCCATCAGAACTGTCTCATTTCAAGGGTGCAGTCCATCTGCCAATTCAGGGGTTCACTCCAAATTTGGGACAATCCCCCGTGAGACAAATTCGTAGGGCAGAGGGAATCTGGTCGGTAATCGCCCTCGCGCAGGCCCTAATCCGCGCAGACTCATAACGAGATTCACAGCGCATATCCGGCCGAAGATTCCTCCTTAGGAATGGCAACTGGCAGCCGCTTTATTCCCCCATGATCTGCACCAGATAAGTCCGTTCGAGCGGGCCGTCGTACTCCATAAAATAGATCGTCTGACGCGAACCGCGGACCATCTTGCCACCCTCGATGGGGAAACTGCAACTGATGCCGCCGATGACGCTCTTCAGGTGTGCGTCGGCGTTGAAACCCAGCCGGCCATCATAATCGAGATAACGGCGGTGATGGTAATTCTCATCCTCCGGAAAGAGGCGCGCGAAGTGAGTCAGGATATCTTCCTCGAGGCACGGAATGCCTTCGGTCACCAACAGGCCGGAAGAAGTGTGCGTTGTCATGACATTGACGAGGCCGCTTCGAACCCCGCTTTTCTCAACCGCTTCTTCCACGCGCGGAGT
>JAHEKS010000442.1 GCA_024638215.1 Acidobacteriota bacterium | reverse complement strand
TCTGCGCGAAATCGGCGTAGATGCGCCAGTCGCGGTGTTCGTTGGCGTAGGCCAAAGTGGAGCGAGAGCTCGAGCCCCGAAAGCCCATGTGATAAAGCTGCGGCCGGTGCGCGCGCAGGCAGGTCTCGATGTCGCGCAGACTCTCGCGGTAAGTCAACTGCGCGAAGGCGAGGCAGAGAAATTGATCCAGGCAGGAGAAACTCTGCACCTTGTAGTCGCCGTGATAGCGTTCCACGCAGCGGCGAAACTCGGCCAGCGGAAGTCGGTCCATCAACTGAGCAAAAATCGTGCGGCCACTGTTCATCCCCTATCCCTCGGCAGCTCTTGGAATGCCGCAAGGATATATCCGGATTCAAATCGATTTTGCTCATCTTGGCACCCAACTTACGGCCTTACATGAACTTAAAGGAAATTTCGAAACCAACATTGGGACAGCACTGATTCATAATTCAAAATCATCAGGCAGGTGAAATCATGCCCAAAGCTCAATTGCAATATTTGACGGAAGAGTTAAACAAGCTGCGCGAGCAGAAACTTTACCAACGACTGCGGATTCTTGAGACTGAGCAGCTACCGGTGGCGCGCTTCGACGGCCACCAGGTCATCAATCTTTCATCCAACAATTATCTCGGCCTGACCACTCATCCCAAGCTCAAGAAGCGCGCCCTCGAAGCCATCGAGAAGTACGGCGTGGGTTCGGGCGCGGTGCGCACCATTGCCGGAACCATGTCGCTGCACATGGCGCTGGAAGAAAAAATCGCGCAGTTCAAGAATGTGGAAGCATCGGTGGTTTTCCAGTCCGGCTTCACTGCCAATGCGGGCACGGTGCAGGCGCTGCTGACGAAAGAAGACATCATCATCTCCGACGAACTGAACCACGCCTCGATCATTGACGGCTGCCGGCTGTCGCGCGCCGAAATCAAAGTGTTCCCGCACAAGGACGTGGACGCCTGCGAGAAAATCTTGAAGGAAATCTCCGGCCACGAGGGGCGCAAGCTGCTCATCACCGACGGCGTGTTCTCGATGGAAGGTGACATCGCGCCGCTGCCCGCGCTGGTCGCGCTGGCGGAAAAGTACGGCTGCATCATGATGATTGACGACGCGCACTCGTCGGGCGTGCTGGGCAAGAACGGCCGCGGCACCGTGGACCACTTCGGACTCGACGGGCGCGTGGACGTTCAGGTGGGGACGCTCTCGAAAGCCATCGGCGCGCTGGGCGGCTACGTCTGCTCCACGCGCGACACCATCGAATTCCTTTATCACCGCGCGCGGCCGTTCCTGTTCTCGACTTCGCACCCGCCTTCGGTCGCGGCCACGTGCCTGGCGGCATTTGAAGTCCTGGACGAGGAGCCGCAGCTCGTCGAACAACTTTGGACCAACACGAAGTTTTTCAAGGCGGGCTTGCAGAAGCTGGGCTTCAACACCGGCGTCAGCGAAACGCCCATCACCCCGGTCATCGTCGGCGACGCGGCGCTGGCGCACGAGTTCTCACGCCAGCTTTTCGCCGAAGGCGTTTTCGCGCAGAGCCTCGGCTTTCCCACCGTGCCGCACGGCAAAGCGCGCATCCGCACCATCGTCACCGCGACGCACACGCAGGAAGAACTGACGCGCGCGCTCGGCATCCTGGAGCAGGTCGCCAGGAAACTGAAAATCATCTAGCCGCCGGCTTCCAGCATCGCCTTCGTGGCAGGAGGGGCAGCCCACGCGGCTCGCTCTCTTGCGCTGAACGTGGGTCAAGCGCAGCCACGATAGAATACCTGGCGGTGCAACGTGGCGTCCTTGGCCTTAAAGACCACACCCATCCCGCCCGCGCCGAGCTTCTCCAAAATCCGGTAATGAGAAATCGTTTTCGTATTCACCGGAAGTTGCGGATCATGACGACATCAGAATTGTCGACGCCGCGGGAGAGAACGAGTTTTCTGCCATCGGGCGACCAAGCAAAGTTGAAAATCAAGTCGCTTTTGAAATCGGTCCACTGTTTAGGCGGGCCGCCTTCCAGCGGCTGGCTCCAGATGTTCGAGACGTTGCCTGCCAATCGCAGGTAAGTGATGCTGCGCCCGTCGGGTGTCCAATGGAAGGCGCTCCACTGATTCATGAAGTTCGAAATCGGGAAGGTCTTTACAATGGCACCGCCCGACGCCGGTAGAACTCCCAGATCCGCAAAATTCTGCGGGCCAGAGGCATGAAGGCAGGCGATCCACTTTCCGTCCGGAGAGATGACCGGAAATCCCGCAAATCCCTTGCTCGTTAACTGAACGGGCTCGCCGCCGTTGATGCCTACTCTCAGAATTCTGTAATTGCCGCCTTGAACGGACGTGTAGGCGACCCATTTCCCATCCGGCGAGCAAGACGACGACGGGTCAGCGTTGCCTTTTGTCAATTGCATGAAATTCGACCCGTCCATGTCCATTCGGAAGACTTTCATGCCGCCTCCCTGAATGGAAGAAACGACAAAGTGTTTACCGTCGCCGCAAGCTGAAAGTGCCTGGTAAGGTACACCGTGTTCAGTCGGGGGTGTCAGTCGCTCCTGACCTTCGCCTGTCGTTGCGACCTTCCAAATGTCGTCCCCCCCCGAGGAAGAGCCCGATGTGTAGATGATCTGCCCATCAACGGATCAGTCGAGCCCGTTCGCGCCGTTGTCTTTTCCGGAGGCAGGCACTTCATCGAATTTCGTCCACTGG
>JAHEKS010000178.1 GCA_024638215.1 Acidobacteriota bacterium | reverse complement strand
GCGGCGAACGCGGCGACGGCGGAAGCGCAGGCGGCGACGGCGGCGGCGGACGCTGCAACGGCGGCGGCGATTGCGGCCTGCAAGGCGGCGAGTCCGAGCGACCCGGCGTGCACCCAGTAAGCGCAGAGAAATAACGCGGGCCGGATAGGCCCGGCCAGCCAGCGCAAGGAATCAACCCAGACGGGCGGCGAGCGAGGCAACAACCTCTGCGCCGCCCGTTTTGTTTTTCGGGCACAACCGCGCCGCAGGCGGGCAGGCGAATGCGAGTGAAGAAGCGTACGGGGGCGATTCTCTGGCTGCGGATTATTAGGCGTCGCGGGAAGGAATGACGGCTTAGGTCCGAGGCTTGATCAACATCAGCAGGAATCCCACCACAGAAGCTACCACAAGCGTTGCCATGACGTGGACGGGGGAAAAGCGCGCCAGCGCCCCGGCCACCGATCCGCCCACAAAGCTTCCCATGAACTGGGCGCTGTTGTAGGCGCCGAGCGAAGTTCCGTAGGCGTTCTCCGGCCCCGACTTGCTCACCAGCGAAGGAAGAATCGGCTCAAGCCCCGTGAAACCGATATAGAACAGCGTGCCTCCCACCAGCACCGCCGCCAGGGTTTTCGAACTGAATCCCAAAGTCGAAGGGCTGAAGAGGAGCAAGGAGCTCGGCAGAAAGAGGAGGAAAGCGATCGCGGCCAGTTGCGCCGCCCAGCCCTTGTCGGCGCCGCGCGTAAAGCCGAACATAGTGACGGCGCTGATGAAAATCATGGGGAGCAGAATCTCGTAATAGTGCTTCATCCCGACGTGATGCTCGCCGGTGACGATGAGCGGGAAGTAGAAAAAGAAGGTGGCCATGAAGAAATTCATGAGGAAGCCGCCGCCGTCCAGGGCCAGCAGGCGGAGATTCTTGAAAACCTCACCGAGCGGCGCAGGCTCGCCGCCCTTGGGCGGCGCCTCGGGCAAATAAGAAGCGAGAAGGAAGTCCGTCCCCAGCCCAAGAAAACCCGTCAGCCAGAAGAGGCTTGCCGTCCCCAGCCATCCGGCAATGATGGGCCCAGCGATAATCCCCACGATGAAAGCCGCACCGATTGGAATCCCGAGCACCGCCATGGCGGTGGAGCGGTTCTCGGCTTCGATATGGTCCGCGACCGTGGCAAAGGCCACCGAAACAATCGCGCCGCCGCCCTGAATCAGGCGGCCCGCGATCAACACACCGATCTGCATCCCGTGCGGGAACCAGTGCGGCACCGCGCAGATGAACGAGCCCAAGCTGAACAACGTCATGCCGAGCATCAGCACTTTACGACGCCCGATGCGATCCGAGAGGCGGCCCAGGGGAATCTGCAGAATGGCCATGGTCAGGCCGTAGGACCCGAAGGCAAAGCCCACCAGGAAGTGGGAAGACGTGAATCTCAGTCCGTAGAGCGTAAAGACCGGCAACACCAGAAACAGGCCCAACATGCGCAGTCCGACGACGCTCGCGAGCGTCAGAAGGATTTTCCTCTGGATGGGCGTGAAAGGAATGCGCGAGGTTTTCGTGGTAGTGGTCATTTCACCTGGTCTTGAATTCGAACCGTCATTGCCGCAGATTGTGGAGCTCAGACAGGAACTTCTGCGCCCTTCCACGCAGGCGAGCGAGCCCGGTCGCGAAACCGGAAGGGAGAGTCTTACTCGATGAACTCCGCCCTGACGGAGCTGGGCAGGACGCCTTTTTCAAACCCGCGGTCGAGCAGCGTCTGGACGGCCAGGCGTCCGCGCTCGCCGTAGTCGAGCGTCCAATCGTTCACGTACATGGAAACAAACTGGTCGGCCGTCGCCGTATCCAGCCCGCGCGCGAACTGCAGGGCGTAGGCCAGGGCTTCTTCGCGGTGGTCCAGGCTGTAGCGGATGCTGTCATGCAGCAGCTTGGCCACTTTCTGCCGCACCGCCGGGTCGAGCGCCCGCCGGATGGCGTTGCCGCCCAGCGGGAGCGGCAGACCGGTCTCCTGGTGCCACCACTCGCCCAGGTCCACGATCTTCTTCAAGCCTTCGCGCGCAAAGGTCAACTGGCCTTCGTGGATGACCACGCCGGCGTCCGCGTCACCGCGGCTGACGGTCTCCAGGATGCGGTCGAAGGGAGTGAAGACAGCCTCAAACTCGGGCTCGTAAATCTGAAGGACCAGATAGGCGGTCGTCCGTTTGCCGGGCACGGCAATGCGTTTCTTCTTCAGGCCATTTGCCCGCAGCGGTCCCTTGGCGACGACGATGGGCCCGTAGCGGTCGCCAAAGCTCGCCCCGGAAGGCAGCAGCACGTAGCGGTCGGCGAGATAAGCGTAGGCGTGGAACGACAGCGCGGTGATGTCGTAAACCTCGTCGTTGGCTTTCTGGTTGAGGGTCTCGATGTCCTCCAGCACGTGGGTGAACTTGAATTTGCGCGTGCGGAGGCGCTTGGTGGCCAGGGCGTAGAACATGAAAGCGTCGTCGGAGTCGGGGCTGTGCGCGAGCTTCAGCTCGATGGCCGTGGAAACCGGTGTATCTATTTTGCGAACAGGCGGTGATGCCATGATGCCCTCAATAGAAATGCCTTGTGTTCGGCGAAGCAGAATATTTTATCACAGCTCGGCCGGTTGCGCTCGCCGCGCCGAGACGACGGCCAGACGCCGCAGCAGCAGGGCCGCGACTAGGGTTTGGTGGCTTCGTCCCATTCCTCCTCGCCGCGATGAATCAGGGCGGCGCGGTCTTCGGGAAGAATCCAGCGCCGGCTGGCGCAGACCTGAAAGGTCTGCGCCAGCCGGCGAGTGCTCTCATCGCCCGCAGTGAAATGCCGTGCAACATTCGATGACCCTGGGCGCAACCGCCCTCGACACGAAAGGCCTGTCGTGGCTAGCGCTGGCGGGGTCGAGAATAGTCAACTTGACAAATCTCAAGGACAGATGTATATGCATATAGTATGAGAGAGAAAGCTGTTGAATCCCGGACTCCGCTGCCCCTGTTGCCTTGCACCTGCGCTAATCTGCGGCGTGCGGCCCGGGCGGTGACCCGGCTCTACAACCGGGAACTGCAGCACGACGGCATTGAGGTAACCCAGTTCACCCTGCTGATGGCGCTGAATCTTACGGGCGAAATCCCTCAAGGGGAGTTGGGCAAGTTGTTGGCCTTGGACTCGACCTCCTTGACGCGGATGCTGGCGCCCTTAAAGAAACGGGGCTGGGTTCAGGCGAAAGAGGGCGGTGATCGGCGGCTCCGGATATTCGGTTTGACCCCGGCTGGGCGAGCGAAGTTCGAGCAATCCCTGCCCCACTGGAAGCGGGCGCAGGACCGTGTGCAAAAAGCCCTCGGCGAGAAGACCATGGCCCGATTGAGCGGATCATTAATGGAAGTGACGCGCCTATCGTTGCCCGCGTGATTTTTTTTGGAGCCATAACGATGTATATACATCTAATTGAAAGGAGAACGTGATGCCGCAACTCACTGAACACCCGACCGTCAAACACTTTTACGAGGACCGCGCCCTTAACGGAGGCTTACGACCCACTTCCATCCTTGATGCTGCCTGGCTCCGGCAGGTGTGCCTCGACGCGGGAGCCGACGACGTCGGCTTCGTGGAGAGCGACCGGCCCGAGATAGCCGACCAAAGGACCGAGATTGATGCCGTCTTCCCCAGGACGAAAACGCTCATTAGTTTTGTCTGCCGCATGAACCGGGAGAATATCCGGACGCCTGGCCGCTCGATTGCCAATTTGGAATTCCACCACACGACCGACGAGACCAACGACGTGGCGCGGCGAATCGTGGCCGCCCTGGAGCGGATGGGTATCGGCGCGATCAACGGCGGAGCCGCCGGTTTCCCCATGGAAGCCGATTGCTGGGGATCAAAGATCTGGGTGATATCCCACAAGCCGGTGGCTGTCGCCGCTGGCTTGGGGCAGATGGGAATCCATCGCAACGTGATTCACCCGAGGTTCGGCAACTTTATCCTTCTAGGCACCGTTTTGGTTGACGCCAAGGTCAGCGACTACTCGCGTCCGGTCGCTTACAACCCTTGTCTCGAATGCAAGCTGTGCGTTGCTGCCTGTCCCACGGGAGCCATCAGTCCTGACGGCAAGTTTAACTTTTCGGCCTGCTACACGCACAACTATCGCGAGTTCATGGGCGGATTCAACGACTGGGTCGAAAAGATTGCGGCGAGCGGCAGCGCCCGCGAGTACCGGCAAAAAGTCACGGCCGCGGAGACGGTCTCGATGTGGCAGAGCCTGTCGTTTGGCGCCAATTATAAGGCGGCCTATTGCATGGCGGTTTGCCCGGCGGGCGAGGATGTGCTCGCCCCGTTTCTCACCGACCGCAAGCGGTACCTTGAAGACGTCGTTCGGCCACTCCAGAACAAACCGGAAACCGTTTATGTGATTCCCAATTCCGATGCCGAGGACTACGTTGCCCGCCGCTTCCCGCACAAAGAGACGAAGCGGGTGTCGAACGGGCTCGCTGGGCAAGGCACCATTCGTGACTTTCTGCGAGGGATGTCGTTCGCGTTCCAGCCCGGCAAATCAGCGGGTCTGGACGCAACCTATCACTTTACTTTCACAGGCCAGGAGGAAGTGAAGGCAACCGTCGTGATTCGCGGCCAGACCTTGCAAGTTTCAGAAGGTCACGCGGGCAAAGCGAACCTGAGAGTGACCGCCGACAGCGGCACCTGGCTCCGCTTTTTGCGGAAAGAGGCGAATCTCGTCTGGGCCCTGCTCACGCGCAAGATTCAGATTCATGGTTCACCCAAGTTGTTGCTTGCCTTTGGCCGCTGCTTTCCGTCGTAGCGGCAGGCGGGCGAATAGCCTGAGGAGGGCGTATTCAGTTCGCGTTTTAGGAGAATGGAGAACACGACGAAAAACTTACGCGGAAAGTGGGCATTGGTGACTGGGGCGTCGAGTGGGTTCGGGATTGAGTTCGCAAAGCTTCTGGCTGAGCGGAATGCCAATCTTGTTATGGTTGCGCGTCGAACTGAACCGATGGACACATTGGCGGAAGAGCTTCGGAAGAAGCACTCGGTCGAGGTGGCAGTGATTGGCATGGATCTCTCACGCGCGGGGGCCGGCACGGAATTGAAAGCAGATCTTGATGCCCGCGGCATTGCGATCGAGATCCTCGTCAATAACGCCGGATTTGGCATTTACGGCGGTTTCCTCGATCAGTCGTTGGAGAAGACAACAGAGATGATGCGCCTGAACATGATGGCCGTGACGGAACTAACGCACGTTTTCGGCCGAGGCATGGCGGAGCGGCGAGGTGGACACATCCTGTTAGTCGCCAGCCTCCTCGGCTACCAGGCGGTGCCTGGATATGCCGCTTACGCTGCAACCAAGGCCTACGTCCTTCTCCTGGGAGAGGCGCTTCACCGGGAACTGGCGCCTCATGGCGTATCGGTTACGACGCTGTGTCCGGGACCTTCGGCTACCTCGTTTGGGGACATCGCCGGCCAGAGATCTTCGCTCCTTCTCAAGATAATGACGATGAAACCTAGGGCCGTCGCAAAGGCTGGTCTCCTTGCCATGTTGCGACCTAAAGCGAGCCGCGTGCCTGGGTTCTTCAATTCGACTATGGTGCTCTTGGACCGCCTCATGCCTCGCTGGATGCAGAGGATGATCCTAGGGAAGGTTATGGCAGGTTGAGAGGATTTGGCGATTCTTCGGCGCGCCACGCCGAGAGATAGTAGTCGGCATTCCGGCCGAAGTACGCCCGAAGGTCGTCTTCCGTGACGTTGACGTTAAGCTCGGTTTCGTGCGCCATACGCGGAGCTCAAATGGCGCGCGGCATGTGATGCTCGCGGTCCGCGCGTTAGGATCGCGGCAGGATATCACCCAGATGATTAATTGCAGGTGACGAAATGTCGTGGGCGAAATCGGCGGGCGCACGTCCCTCGCGGGTCTTTCTTGCGCCTTCGGGGAGGAGGCTTGAAGGCTTGCGCCAACCCGGCTGCATCAGCGACCTCGTCTTGGGGAGCTGTCTACCTTAGGGAATAGGGCCGGAGAGCGGCGGTTTGCCGACGCTTTTCCCGGGGCGAGGCGCGGTGCCGCGTGATTGCTTTTGCTTGCGAGAACACGTCGGATGCGAAAGCGGGAGCCGTTCGTTGCAACTCCGGCTGCGCGAGAGGACCGCTCGCCGGGCGGGTAAGGTGGGAGCAAGCCGTCAGCTGACAGACCGCACTCCAAGGGCGCGGGTTTGGAAACTCACTCCCACTGGCCAAATTGCGGGGCCGCAGCGACATTTTGTCCGTATCGCCCGGCGGCAAAGAATCCCGGTGATACCCGTGACACTGCTGACACTACTGACACAGTTTTTTTGGGCCCGATGGGCTTTCGATTTTTTAGGCCGCAGGACTTTGCCGTTCGCGGATCAAAAAAAGTGAGGCTATTCCAGGACGTGAATGTTTTTGCGCGCGCACATCTCCTTGAGAATTTTCGGCCACACGCTCACCGTCACTTCTCCGAGATGCGCTTTGCGCAGCAGCAGCATCAGCGTGCGCGATTGGCCGATGCCTCCGCCAATCGAGAGCGGGATTTCATTTTTCAAAATGGCCTGGTGATAGGGAAACTTCAGGAAGTCTTTCTGGCCCGTCATTTCAAGCTGCTTCCGCAGCGTTTCGGGATTGACGCGGATGCCCATCGAGCTCAGCTCGTGCCGGCGGCGCGTGACGTGATTCCAAACCAGGATGTCGCCGTTCAATCCGTGCATCGCGCGGCCGTCGGAGGATTTCGTTTCCGTGACCCAGTCGTCGTAATCGGCGGCGCGCATTTCGTGCGGGTACCCATCGGCCATCGGCCAGCCAATGCCGATGATGAAAATCGCAGGATACTCCCGGAGGATTTTCGTCTCGCGCTGCTTGCGCGGAAGGTCGGGGAATTTCTCGAGGATGTCCTCCGCGTGCAGGAATGTGAGTCTCTCCGGCAGGTTGGGATACTTCGGCG
Source organism: Acidobacteriota bacterium (assembly GCA_024638215.1). Taxonomy (GTDB): domain Bacteria; phylum Acidobacteriota; class Terriglobia; order UBA7540; family UBA7540; genus JAHEKS01. The sequence goes on along the minus strand of JAHEKS010000178.1, from coordinate 2,971 downwards.
ACTTCAATTGCGGGAAAAGATCCTGCGCGAATTTCTCGGCATTAACGAGGACCTTCCAAATCTTGTTCACGATTTCTTTGAGGAATTCGAGGTTGCGGTCCTCGCTGGTGATGGCTCGCTCCCAATCCCACTGGTCCACGTAGGCGCTGTGGTCGTGATCGAGGAAGTAGTCCTTGCGCACGGCGCGCATGTCGGTGCACAAACCTTCGCCGGGGCGCATGCCGAACTGCTGCAGCGCGACGCGCTTCCACTTGGTGGCGGCCTGCACGACCTGCGCGTCCACCGGGTGCTTGTTGTAATCGTTCGAAATGTGAAACTGGATGGGCGTGCGCGAGCCGTCGCGGTCGAGCATGTCGTTGACGCCGCTCTCGACGTCCACGATCAGCGGCACGGTGACCATCATCAAATTGAGCTCCTTCGACAGGTGCTCTTCGATGTAGGCCTTCACCGCGCAGATGGCCTTTTGTGTTTCCTTGCGGGACAGCAGTGAGGAATAATCCTGCGGCAGGATCTTCTCAAGCTCGGCATAATCCCCGATGCCGGGCCCGGCCAAGTCAGCCGCCTTGGTGCTCATCGTATTGCCTCCGTTGAAATGATTTTCCCGGCCGAGCTACCGTGCGCCCTGCAGTCCGCCCCAGGTGGTCCAGTAGGCGTGGGCAGGGAGCGTGTTCTGTCCGAGAACCTCCCTGCCCGCCTTGCCGTCAGTTTCGTATCCTTCAAGCGCCAACCTGGGAATGAATCAGGGATAAAGGCCGCGCAGTTTCACGGCCTCGCCGACCCGCCCGACGCCCAGCATGTTGGCGGCTATGCGCATGCTCACTTTGCGATCGAGATGGATCTTCAAGACTTCGGCAAAGCTCGTCTTCATCACCCGTTCAAGCCGGTTGTAAACGTCCGCGGCTTCCCAGAACAAGTGCTGTTCGTCCTGCACCCACTCGAAGTAGGAGACGGTGACGCCGCCGGCGTTACACAGGATGTCCGGGATCAAGAAGACGCCTTTGTCTTCGAGAATCAAGTCGCCCTCCGGAGTGACCGGTCCGTTGGCGGCCTCACCCACGATCTTTGCCTTGATCGTGCGCGCGTTGTCGCCGTCAATGGCGTTTTCAAGAGCAGCCGGGATCAGGATGCCGCATTCCAGCCCCAGCAATTCATCAGGACGGATTTCTTCCGCACCTGGGAATCCGAGCACCTGGCCGGTTTTTTCCTTGTACGTGATGAGCTTTGGAACATCCAAGCCGTTTCGATTGTAAATGCAGCCCCGCGAATCGCTGACACCGATCACGCACGCTTCCGCGCCGTGAAGAAGCTGGGCAGCAATCGAGCCGGCGTTCCCGAATCCCTGCACGACAACCTTCGCGCCCTTGACCGGAACTCCAAGATGCTCTGCGGCGGACAACGTCGTGTAGTACACGCCGCGTCCGGTGGCCTCATTACGGCCCAGCGACCCACCGAGCGCTATGGGCTTCCCAGTCACTACCCCGGGAATCGGATAGCCTTTGGTCATGCTGTAGGTATCCATGATCCAGGCCATCGTCTGGGAATTGGTGTAGACATCCGGTGCGGGGATGTCTTGTTCCGGGCCAATCAGCGGGAGAATCGAGGCAGCGTATCGCCGCGTCATCCGCTCCAGCTCTCCCTGAGACATCTCCTTCGGGCTGCAAGTCACCCCGCCTTTGCCGCCGCCATAGGGAATGTTCACCACTGCGCATTTCCAGGTCATCCACGTCGCCAGGGCTTTGACTTCGTCGAGCGTCACGTTGGGATGAAATCGGATCCCGCCTTTGGCCGGGCCTCGCGCCGTGCTGTGCTGGACTCGGTAACCCTCGAAACGGTGGATGTGGCCGTCATCCATCCGCACCGGGAGTGACACGTGGAGGATCCTTTCGGGATACTTGATGATTTGCCGGATGTTGGGATCGAGCTCAAGCATGTTCGCCGCCAAGTCAAAGTTCTGCAGGGCGGCTTCGAAAGGGTTCTTGCTGGCCTTGATCTTTTCGGTTACCTGCATAAAGAGTTCCTCTCCTCAAGAAGGGACAACCGACTCAGGCACAGGAGGTTCAGGGGGCCGGCCAAGTTTCTGTTGCGGCCGGTCGGGATGGAATCTTGAACGCACTCCGTCGGCGCGGTCTCATTGTGAGGCCGGAGACACGCGCGGACTGAATGCGCCCCTCTTATCCCCCGGGACCCTTTCGGCTTCCCCGATTTGCCCGGGCTTCGCCATCGGCTGACGGACAGAAGCGGGGGTTCGTGCAGCGTTCCTATTCGTACTAGATAAAATGCCAAGCTCGGGATTCCCTCGTCCCCAGATGACAATGACAGCCCAGGGATTGGTTTCCGATGAATAGCCGTGTAAGGTATGAAATACTTGCGCGAAGGGTTCAAACTCTTCGCGCCGGCGGGACAGAAATCCGCGCTTCGATCAGTCAGTAGAACTGCGGCCATGATAGGTCACGGATGCAAACGCCTTTGACGCTCCGGTTGCGGGCTTGCTTCGGGCTATTCGGTCACTTCAAGTCCGACTCCTCCGCTTCCAGCAGGTCGTCGCAGCTTACTTCGTGTTGTTCGCCGCAAGCCGGGCACTGTTCGATAATCAGCGGGCAATCCATATCTGGCGGCGGATGAAGCGAAGAGACCGGTACCAGCTCGTCCGTCTCCGGGCAGACATACTTGCCCACAATGACTTTCTTGAGTCCGGCCTTTGCCTTGGCCATAGACTGCCTCTCGAGTGTCTGTTTTTGGCTGAGCAATTCTTGCGCCAGACACCGCTACAAAGTCGCCTCGGCAACCACTCTCAAGTAATTCAATTTAGGGCAGTTAAATGACAGACGGATTGTCATGTGTGCGCGCTCAAGTGTTACCTACCGGTCGTGTGGGTTACCTAGCGCAGACCCCCTTGGCTGCGTGCTCGCGAGGGCTGGACAATAAGTCCTCGGTACTCCACAATGACCCAGACGCAGGAAGACGCTAACGG
>JAHEKS010000177.1 GCA_024638215.1 Acidobacteriota bacterium | reverse complement strand
TGACGCGCCCACGCGTTCGTATTCCCCGGACTCGATGGCGCGCAGGAGTTTGGATTGCAAATTGGGAGGCACGTTGGCGATCTCGTCGAGAAACAGAGTTCCGTGGTCAGCCAGCTCGAAGCGCCCGGCGCGGTCCATCTTGGCGTCGGTAAACGCGCCCCTGACGTGGCCGAAGAGCTCGCTCTCGAACGTTCCTTCGGCCAGCGCTCCGGTGTTGACCACCACCATGGACTGCGCGGCGCGCGTCGAGAGCGCGTGCAGCGTGCGCGCCACGACCTCTTTGCCTGTGCCGTGCTCGCCGGTAATCAAGACGTTTGCATCCGACGGCCCCACGCGCGCCATCAACTCGAGCATCGGCTGCATGGCGCGCGACTCGGCGATCATGGTGGGACTGCCCTCGGCGCGCAGCAGGCGATTTTCCGCCTCCAGCCGCTCGCCCTTACGCAGGGCGCGGCTCAGGTCAATCTGGGTGCGAATGATGGCCAGCAGCCGCGCGTTGTCCCAGGGCTTCTGGATGAAGTCGCGCGCCCCGCGGTGCATCGCCTCGACCGCCACTTGCACGCTGCCCCAGGCGGTCATCACGACCACAGGCAAGGTGCTGTCCATCGCCTGAAGTCGCGTGAGCAGATCCAGACCTTCCTGGCCGGAGGTCGTGTCGCGCGCGTAGTTCAAGTCCATCAAGACAAGGTCGAAGTCCTTGGATTCAAGCTCCGCCAGAAGGCGCGTGGGCGAGTTGGCCGTCTCGACCTGAAAGCCTTCGCTCTTCAGCAGCAGGCGCAGCGCTTCCAGCACGTCCGGCTGGTCATCGGCCACCAGAACACGCGAGTTGTTTTCGGCGGGTGCTTTCAAAGCGTTCCTGTCCAGCGACTATCTTAACTCCAAACCGTGCTCGTGTCAGGTTGAGGCCGGTTGGAGCGTTCGAGAGGTGAGATCGGTACACCCGGGACTCGGGCTCACGGCGGGCGCCGCGGCGGCGGAAGCCATGCGAGAAGATCAGGTGTCTTTGACAAAAAACTTTGCGCTCGCGGCGGATGGAAGGCAAACAAGCTCGACTCGTACGTCCTTAACCGGCCGGACCTTCATAATTCATACTTCAGAATTCATCATTCTTTCACCATCCAACCATCCCGCAATTGAATGATGCGATTTCCATAGGCCGCCCAGGTTTCGTTGTGCGTGACCTGGATGATGGTGGCGCCTTCCTCGTTGAGGCGCTTGAAGAGGTCCATGATTTCCTTGCCCTGGCTCGAGTGCAGGTTGCCGGTGGGCTCGTCGGCGAGAATCAGCTTGGGGCCGGCGATGACGGCGCGCGCCACGGCGACGAGCTGCTGCTGCCCGCCCGAAAGCTGGCTGGGATAGAGGTCCTTCTTCCCCACGATGTGAAAGCGGTCAAGTGTATCGGCGACGATGCCCTGCCGCTCGGAAGATTTCACGTCGCGATAGGAAAGCGGGATGTCGAGGTTCTCGGCCACAGTCAGATTATCGAGGAGATGGTATTGCTGAAATACAAAGCCGATATATTTCTTGTTAAGCTCGGCGCGTTTCTTCAGGTTCATCGCATGGACGGCATTTTCCAGCAGATAGTATTCGCCCGACCAGGAGCCGTCGAGCATGCCGATGATGCTGAGCAGCGTGGACTTCCCCGCCCCGGAGGGCCCCATGATGGTGATGAACTCGCCCTCTCTCACTTCCAGGTCAATGCGGCGCAGGACGTAATACTTCCCTGGCCCCACGGGATAGGACTTTTCGATGTTCTTCAGGATAATCATGCTCCACCCTTTATAACATGCCGGCGGGCGGCGGGAGCTAACTGAACGCGAGCCGCGATTGCGCCGGGCCGGCGCTCATTCCCTGCTCCTCTCGGCGGCGGAAGTGACAGGTTCGCCCATCCGGCCAGGTCAGATAATGTCCTCGGAATTCGCCTGGCTCTCCTCGACCACGCGCCCGTCGAATAGATGAACTTCGCGGTCGGCGTGCCGGGCGTAGCGCGGGTCGTGCGTCACCATGCAGATCGTGGCGCCTTCGCCGTGCAGGGCGTGGAGCAGATCCATGACCGCTTCGCCGTTTTTCGAGTCCAGGTTTCCGGTCGGCTCGTCCGCCAGCAGGATGGACGGGCTGCCTCCCAAGGCGCGCGCCACCGCCACGCGCTGCTGCTGGCCGCCCGAGAGCTGGGAAGGATAGTGCTTGGTGCGGTGCGACATGCCGACCCGCTCCAGCGACTCCAGCACGCGCTTCTTGCGCTCCGCCGCGGGCATGCCGCGGTAGGTCAGCGGCAGCTCCACGTTTTCGTAAACGTTCAGGTCACCAATCAGGTTGAAACTCTGAAAGATGAATCCCACTTCCCGGTTGCGGATGCGCGCGCGGTCGGAAAGGTTGAGCGTCTCGACGGGCTCGCCGTTCAGGATGTACTTGCCATCCGTGGGCGTATCCAGCAAGCCCATGATCGAGAGCAGGGTTGATTTGCCGCAGCCGGACGGCCCGGCGATGGCAATGTACTCGCCTTTCTTGATGACCAGATGGATGCCGGCCAGAGCGTGTGTTTCCACCTCATCAGTGTAAAACACTTTTCGGACCGCCTCCATTTGGATGAGGGGCTGGCCGTTGGAGGCCGGTGCCTCCAGTTGCCCTGCTGTGTTTTGTGTTTGGGGTTTGGATGTTTCCATGTTCTCTCCTCGAATTCAGAATTCCTAAAATGACCCATCAAGCTTAGTGGCCGCTTGCCGACCGGATCGGAAAGCGGCGAAACCGCCGCGCCGTCTTATACCACTTTAAACAACTGCCGCCGGCGAAGCTCCCATTCCTCGCTCGAAAACATGCGCGGCCCGACCTCGATCAATCGCGGCAGCATATTGAAAACCGCAACCGCGTCCCAAGGCCGGCCCTGACGGGTGCGGAAGCCGGCGGCATTCAACGCGCTCACCACTTTCGACAAAGGATTGTCCTGAACGATTTCCTCCATCATCAGCATCAGGACGCGCAATTCCTCCGAGTTCTCTTCCAGGTGATAACAATCTTCGGCAATTCGCAGGCCATAAGGCACCTCTTCCAGGTATGCCGGCGCCTGCGGGCCCTCGCCTTCGGCGGTCTTTTCCCACTCCAACGCCACCAGCCTCCAGCCGGCTTCGGCGCGTTGGGCCAGGTAAACAGGATCCGGAAGGTTCTTGACCGGTTCACGAACGCGTTCGGTCTTGGCCATAGTCCATCTCCTTTGTCGTAATACACTCATTCATACCGCAACGCCACCATAGGATCAACTCGCGCCGCGCGATACGCCGGGATGTAACTGGCGAGCAGCGCCACCACGGTGAGCAAGCACGCCACGGCAGCCAGGGTCAGCGGATCGTGGGGGCTGATGCCAAAAAGCATCTTTTCCATCAGCCGGGTAAGCCCGAAAGCGCCCGCGACGCCGAAGGCAACGCCCAAAAGCGCCATTTGAGTTGCCTGTCCGAGGACCATGCGGAAGATGTCGGGGCGGCCGGCGCCCAGCGCCATGCGAATGCCGATTTCGTGCGTTCGCTGGCCGGCCAGATAGGAGATCACACCGTAAATCCCCACACAGGACATGACCAGCGCCAGAGCGGCGAAAATCCCGAGCAGGATCATGGCAAAACGTTGCGCCCCGAGCGAATCGGAGATGATTCCCTCCATGGGTTCCGTCTCGTAGACCACAAGCTGGCCGTTGATCTGGCTCAAGGAATGCCGGATCGAGCCCAACTGAGCGAGCGGCAGACCCTCCGTCCGAACCACAACTCCCGTGTTGGTTGCCAACAGAGGAACGAAGGGATCCGGAGTCTGAGAAAGCGGGAAGTAGCATTGTGCCAGAACGGGCGAGAAGGCGTTTTCGTCGAGTCCCCACTGCTTGATGTGACCGACAACGCCGACAATTTCCTCGGTGGTGTTCAGGATGTCGACGTGAATTCGCTTGCCGATAGGGTCCTGGCCGGGGAAATAGAGCTGCGCGAAGCGGTCGTCAATCACGATCACAGGAGGCGTGTTCTCGGTGTCCGCGTCGGTGATGAAACGTCCGCGCTCCAGGCGAATGCCCATCGCCTTCAAGTAACCCGGCTGCACGATGTAGAAAAGCGAATCCTTCATGTCGGCTTGGGACGTCGGCTTGGGCTCCCCGTCCTTCCAAAAGGGCAATTCGGAATCACCGCGCATGGGGCGGCTACCCACAGTCAGGGAAGCGGCCTTGATGCCCGGAGTGCTCGCGAGTTTGCTCTGCAACTCCCGCCAAAAAGCTCGGATGGCTTCCGAAGACTTGATGGGTGGAAAAGACACCGAGAAAAAGAGCAGGTTGTTCGGGTCGTAGCCGGGATTCACATTCCAAAGCTTGGTCAGGCTGCGAATCATCAGCCCGGCGCCGGCCAGCAGGACAATCGCCAGCGCCATCTCCGCCACCACGAAAACGCTCTGGGTGCGGTGGTGCGCGCCGCTTGTTCCCCGGCCCCCTTCTTTGAGGGTTTCCTGAACGTCACCCCGGGAGGTTTTGAGCGCGGGGACGAGTCCGAACAGAATTCCTGCCAGCGCCGAAACGGCAAAGGTAAACAGCATCACGCGCGAATCGAGATGGATGGCCTCAGCGCGCGGCAGCGCCTCCGGCAGCATCTTGAGCGCACCTTGCAGGCCCCAGGTCGCCGTCAGCAGGCCCAGTAATCCGCCGGCCATCGCCAGCAAAACACTCTCCGTCAATAGTTGGCGGATGACGCGAACGCGGCCCGCGCCAAGCGCAACGCGGATGGCGAATTCACGCATCCGGCCCGTCGAGCGCGCCAGCATGAGGTTGGCCACGTTCACGCAGGCAATCAGAAGGACAAAGCCTACCGCGGCCAGCAGCACCAGCAGGTAGGGCTGGATGTCGCCGACAACGCTCTGCTTGAGCGGCATCAGGGTGATGCCGGTGTCCTTGTCGGCCGCCGGGTACTCTTGGGCAAGGTGTTGTCCGAGCGCATCCATCTCGGTCTTCGCCTGCTCAAAGGTGACGCCCGGCTTCAGCAGTCCCACCACGTTCATACCCATTGCGGCGCGGCGGTCGAGGAACGTGGGATTGTCCCACTGGCCAATGGGCACGTAGACGTCGCTGCGATGGAAGTTCCATCCCCAGTAGTGAAACCCGGCGGGAATGACGCCGATGATGGTGTAATTCTTGCCGTCCAGCGTCAACGGCTTGCCCAGCGCGTCGGGTGAGGAGCCGAACTTACGTGCCCAGAAACCGGCGCTGATCAGCGCCACGGGTGCGCCACCAATCTGATCTTCTTCCGGCGTGAAGTCGCTGCCGATGACCGGCTTCACCCCGAGCACTGAGAAGAAACGGGCGGAGGCCATCTCCCCAGGCACGCGCTCGGGCTCGCCCATCCCTGTCAGGTTGTAATCGTTTTCCCGAAAAGCGGCGAGGGCGGAAAACGATCGGTTCTCGCGCACCCAGTCGAGAAAATTGGGATAAGAAGTAGACGACCGGTAAAAATGGGGCGTGCGCGAATAAAGCGCCACCAGACGATCCGGCTGCGCAAAGGGCAGCGGATTGAGCAGCACGCCGTTCACGACGGAGAAGATCGCCGTGTTGGCGCCAATGCCCAGCGCCAGCGTCAAAACGGCGACGGCGGTGAAGCCGGGGTTCTTCCCCAACATCCGGAATCCGTAACGAACGTCTTGAAGCAGCGTGCTCATAGTCTCACTCCAAATCGAGCCATTTAGTGATCTGGTGATTCAGTGATTTAGCGATTTAGTGATTTAGCGAATTGGCGAAAAATCAACCTCGCCTTTCACGTCTCCCATTTCCCATCGGGTCCGCATTTCGCCATCGCAAGATCACCCAATCACCCAATCACAAAATCAATTCACTCGTAGCGCAGCGCCACCATCGGGTCCACCTTGGTCGCCCGGCGCGCGGGAAGGTAGCTCGCGAGCAGCGCGACCGCGGTCAGAATCACCGCGACCGCCGCAAAAGTCAGCGGGTCGGTGGCCTTTACGCCAAATAACAGCGACCGAATCGCGCGGGTCAGTGCCAGCGTGCCGGCGAGTCCGATGCCCACGCCCGCCAGGACCGTGATCATGCTGGAGCGCAGAACCAGGCGCAAAACCTCGGCTTTTCCAGCGCCCAGCGCCATGCGCACTCCGATTTCCCTCGTGCGCTGCGACACCCAGTAGGCCGTCACTCCGAAAATTCCGACCGCTGCCAGCAGCAAGGCCGCTCCGGCGAAGACGCCGACCAGCGTCAGATTGAATCGCCGCGCCCCGAGCGAGGCGGAAAACACGTCTTGGAAAGTCTGGAATCGGGGCGCCACATCGGGAGCGAGCCCGCGCAGAATGCGCCGGGCCTCCCCCAGCAGGACTTTGGGCGGCGCCGCGGCGCGCATCACCACCGTGAAATCGCGCCCGCCACGCAGCCGTTGGAGGTAGTTGACGTAGACCGTGGGCTGCGGCGGCTTCTCCAGAGTGCGTTCGCGCACGTCGCCCACCACACCGACGACGGTGAGGAGCCGCATGTCGCCGTCCATGTTGCCAAACTCAATCGTCCGGCCGAGCGGATCAGGGTTCGGCCAGGTGGCGCGAGCCAGCGATTCGCTGATAATCGCCACGTGGGGCGCATCGGCGGTGTCGCGCTCGTCAAACAGGCGGCCGCGAAGCAAGGGAATGCCCAGCGCCTTGAAATAGTCCCGGCTGGCGACGGTATAGTCCGCCTCGCCGCCTGGGGCCGTGTTCCACAGGCGATCGAGGCGCGCGAAGTCTTCCGGCTTGTTCGGGTTGAATTGGGGCTGCTGATTTAGGAGCAAAAACTTTCCATCCGGCGCGAATCCAGTAGCCAGCGGCAGAACGCTGACGCCGCCGACTTCCTCGACGCCGGGAATCGCGCGCAGCCGGTCAAAGAGGGTTTTCATAAAGTTTCCCGGATGCGGGTTGATATCGCCAAACTGGAAGTCGGATGCACCGGGCAGATTCGGCACCTCAAACTCCATGGTCACGATATTCGTTGTGCGAAAGCCGGGATCAATGGAAAGCACGCGCAGCAAGCTGCGTCCCAAAAGCCCCGCGCCCGCCCAAAGCACCAGCGTGACCGCGACCTGCCCTCCGATCAGCAATCGGGCAAGCCGGCGCGAGCCGATTGAACCGGCGCCGCCCCGGCTGCCTTCGGCGAGCGCCTTCTGCGGGTCCGCGGCGGTGGCCCGCAGGCCGGTCATGATGCCGAGGCCGATCGCCGCCAACAATGAAATACCCAGGGTGAAAACGAGCACCGGCAGGTTCACCGAGACATCCTCGATGCGGGGCAGGTTGGCCGGGGCCAAGGCCAGCAAGCCCGTCACGCCCCAATACGCCACCAGCGTTCCCAGCGCGCCGCCGGCAAGTGAAAGCAAGAGCGATTCCGCCAGGAACTGTTGCAGCAATCGGCCTCGGCCGGCTCCCAAGGCCGCGCGGACGGCCAATTCCCGTTCGCGCGCTGCAGCCCGCGCCACCAGGAGATTGGCCACATTGGCGCATCCCACCAAAAGCAGGAAACCAACCGCGCCCAGCAGAATCAGCAACGCCGGGCGCACATTCGCGGTAAGGGCTTCGCGCAACGGAACCATGCTGACATCCGTCATGTCAATGTTGGGCCGGTACTGGCGATATAGCTCGTGGGCGAGCGCGGCGAGGTCCGAGCGAGCTTGGCCGAGCGTCACGCCGTCGCGCAGCCGGGCAACCACCAGGTTCCAATTGTGTGAGGTGCGGCTGGGGCTCTCTTCGCCGAAAAAGTCAGCCGGAAACCACAGTTCCGCGTGCGCCGGAAAACTGAAGCCGGGGGGCAGAACACCCACGACGGAAAAGACATGATCCTCGGCTTCCACCTTGAGGGACGAGAGGTCGTTCGAACCGCCGAGATGCTCCTTCCAGTAGCCGTAGCTCGACAGCACGGCGGGCGCTCCTCCGGTGCGCAGTTCGTCGGGAGAAAAACCGCGGCCCAGCACGGGCTCGATTCCCATCACGCGCAGGAAGTCGCCCGAAACCATGGCGACATTCACTCTCGCCGCCCCGCCGGCGCCCGAGACCGTAACCACGTCGCTGCGCCCCTTCGCCATGCCCGCCAGGGTGTGGTTCATGGCGCGCAGATCCCGGAAGTTCATGTCGGTGAAATTCATCAGGTGGCCGTCCGCGGCCATCTCCCGGATGCTTGCAATCCGGTCGGGTCTTGGATAGGGCAAGGGGCGCAGCAACACGCCATACACGACGCTGAAGATGGCCGAGGTCGCGCCAATGCCCAGCGCCAAAGTGAACACCACGACGGCCGTGAAGCCGGGATTCTTCACGAGCCTCCGCAAGCCGTAGCGAACGTCCTGAAGCAGCGTGCTCATCGTCTCACTTCGAATCGAGCCATCCAGCGATCTGGTGATTTAGCGATTTGGTGATTTGGCGAATAAGAAAACCTGACCCTTCCCGTTTCTCCTACGTCGCCTCGAATCCGCATTTCGCAATCGCAAAATCACTCAATCACCCCATCGCCAAATAAATTCATTCGTACCGCAGCGCCACCATGGGGTCCACCTTCGTCGCTCGGCGCGCGGGGATGTAGCAGGCCAGCAGCGCCACGCCAGCCAACAAAAGAGACATGCTCGCGAACGTCAGCGGATCGCTTGGTGTCACCCCATAGAGCATGCTGGATAAGAAACGCGTCAAGCCCAAGGCGCCCACGATTCCTATCCCCAAGCCCATCAGTGTCAAAATCATTCCCTGGCCCACGACCAACCGGAACACGTCGCGCCGCTCTGCACCCAGCGTCATGCGGATACCGATCTCGTGCGTTCGCCGGCTGACGGAGTAGGCCAGAACGCCGTAGAGGCCGATGGAGGCTAGCAAGAGTGCAACCAGCGCGTAGGCCGTAAGCGTCACGGCAGTGACTTGCTGCGGCGCCAGCGACTCACCGAGGATCTCTTCCATGCTTACGAGTTTCTCCACGGGAATGTCGGGGCTGCGCGCCCGGACGGCTCTGCGCACAATCCGGGTGATCGACTTCGGATCCTGACTGGTCCGGATCGCGAACCGCAAGGTTGACTCCGGGAACTGGTAATATGACAGGTACATCGTCATGGGTGCGCTGTCGCCAACGGAGTTGAGGCGGGCGTTCCCCACCACGCCCGCCACCTCGAAGACTGCCGGCTTGGGGCCGCCCAGGTCCACAGATACCCGCTGCCCGAGCGGATTACGGCCAGGGAACAGCTTCCGCGCCATCAGCTCGTTGATGATCATTGTGAGCGGGGCGTTCCTGCGGTCTTCCTTCCCGAAGTCACGCCCCGCGAGTAGCGGGATTCGGACGGCATCAAAATAGCCGGGCAGCACGATGCGCTTGTGTGACAGTTGCCGCTTGGCCGGGTCCGCCGGAGGGTGGGCGGTGTCCCAAGCCGGCCAGTTGCCGTAGGGATCGCGGATCGGCAAGTGGCAGATGAACCCGACGCCCTTCACACCGGGTAGAGCGGCGAAGTCCTCGCGCAGGCCGTCGAAGAACAGGATACGCTGGTTTGGCTCCGGATACTGGCTTGCCAACAACTGGATTTCCCCCGTCACCAGGTGCTGGACTTCGAAACCGGGATTAGTCGCAGCCAGGCGGGCGAGGCTGCGAATCAGGAGGCCGGCGCCGACCAGCAGCACCAGCGATACGGCCACTTGGCCTACCACCAGGGCGTCACGCAGCGAAGCTCCTACCTTCGCGCTGGTGGCCCGCGAGCCGGGGGCTAGATCCTGGACCAGATGCAGTGACGAGGCTCGCAGGGCGGGCGCGACTCCGAAAAGGATGCCGGAAACGATCGAAAGCCCCAACGCAAATAACAGCACCGGCCAATCCAGTCCTTTGGGCATGCTGCCGGAATCGGCCAGACCCGTCACCAGCGGGAGCAGCCCGTTGAGCCACAGCGCCAGCGCCACACCCAAGACGCCCGGGAGCAGG
>JAHEKS010000176.1 GCA_024638215.1 Acidobacteriota bacterium | reverse complement strand
TGAACGTCCAGGACCGGAACGGCTACGGGCAGTCCTGCCAGCGTCGTTTCGTGCGTGGTTCGCGGCGGGCCGTCGAGCAGGCAGACGTCGGTGGACGTTCCGCCCATGTCAAAACTGATGGCGCGGCGAACGCCGAGACTTTTCGCCAGCCACGCCGCCGCCACCACGCCGCCCGCGGGGCCGGAGAGAATGGTGCGCACCGGCTCGCGCGCCGCGCGCGCGGCGGTGGAAATTCCACCGCTCGATTGCATCACGTAGACCTGCCCGCGCGATGGGCCGGCTTGTTTCCGGACACCGCGCTCGAGGCTCGCGAGATACGCGCCCATGCGCGGCGCGAGGTAGGCGTTGAGGACCACCGTCGAAAGCCGTTCGTATTCGCGGAACTCGGGAAGAATCTCGTGCGAGACCGAAAGCGGAAGGCCCAGCCGGCGGAGTGCTCGCGCCACGATCCGTTCGTTGGCGGGATTGGCGAAAGAAAACAGAAGGCAGAGCGCGACCGAGTCCGCGCCGGATTTTTGGATGAGGTTTCGAATCCGGTGCAGTTCGCGTGCGGCCGGCCGGCGCAGAATCTTGCCGCCGGCGGCGGTTCGCTCCGCCACGCCCCATCGCAGGGCGCGGGGAACGAGCGGCGATTCGCGTTGGACGTTCAGGTCGTAGAGGCGCGGGCGATTCTGCCGGCCGATTTCGATCAGGTCCTCGAAGCCGGCCGTGGTGACCAGCGCCACACGCGCGCCGCGCCGCTCGAGCAGGCTGTTGGTCCCAACCGTCGTGCCGTGGACCAAAGCGAACGGCTCCGCCCTTTGGACGCGGCCTCTTTTTTCGGCTGCGCTCGCCCGAAGAAATTCGCGGCGCAATTGTTCGACGCCTTCCAAGATTCCGCGCGCCGCGTCGTCAGGCGTCGAAAAGACTTTGAGGATGCGGATTTCCGCGCCGTCGAAAACGACGCAATCCGTGAACGTTCCGCCCGTGTCCACACCGATGCGCATGGAGTTCCTGAGAAGCGAGCGATACAAATCAGGGCGCTCATTGTATCGGAATCGCTGCGATTGGCAAAACCGGTTTGCGCGACTGCAAGTTGACTGGGGCGAAGTCGCGACGCCTTCAAACGCCGAGCGGCAGCGAGGCGTGCGCCGTCAGCGAGGCATCAGCACGTTCGCCCCGCCGGAGCTTGTGGTAACCCGCGGCGGCAATCATGGCGGCGTTGTCGGTGGAAAGCGACGGAGGAGGGAAGAAGACACTCAAGCGGTTTCTCCGGCCGGCCTCGCCGAAGCGTTCGCGCAGAAGCGAATTGCACGCCACCCCGCCCGAAACGAAAATCGTCTCAACGCGCTCCCTTGCGGCCGCGGCCAGCGTGCGCTCGACAAGGTCGGCGACCACGGCGTTCTGAAAGCCGGCCACGAGGTCCAGCGTTGCTTGCGAACAGTGTACGCGGACCTCGTCCGCCGTCGCGCGGCCGGCAGACTTGCGCCAGGCGCGTCGCTGTTCGGCTTCGGCGGCGAGCGCCGTGCCGCGCACGCGATACAGCGCCGCGGTCTTCAAACCTGAGAAACTGAAATCGAGTTGATTTCCTTTCATCTTGATGCGGCCGAATTCCACCGCGCTCGAGTTGCCGAATCGCGCCAGGCTGTCAATGACCGGCCCGCCCGGATATCCGAGCGCCAGGAGCTTCGCGACCTTGTCGAAGGCCTCACCCGCCGCATCGTCGCGCGTTTGCCCAAGCCGTCTATAAGTGAAAAGGGGAGCAGCGAGCGCCGTATTAGGGGCAGAGTCAACATGGTACAAAACCGTATGGCCGCCGGAAACCACCAGCGTCACGGCCGGCGTGCGCGCTTGCTCCGTGGTGCGCCCGGTCGCGAGAGCCATCTTGTTTTCCAGCATCACGGCGTGAATGTGCCCTTCGAGATGGTTGACGCCGACCAGCGGCTTGCCCAGCGAAAGCGCCACGGCTTTGCCGTAAACCAGGCCGACGAGGAGCGAGCCGATCAATCCCGGGCCTTCGGTCACTGCAACCGCTTCGATCTCGGCCAAGCTGACGTTCGCCTTCTTCAAAGCTTCGTCCACGACGGGAACGATTCGGCGCAGGTGTTCGCGTGAAGCGAGTTCCGGCACCACCCCGCCGTACTTCTCGTGCGTGAGAACCTGGGAGGCGACGATGCTGGAGAGAATGCGCTCGCCGTTCTCGACCACGGCGGCGGCGGTTTCGTCGCAACTCGATTCAATTCCCAGAATCAGCATGCAAGCCCTCTGGAATCTATGGTAGCACAGCCCTTCGCGGGAGCCGTGCACTCCCGAGCGCCTTTGACGCGGGCAAGGTCGCCGGGATAGACTGAACTGGTCGCGTCGAAGTTGTCCGCGAAACAGGCGCAGCCGAATTCAGTTTTCTTACCGAGGTGACGATGACCGTCCGAAAAGCTGTTTTGCCCGTTGCCGGTCTGGGCACGCGATTTCTCCCCGCCACGAAGGCACAGCCCAAAGAGATGCTTCCCATCGTGGACAAACCCCTGGTGCAATACGCCGTGGAAGAAGTGCGGGCCTCGGAGATTCCCCTGGTGATCTTCGTAACCGGGCGCGGCAAGAACGCGATTGAAAACCACTTTGACGTTTCCTTCGAACTTGAGAACGAGCTGGCGGGCCGGGGCAAGCAGGAGCTGCGCGAGCAGATGCGTTCCATCTCGAGTTTGCTGGAGATCATTTATCTGCGCCAGAAGCAGCCGCTCGGGCTGGGCCACGCCATCCTGACCACGCGCGAGCTGGTGGCCGACGAGCCTTTCGCGGTGCTGCTTTCCGACGACGTGATTGACAGCCGTGTCCCTTGCCTGAAGCAGATGATGCAGGTCTATGAGGAGTTCGGAGCCAGCGTGGTCGCGCTGCAGCGCGTGCCCAGGCAACACGTTTCGAGCTACGGCGTGATCCGCGGCAGCGCGGTCCGCAATAAGCACTGGAACGGCAGGCTGTTCAGCATCGAGGACCTGGTGGAAAAGCCCAAGCCTCGGGAAGCGCCCTCCGACCTGGTGATTATCGGCCGCTACATTCTCACGCCCGCCATCTTTCGCGAGCTCGCTGAAACCAGGCGCGGCGCCGGCGGCGAGATCCAGCTCACCGACGGGCTGCGCCGCTTGCGCGCCCGCGAGCCCATCTACGGTTACCTCTTCGAGGGCAAGCGTTACGACGCGGGCGATAAACTGGGATTCCTCAAAGCCACCGTGGAGTTGGCGCTCAAGCGCCCGGACATGGGGCGAGACTTCCGCCGCTATCTGAAGTCGCTTGACCTGTGAGGATTCAAAAACCGCGGGCTATTTCTTGGCAACCGGCGCGGTTTCGGACTTGTTTGCGGCGGGCGTTTCTTTTTTCGCCTCGCCGGAGGATCCACCGTTAGACTTGGAGGGCGTGGCAGAACTCTTGCGCGCGTAATCGGTGACGTACCAGCCGCTGCCCTTGAACTGAATGGCCGGAGCGGAGAGAACGCGTTCCAGACGGCCGCCGCATTTCTTGCACTTGACCAGCGGCGCGTCCGAAAACTTCTGGATCTTCTCGATCGTGGCGCCACACTTCTGGCAACGATACTCGTAAAGCGGCAAGTTCAGCCTCCCTGTCGAAACCCTGCATGATCCATGATATCAGCCCTCCCCAGGCGCGTCAAGATCGGCCGGCGCGCGTCGGGACGTTGCTTCGCGTGAAACGAATTGATAGACTGGCGGGGAGCAAACATGGGAGAAGAGAATCCTGATGCCACGCCAAGCCCAATCCGCCGTCCCCTCCGCGAACGGATCGCCCGGAACGCTTTTCGTGGTCGGCACCCCGATCGGTAATCTGGAGGACATCACGCTGCGCGCCCTGCGCACGTTGAAGGAAGCCGACCTGATTGCCTGCGAGGACACGCGCCGAACCCAGCAGCTTCTGAACCATTTCAACATCAAGACGGAGACCGTCAGCTATCACCAGCACAACGAACTAACGCGCGGGCCTGAACTCATCCTGGAGATGGAAGAAGGCGCGAACATCGCGCTGGTTTCCGATGCCGGAATGCCCGGCGTGTCCGATCCCGGATACCGGCTGGTACACCTGGCCATCCGCCACGGCATCACGGTGGTGCCAATTCCCGGCGCGTCGGCGTTTGTGGCGGCGATTTCCGCTTCCGGCGTTCCCATTGACCAATTCCTGTTCCGGGGATTTCTGCCGGCCAAGAAGTTGGCGCGCCGCAAGGCGCTGGCCCGCCTGAAGAGCGCCGCGAGCGCGCTGATCTTTTACGAAGCGCCGCACCGGGTGATCGAAATGCTGGGAGACGTGGCGGGCGTCCTGGGCGACCGCCCGGTGGTGGTGGCGCGGGAAGTCACCAAGGTTCATGAAGAGTTCGTGCGCGGCTCGGTTTCCGAAGTGCTGGCGCGCCTGCGCAAGAAGCCGGTCAAAGGCGAACTCACCGTGCTGGTCGGCTTGCCCGAAGGCCCGGTGAAACGGACGCCCGCGGCGCGGCCGCTGCGGGCCGACTTGGAGCGCGCTATGGCCGACGGCCGGCTCGACCTGCGCGCTGCGCTCAAGGCCGTGGCGCGCGAGCGCGGCATTTCCAAAAGCGAAGCTTACCGGCAGTATCAGATGGAGAAAAGTTCGGAGCAGTAAGGGGCAGGTTCACGTCGTCTCGGCCGTATAGACGGCCAGCGTGGCGCCGACGAAGCGGATGCTCACGCGATTCAGTTCGCCTTCCTTGGCCACGCGCACCACGGAACCCTCGGCAAAAAAATCCGTCGCGCCCTCGCCCGGCCGCGTCGGCCCGCGCCCGGGGATGGTCACCTTCAGGGAAGTGAAGACCGGCAGCTCGCGCCTGGTCAGCACGGAGAGCCCGCGCCGGCTGACTTCCATCGCGTCCAGCCATTCTTCGAAACTCTCGCCCTTGGCGTCCACGCCGCCGATTTGCACGGGAATGGCCACGTGCACTCTTCTTTGGCTTCTTTGTTCCACGGGATACTCTCCTTGGCTTCGGGCTCCCAGCCGTCCTCAGGCAACGCCGCTCGGGCTCAATGCTTCCATGCTCTGGCGGCTGAAAAACGCGTCCACACGCTCCAGCACCTGGCGCGCGTCGCTCGCGCTCTGGACGCTGCGGCGCAACTCGGCGCCGTTTCGAACCCCGTGCGTGAACCAGCTCGCGAACTGTTTCATCTTGCCGATCGCGCCGGGCATCTCCTCTTCCACCAGCATCGCGTAATAATCGCGGATCAACTGGTAGCGGTCGGCCTCGCTGGGCGAGGCGTACGCGCCGGTCGAAAAGTATTCGGCCATCTGCCGGAAGATCCACGGATTGGTTGGAGCCGCGCGGCCGATCATCACCGCATCGCAGCCCGTTTCCGCGCCGAGAGCGCGGGCGTCCTCGGGGCGCATCACGTCGCCGTTGCCGATCACCGGAATGCGCACGCTCGCCTTCACGTCGCGGATAACATCCCAGCGAGCGCGGCCGCTGAAGCCCTGCAAGCGCGTGCGCCCGTGGACGGCGATGGCTTCGACGCCGAGGTCTTCCGCCACCTTCGCCACCGGCTGCGCCACGATTTCGTTGTCGTCCCAGCCGATGCGAATCTTGATGGTGAAGGGAATCGAGACGGCGGCGCGAATCTGCCGCAGGATTTTCTCGAGCAGCGGCAGGTCGCGCAGCAGGCCCGAGCCGCCGCACTTCACCACTTTCTTCGCCGGGCAGCCGAGGTTCAAATCAATCAGGTCGAAGCCCAGGTCCTGAATCTCGCGCGCCGCCTCGGCCAGGCGTTCCGGATCGGCGCCGAAAATCTGCGCCGTGATGGGCCGCTCTTGCTCGGTGTAGTAGAGGTAGCGTTTCGATTTCAGGTTTTGTCGCAGCAGGCCTTCGCTGGAAACAAACTCGGTCATGATCAGCCCGCAGCCGCCCAGGCGCTTGATGAAGCGGCGAAAGACCGTGTCCGTGATTCCCGCCATGGGCGCAAGAATCGCCGCCGGCCGGATCGTTACGTTGCGGATGCGGAGTTCTTCGAAGACCATTGGCCGTATTGTGCCAGCATTCTCGGCATCCGTCCACAGGGCAGTTGGGAGTAAGCAGAAGGCGGTCGGCAGGAATTCTAAACTGGATACTCGCGCCGCCAGCCCCCAACCTCAATTCGGTGGCTTCGACGGGCGGATTCCTGGGTTCGCAGGTGGTTCGTTCGGGCTTCGATTTGGGTTCGTTGGCCTGCCCCGACCCAGTGTTTTCATCAACATCCGGGCTTCGTGTTTGCTTTTTTCACATGGCCGGATGCGTGCTTGAGGCTGCCCTTCGCTTTCCCTTCGCTATGTCATTGGCGGCCTCGAAGTGAGAGAACAGACCCACGGACGTCATTCGTTTCTCCCTTGATAGACTACAAAATGAGGCTACATCAATCGAAATGATTTGTCAAGAGCTATGAAAGGCGTGAGCAAACCCCTTCCGGCGAGGCCGCTTGCGCGTCGTTCAACGATTCCGCGCGGCTTTGAGGGCAATTCTGCTGCCAGCTTAGCTGGCCCTTTCGCTCGGCGGGCGGTATGATTGCGGTATGAAGCCGGTGGTTGCCAAGTTTCGAACCTTCGAGGAAGCGGATGCCGCCACGCGCGAGTACTATCGGCGGCTGTTCCCCGAGGAGCGCTTGGAGATTCTGTTTCAGCTCCGCGCGATGGCGCAGAAGGAGAGCGATGTCCTTTCCGGAAGACTGGCGCGCGTTTATCGAATCGTTGCAGCCTCTCCTCGTCGCTGAGGCGGAGAGTCTGCCCGGCGCCCGGTTCGTGTTAGACTAAGGCGGGAGCGCGAGCGTGAACCGGGCGGCGGACTGGCTGAAGACGGCGGAGCGGGACCTGGGCTTGGCGGAGGTCGGTGCCGCGGCAGGCTTTCATGAAGGCGCGGCGTTTCACTCGCAGCAGTGCGCGGAGAAGTCCGTCAGGGGTCTGATCCAGCATCTCCACGGCTCCGTCCGGGGCCACTCCATCACCGAAATGCTGCGGCAGCTTCCGCCCTCGCTCAGCTTGCCGGCCGGAATCATCGAAGGAGCTCAGAGGCTTGACAAGGTTTACGTCACTTCGCGATACCCGAACGGCTATGTCTCAGGACAACCCGGAGACTACTTCAACCAGCAAGACAGCCGGGAGTTGATGGCCGATGCCCGAAGAATCCTGGAGTGGTGCCGAAGTCAAATTCATTGATTACGACGAGACACTCCGCAACCTTCGCCGGGCGGTGGCAAAGGCTAAGGCCGTGCATCCGGAAGTCACGAGAGTGCTGCTATTCGGCTCGCTCGCTGACGGAAGCTGGACCGCTGCCAGCGATGCCGACCTGATTGTGGTCGTGCGCAAGGAACTGGCGGGCTTTTCCACCCGCGCGCCGTATCATGTTTTCGCGGAAGGCATCGCCACCGACTCCCTCGTGTTTTCTGAAGCGGAGTTTGAACGGCTGTCCCGCGACCCCGATAGCTTTCTGGCCCGGAACATTAGAAGTGGCATCGAATTATAGGGAGTCGGGCGGAGATTTAGGGCCGGGGCCTGCCCCGGCCAGGGCCGACGCGAGTGTCGCCCTACGGCGGAAACTCAGCTCGCAAGTCCCGGCGCGACGGTTGCGGCATCGGCGATGGCGAAGCGCATCTGCCCCTCGGCGACCAATTCTTCGCCCGCAAAGACCGTGCCTTTCAGCTCGCCGAAGTTGCCCTTCAGCTTGACCACCTGAGCTTCCAGGCGCAGTGACTCGCCAAATTGGACGGGCCGCAGCATGCGCGCCGCGGGAACCTGAAGAATGACGGCGATCTTGCCGGCCATTTCCGGGCGCTCGAGCACCAGGATGGCGCCCAGTTGCGTGACCGCTTCCAGCACGATCCCCATCGGCACGAAAGGTTCGCCCGCAGGGAACTGCCCTTCCAGCGTGCTCTCGTTAGCGGTGAAGTTCTTGAGCCCCCTGATGCGCTCACCCTCGACGAACTCCGTCACGCGGTCCACCAGCAGAAACGGGTAGCGGTGGGGGATGATGCGCTGGATGGCGGACTGGAACAATTCAGTCATTTAGCGATTTTGCGATCTAGTGATTGAGCGATTAAAAAGCAATTCCGATAACCGGTTTCCGGCAACTGACATCCGCTTACAACAGCGACGTATCAATTTCTTCCGCGGGCGGCGCAGGTTCTTCTTGCTTGACTTCGGCGCGCGAAGCGGGCTGCGGGGGCGGCACTGGCGTCCGCTCCTTGAATTCGTGAAGGGATGCGCCGCCGAGGTGCGAGCGCAATTCCTCGCGCGAGCCGCCAAAGAAATTCTCCACCAGCCTGTCCACCGCATGGTCGCGGATGGACTCCCGCGAAATCGCGGAAGCATACACGTGCGCGCGCCCGCGTTTCGAGCGGTTGACCAGTCCCTTGCGCGCCAGCCGGCCCATCACGGTCATGACCGTGGTGTAGGCCAGGGGGCGACCCGGCAGCAGGCGCGCGCGAACGTCCTCGACCGTGGCCTCGCCCAGCGCCCACACCGCTTTCATGCACTCCAGTTCGAGCGCGGGAAGGTCAAACAGGTTGGGCCGGCTCTTTCGGGGCATGGAAAATCAGGGAGTAGGAAACAGGATTCAGGATCTAGGATTCAGGGCCACAGGGGAAGGAATATTGTACACAATTGCAAAACAAACGCGGCCTCAGCGCGAAACGTGTTGTTCGCCAGCTCAGCCTCGCGCGGGCCTGGCCGCGCGCCACATCCCGCGTGCAAGCCCCCTATGGCCTCTCGCTTTTGCGGATCGTGAATCCGGGATCCAAAATCTAAAATCGAAAACCCAAAATCCAAAATTCAAGGATCCTACTTGCCGTTCTCAATCTCCGGCTTCAGGAGCTCGCGTCCCAGGGCGCGATTGCGCGAGGTGAAATCGCCCTCGCGGTCCTTGTCGGAAGCGTACTGGGAGCGCATGGCTTCGAGCTTCGAGTCGAGGTCGTCGAGGTAATGGACCACCAGCGCCTCGGGAAACATGGGCTCCTTGGGCGAGCCGAATTCGAGCTTGCCGTGGTGCGAAAGGATGATGTGCTCGATGCGGTTCTTGAGCGGGGCGGGGAAATCCGCCAGGGCGCGCATCTTGGATTGCACCAGTTCGAGTCCGATTGAGATGTGGCCGATCAGTTGGCCGCGGGTCGAGTAACGAAAGCCGCGCTCGTAGCTCAGCTCCTCCAGCTTGCCCGCGTCGTGCAGTACCAGCCCCGCCAGCACCAAGTCGCGGTCGAGCGCGGGGTAATGGTCGCAAACCTGATCGCCCAGTTCGACCAGCGAGAGCACGTGCTCGAGCAGGCCGCCCAGGTAAGCGTGATGAAAGGCTGTCGCGGCGGGGGCGAGTTTCAGCTTCGGGGCGATGGCCGGATCCTCCGTCACCGCGAGGAGCAATTGCCGCACCGGCCCCTCCGGCATGCGCCGCATGCGTTCGAGCAGCCTTGCGTACATTTCTTCCGGATCGCGCGCCGAGCGCGGAAAGTAATCGCGCAGGTCAATTTCTTGCGGCGGGCACTTTTCAATCTTGCGGATCTTCAGCTGCGCGGCGCCGCGGTATTCTTCCAGTTGGCCCTCTACGCGCACCACGTCGTCCGCCTCGAAGTCCAGTTTCCAGCGGTCGCAGTCCCACAATTTGGCTTTGATGGAGCCCGTGGAATCGACCAGGTCGAGGTCGAGATAAGCGCTTCCGTTGGAGGCGATTTTGCGTTCTTTGGTCTGGACCAGAAAAGTGGAGCGGACGGGACGGTCAGGAGACAGCTCGGCGATAAAGCCCTGCTTCATTCTTCCGTATCCTTGGCGAACTCCAGCCCGCCGCCCTTTGCGGCGCCGGTGTCAGTATAGCCTGGGGCGATCGTAATGTAGCTCTGTTTGCGCAGCGTGGTGAGGAAGTTGCGCAGCGCCGGCTGCATCTGCTGGTTGTACAGGATCTCGTCCACCTTTTGTTCCACGTCGTCGAACGCCGCGATACCCTGCTGGCGGCGCTGCTCGACCTT
>JAHEKS010000175.1:3093-9956 GCA_024638215.1 Acidobacteriota bacterium | reverse complement strand
CTTTCCTTGCCGGTCACGGCGGGATGCTGGAGGTGCTCTGCAACCTCTATGCCGTGACCGGCAAGGAAAGGTACCTGCACACGGCGTCCCGTTTCGACCACCACGCGGTGTTTGATCCGCTGGCCCAATACCGGGACGAGCTGACCGGGCTGCATGCCAACACCAATATTCCGAAGATGATCGGCGCAGCGCGACAATATGAGGTGACGGGCAATCGGCGCTATCACGATATTGCAAGCTTCTTCTGGCATGAGGTCAGCGGGCTCCGCACTTTCTGTACGGGTGGGACCAGCTACGACGAACATTGGGTGGGCCATGCGGGCGAACTGGGGAATGAGGTTGGCCAGAACATGGAAGAGTGCTGTTGTGGATACAATATGATGAAGCTGACTCGGCACATCTACGGCTTGACGGCGGACCCGCGGACAATGGACTACTATGAGCGGACACTGTTCAACAGTCGGCTCGGAACCCAGGACCCTCAGGGCCTTAAGAGTTATTTCTATCCACTCGGGCGCGGTTGGTGGAAGTATTACAACACGCCTTTTGATTCCTTCTGGTGCTGCACGGGCACAGGGGCCGAGGAGTTTTCAAAGTTCAACAACACGATTTACTTCCATGATGATTCGGGAGTGTACGTGAATCTGTTTATCGCCTCGGAATTGACCTGGCCTGAGAAAGGCCTTCGCCTGACCCAGGAAACGAAATTCCCTGAGGAAGAAGGCACGACTTTCACGGTGCACCTGAACAAGCCTGCCACGCTGGCGCTCAACATTCGGGTCCCCTATTGGGCGGTCAAGGGGGGATCAGTGAAGATCAACGGAAAGACTGTTCCGGCGTTTTCAAACCCTTGCAGCTACCTGGCGCTGGTCCGGGAGTGGAAGGATGGGGACCGCGTGGAAGTCCATATGCCGATGAGCCTGCATGCCGCCCCGATTCCCGGCGATGAGACGCAGCAGGCGATGATGTACGGTCCGGTTGTCCTTGCCGGTCTGTTGGGTGACGAGGGCTTGAACAAGAGCGACACCTTTATGGGCTACAAGACGACGCCAGGCGGCTTCCCGGTGAGTGTGCCAGAAATCCAGAGTGTCTCCAGCGACCCCACCCGGTGGGTCGAGCCCGTAAGGGGCAAGGCTCTGGGTTTTCAGACTGCGTTTCAGGGTCAGCTCATACCGATGATCCCGCTTTATAAGGTGCACGGCGAACGGTACGTGGTCTATTGGAAGGCGAATGTCTTCCCAGCTTAGGGTTTCCTTGTTGAGCAACCGGCACTCGTTCGCCAATATTCCAGCCGAACTCAAGTTAACATAGCTTCATCGCTTGTCCAGCCTTCCGGTGGTGGTCATGCCCTTGTTCCTGGTCTTGCCGGACGGCTCAGAGCTTATGGAATTTTTGGGGGGGCAAAATGTCTGGACCTGACACCAAGGTCGCGTTCTGGGAAATGCCCCAAAAAGCACCTATCGAGGCCCTACGCGTTTATAGTAGCAGGGTGAAAGAAATGCACAAAAAACTCTTGACAAAAGCTGTGGCGTATGATTTCATGCTTGCGCCACACTGTAAGCGCTTACACTGGCGTCGGGTGCTACGGGCTCGAAAGCCGACTCGCTCCCAGGGAAGTTAGGAGCGCAGGACTGAATGTCGTGGGCTCGCGGTCTCGGCTGCGGAGCCATGGAAGCCTAGTCGGGGTGCCTGGTCAATCGAAGACAGTTTCAGGGGGCAGGCAAAGACTAGTGAAGCGATTCCGTTGGCTAGCAGTTTTGTCCGTACTGCCCATTCTGGCGATCCTTCATGCGGGAAGCGCGTATGCGCAGGGAGGAGCCGATCGCGAACCCCTGTCCAACCCATCCGGTGCAGGAATGCCCCATGCCACGGTGACGGTCGCCAACCCTGGCACAGGCGTCGACACCGTTGTAGCCGCGAACGGTACCGGCAACCTTACCATCCCCACCATGATCCTCGGCGACTACACCCTGAAAGTCGAGAAGTCGGGGTTCAGGGCCCATACCCATCCCGGCTCGGCGCTGACGGCTGGCGGGCTGACTTACACCGCGAACGTCGCGCTCGAGCCCGGCGCGGTAATCCAGGCTGTCGAGCACAAAGCTGCGGCCCCGGGGCGTCCTTTAATACTTGGCCAAGGGGCCACACGGAATAACTTGCTCTATTGCCGGTTGATCCGGCGATGATCCAAAAGGAGAGAATTCGATGAAGACGAAGTGCGTTGCCATCTCACGAAGTCTCGTTCTTATTGCTACCCTAATCATCTCAACCGGCATCTGCTACGCCCAGTTTACAGGGAATATCCAGGGAGTGGTGGAGGACCCCTCCGGCGGAGCCGTGCCGAATGCGACGGTTCATTTACTATATGTCGCCAATAACATAACACGGGATACGAAAACCGGGGTGGCGGGGGACTATCGGTTTGTCAGCCTCGCCCCCGGGTCCTATAAGCTCACCGTGGAAGCCCCCGGGTTCGCGCGGTCCGAGGTCACCATTACTCTGCTGACCGAGCAAAATTTGAATGTACCGATCACCTTGAAAGTTGGCGCTGTAACTCAGGAGGTCACCGTCAGCGCCGAGACTCCGTTGGTGAGCACGGCGGAGAGCCGCAACCAGCTAACTCTTCAGAATACAGGCGTCGAGCAGTTGCCCATCCCTGGCCGCAATTTGGTCACTTTGACCACCATGGCGGCAGGAGTCACCGGATTGGGAACCATGGGAGGCGGACAACCGGGCAGGGCCGGGACGCCGGGTTCGGGCGTTGACAACTACTCCACAGAAACTCAGGTTGACGCGAGCGCCAATGGGCAAGGCCAGATGTCGAATATGTACGTGATCGACGGGCTCGATGTCACCAGTGGTATCCGCCAAGGTGTCCTGAACCTGACGCCCAATCCGGGATCCATTCAGGAAACCAGCATCATGGTTAACACGTACACCAGCGAGTACAGCCGCGCCACCGGCATCCAGGAAGTGATGACGACCCGATCGGGTTCGGACCAGTTCCACGGTTCGGCGGCGGATTGGTTTTATTCGCAGCAAATGTTCGCGCGGACCCACTTTTCCCCGCCCAGCTATCTGCCGTTTCACGGCAACAACATGTCATTCTCGGTCGGCGGTCCCGTGGTTCCGCACCACCAGACTTACTTCTTCTTCAACGTTGAGCCTTTGCGGTCGTCGCAAGCCTCGGAGTCCGGCATTACCTTTGCCGACCCGAAGTTCATCGCGTGGGCCCAGCAGAACTATCCCAATACCGTGGGGACGAAGGTCCTCACCAAGTACCTGCCCACGAATGTGACGAGCGCGAGTGTTAACAAGACGGCGTCTGATGTCTTCGGCCCAACGGTTTGCGGAACTGCGGCCGTGGACAACATCCCGTGCAACCTCCCCATGAATGACGCGGGAAACTTCAGCGCCACGCAAGTCCGCAATGGAACGCAGTACTTTGTGCGGGGTGATAAATACTTCAAGAACGACCGAATTTACGGGAGCTTTTACCGCACCCTGCTGACTTACGGCGCGGCTTCGGCCATCCCGGACTTCTCGGCTTTGAACAACAACTGGCAGCGTGCTTTCCAGGTGAACTGGACCCACGACTTTTCCTCCAACACCCTGAACGAAGCCATCTTCGGCGGGAACCGCGTGGAAGGGGTGCTCGGCAGCGGCGCCAAGGATTACTCCGTTCCTTCGATCGCTGTGAACGGAATCAACACAGAGTCCGGCCAGGCGTATGGCGTCGGTTTCGCGCAGGGAGATTTCATCCAGCACAACTACCATTGGCGCGACGTGTTGACGCACATCCGCGGCGTCCATACTTTGAAGTTCGGTTACGAGGAATGGTACGGCGATGACATTGAACCGTTCCAGGGACCTTGGGCGCAGCCGACTTTCAACTTCAACAATCTGCTGGCGCTGGCTCAGGATGCTCCCACGAGCGAGAACCACGTGATGTACGATCCCATAAGTGGAAAGCCCGTGTTGTGGTCCTGGGATGCGGCTTCGAGGACATGGGGCATGTTCGTGCAAGATACCTGGAAAGCGCGCCGTAACCTGACCCTCACCATGGGCCTGCGCTGGGATGATGCGGGGAACCCGTGGACCAAGAGCGACACGACCGTGTTCGGCAATTTCTATCTGGGCCCAGGCCAGACCATGGACCAGCAAGTGGCCAACGGGTTTGCCAAGGCCACGCACAATGCCCTCAACCACGCGCTAAACAACCTTCTCAGCCCGCGCGTCGGGTTTGCCTGGGATATCACGGGGAGCGGGAAAACTGTCTTACGTGGGGGATTCGGACTGTACAATAATTGGCTGACTCAGGCCAACGTGCAGGAGGAATTTCGAGGCAGTCCGCCAGGACCGATTGTCCCGAACTTTACGGTGGGAACGGCGACACCCCCCTTATTCGCGCTGGGGACGGGCGGCAAGCCTCCCTTCGGGTTCACTTACCCCGCGTTGGTGGGGTCACCCATATGTAACGTGCTTGGAGAAAATGGGTGTCTGGATTCCAAGGGAGGAATTGTCGGCGGCAACTTCGGGATCGGAGCCATTGATCCCAATCTAAAATCTCCCAGAGCCGACATCTGGTCGGTGACCGTGGAACGGAAGCTCGGAACGAATTACGGCCTGGGCGTCGGATATTCGGGATCGCACGGTTACAATATGGTCGGTGGAGGCGACCAAGCCGGGATTGTAAGTTACGGTCAGGATATCAACGCCTTCGCGGGCGACCTGATCCAGAACAACAGTTTGGCGCCGACTCGGCTGAACCCCAGTTTCGGCTCTATCGGCTATACGGAAAATGACCGGTACAGTAATTACGCCGCGGTGTCCTTCGAATTCAAGGGCCGCTTCGCGCGCGGAGGATTCTTCGACGCGTCGTACACCCGGTCCAAATCGCAGGACGACGCTTCGGCTTACCCGACTGAAGCGGACCCAGCGACGTACTACGGGCCGTCTCCGTGGGATGCGCCGAACCGGTTTTCACTGTCCTTTAACTATCAGCTTCCTGGCCTTGGTGGCGGCCATGGTGCCTTGGGCCGGCTGAGCTCGGGATGGGGAATCAGCGGAACCAGTATCTTCCAGAGCGGCTATCCGGCCATGATCTGGACCACTGCCTCCTTCCAGCCGGTGTGCCAATTGACCGGTGCGGGCGCTCCGCCCTGTCCGTCAGCCGCCAACCCGGCGGTGGGTTACGCTCCGGGGAGCGGCGATTTCAACGCGGACGGGGACACGGGAGGCGTGGCGGGCGTCGGACTCGATTATCCGAACGTCTCCAACTACAATCAGGGAACATCCAAGTCTGCGTTCCTCAACGGGGCTTTCTCGGCCGGTCAGTTCACCCAGCCGACTTTCGGCACGCAAGGGAATGAAAAGCCGAATCAGTTCCGCTCTCCCAACTTTTTCGAAACGGACACGAACTTCTACAAGGAGACGCACCTCACCGAGAGGGTTGACTTCCAGTTGAGGTTCGAGTTCTTCAACGTTTTCAATCGAGTGAACTTTACTGGGTTTGACACCAACCTGGCCTCTGGCACATTTGGGAAGGTTACAGCTCAACAATTACCGCGCAACTGGCAGGTCGGAGCTCGGTTTAGCTTCTGAACCATCTCTCCTCCGATCTCGACCGAACGAAGGGAAGGCCCCAGGGCTCCAGCGGAGCCTTGGGGCTCTTTCCTTTTAAGTCATAAAGGCGCAGGCCGCAGCAAGGAGATATTGAACTCCCTTCCTGCGACCGCGGACGACCAGCACGAGTTATCCGATGTCGAGCACATGGGCACGAGACCTCGGGGGAGTGGTTGAGTTAGACGCGAACGGGCGGACAGTGACAATAATCCGTTTGATCCGAAAGATCTGCATTATCTTGCTGGTGGTTCAGGTCCTCTCGCTTCCAAATGCCTCTGCTCAAGCGTCAAGAGACCCAACCCAGGCGATCGCATCGGCGTTGCGCGACCAGGAATTCGCCAAGGCGCTTGAACTGCTGCGCCCGGCGCTGCAAGATTCTCCCAAGGATGCGCAATTGTGGGCGATGCAAGGCGTGGCATATGAAGGACAGAACAAAAAGAAGGAGGCGCTTAACTCGTTTCGCAACGCGCTGCAAATTGCTCCTGACTATCTCCCGGCCTTGCGGGGGGCGGCTCAAATCGAGTACGAAGCCGACAGTGCTGCTGCGATTCCGCTCATCCGGCATATGCTGCAATCACGTCCTGGTGATCGGACGGGCCATGGCATGTTGGCTGTACTAGAGTATGAGCGGGGCAACTGTGAAGCAGCGGTCGCCGATTTTGAGAGAGCGCGCCCACTCTTTGACTCGCGACCCGCTGCACTGCATGCCTACGGTGTTTGCCTAGTAAGGCTCAGGCGATTGGATCTTGCCGAGGATGTCTTCAAACACACGATCGCTCTCGAGCCAAATGACTCGCAGGAGCGCCGCTTGCTGGCATCCATCCAACTTATGGATCACAAGCCTCAGGACGCCCTCGCCACATTGGACCCGCTGCTTCAGGCCAACCGCCCCGATGCCGCGACTCTGGATTTGGCTTCGGCGGCTTACGAAGGCGCCAAGGATACCCAACGGGCAGTCAACGCGCTCAAGCAGGCCATCCTGCTTGAACCGCGGAATGTGAATCTCTACCTCGACTTCGCCCATATATGTTACGACCACAATGCCTATCCGGTCGGGGTCAGCGTTCTCAGCGATGGCATCAAGCTTGAGCCGCGGGCAGCTCCGCTCTTTCTTGCGCGCGGTGTTCTTTTTGTCGAGCTGGGGCAATACAGCAATGCAGAGACTGATTTTGAGGAAGCATACCGACTTGATCCTCTTCAGTCCTTAAGCCGAGCCGGGCAAGCATTGGTGGGAGCGCAGT
>JAHEKS010000175.1:0-3083 GCA_024638215.1 Acidobacteriota bacterium | reverse complement strand
GCCGCATTAGCCAAGGTCGAGGAGGGTCTGAAGCGAAATCCCAACGATGCGCTGCTGCTTTATCTTCAGGCGTACTTTCTCATGCGTCAGGGTGCGACTCCGGATTCGCCTCAATTCCATACGGCCATGCAAGCGGCCCGGAAGGCTGTCCGGCTGCAGCCGACACTGGCGGATGCACGCAATGTATTGGCGGATATCTACATGGCGGCCGGAAGATACCGGGAGTCCATCGAGCAGTGCAGGAAGGCCTTGGAAATCAACCCCAAGAATCAAGCAGCGCTATATCACTTGATCCAGGCACTCAGAAAGACAGGCGACAAGAAGGAGCTCCCCGAATTACTGAAGCGGTTTGCTCAACTTCGCGAAAAGTCTACGCACGATGAAAACGAACGCTACCGGTATAAACTGGTGGAAGATGACCGTCAGCCCTAGAAACCTTCGCGTTCGTCATGGATGGAACGGAGCGATCCGGGGGTGGCCCATGCGAATGCTTCCGGGTCTTCTCCTGGCGACGACGGTGGCCTTCGCCCAAGTCGGCACTCCGACGATTGCCTCCGTCATCGAAGCCCTTCGGGCCCACAACAATGCGCGAGCGCTCAGGTTGTCGCGTGAGCTGGCCCGCGTTCATCCCGCCGATCCACGCGTCTGGACACTGCAAGGAATCGCGCTCGAAGGTCTTGGACGCACGCGGGAGAGCTTGCAGGCTCTGGACCACGCGCTGGAGATTGATCCAAACAATATTGCCGCACTCGAAGCTGCCGTACAGATCCAGTTCCAGGCGCACAGCCCCAAAGCCGAACGTTTGCTCAAGCGGTTGGCGCGCCTGGACCCCCAGAATGAAACCACTCACGCCATGCTGGCGGCGATTGCCTTCAATCAAAAGAACTGTTCCGAGAGCGTCAAGGAGTTTCAAAGAGCCACCCACGTCATTTCGGACAACCTTCCGGCGCTGGGTGAGTTCGGCACATGCCTGTTTCAACTGGAGAATTACAAGGATGCTGTTCAGGTTTTACAGCGGATTTTGGTCCTCGAACCACACGATTGGCATTCGTCTTATAACCTCGGGCTCGCTCAATTCCATGCACAGCAGTACGAAGAGGCAATTGAGACCCTCTTGCCTCTCACCCAGGGCTCTGAGTCAAAGGTCGAGGCGCTGAACCTGATCGCGGCGGTCTACGAAGCCAATCAGCAGACGCCTGACGCCGTCGCTGCACTGCAGCGAGCCATTGCGCTGGCGCCGAACGAGGTGAACAACTACTTGGACCTGGCCACCATCAGCCTGGACCACGGAGCGTACAAAGTCGGTGTGGACGTCGTCAACGCCGGCCTGCGCGTTCATCCGCGCTCTGCCGCGCTTTATCTTGAACGCGGGATCCTCGAGGTGCAGTTCGATCACTTTGAGGAGGCGGATGCGGATTTCGATAAAGCTGAAGCCCTGAATCCCGTTCAGAATAACAGCCCTGTGGCTCTGGGTATCTCCTTGATCCAGCAGAACAAGCTCGATCAATCCCTCAGCGTCGTGAAGCAGCGTTTGGCGAAGGCACCCGACGACCCCGTCCTTAACTACCTCCTTGCCGAGGTTTACATCCGAAAGGGCGTCGAACCCGGCACGCCGGCATTCCAAGAAGCCACGGCTGCCGCGCAGAGAGCTCTTGCCAAGAAGCCGGATTTTGCCCTGGCTGCCGATGTCCTCACGGAGCTCTACTTGCGCTCAGGTCAAACGCGCCTCGCTGAGGAAGCATCACGCCGCGCCTTGAAGTCGGACCCCAACGATCAGGCGGCTATCTACCACCTGATCATATGCCTGCGCCGCCGAGAAGGCAGTCGTGAAGAGGTGGCCCAGCTGCGACAGAGGCTGGCGAAAATCACCTCCATGCAAAGGCAGGAAAGAGAGGCGCGGAATCGCTTCAAATTAGTTGAAGCGGGCGTTGCTTCGCCATCTCCGCGAGACAGGGAGTGAGTCTGTGGCATTGACTAAGAGGGCACTCACAAAGATAGTGAAACGAAAGCCCGGGCACACTGACGCCGCAAATCAAAATCCTGGAGAACGCCGATTCCCGCAACAGCCAGAGTAAGCGTCTGAGTTCACTGAAGCTGCCGAGAGCTTGGGTGGAACGAGAGCAAGCCGGTAACTCTGTGACGGTGCAATGGGTTCAGCACAGGTCCATCATCAGATCGGGCAAACGCGAATTGACACAACCGGTTGCACGCCGCTATAATCCAGCCGTCCCTGACGAAGGCATCATGGGACACCAGATCGTGCTGCGATTCTGGCATGAGATATCCTATGCGGTGCCTGGGGCGAGTCGGGCCTCCGGCGTTTAAAGATAATGATACGGATTCGGCCTGCCATCGTTCCTGCGATGACGAGAGGACAAACGGACGCCCAAACTTGAAATTCCCTCGTCGCAATTTCCTCGTCTCCTCTGCCGTTCTCCTCGGCAATCACATCCTGGATTTCCTGGCTGTCCCCACTTGGCGATGGTCGAGCATGCCCATCTTGCAGGCCACAACCGTCCCAGGAGAGTTAGCTTCTCACCAAGTGCAGTTTGTGGATGTGGCGCGTGAGGCCGGTCTTAATGTCGAGAACGTGTGGGGCGGCGTCCAGCATAAAAGCTACCTCATCGAAGCCAAAGGCAGCGGGATTGCGTTCTTCGATTACGATCAAGACGGCTGGATTGATATTTACCTGACGAACGGGACCCGCCTCGACACCAAATGGCCCCCCGGTCAGGCCCCGACCACGCAGCTTTATCACAACAATCGCGACGGCACCTTTACCGACGTCACCGAGAAATCCGGCCTCGGGCGCACGGGCTGGCAGACGGGTGTTTGTGTGGGGGATTACGACAATGACGGCCGGGATGATCTCTTTCTGGGTTTCTGGGGGCACAACATTTTGTTTCACAACAATGGCGACGGCACGTTCACCGATGTGACCAAGAAGGCGGGGCTTTGGAAAGACGAAGTGCGCTGGGGATCGGGCTGCACGTGGCTGGATTATGACCGAGACGGTTTTCTCGACCTTTTTGTTGCGAACTATGTGGTCCTTGACCTCGCGAAGGTGCCCACACCGGGTTCAG
>JAHEKS010000174.1 GCA_024638215.1 Acidobacteriota bacterium | reverse complement strand
CTTCGAGGTGCTCGTGCGCGCGCGCGAGCTTGAGGCGACGGGTAAAGAAGTGGTTCACCTGGAAATCGGGCACATATCGTGGAAGCGGCGGCGGCCGCGTTACGCGAGGGCTGGACGCACTACGGCCCGCCCGCGGGGCTGCCGCAACTGCGCGAAGCTATCGCCGAAGATGTTGCCAAGCGGCGCGGCATCATGGTGGATCCGGCGGAAGTCGTCGTCACGCCAGGCGCCAAGCCGATCATGTTCTTCACGATCCTCGCACTGGTCGAGCGCGACGACGAGGTTCTCTACCCCAATCCCGGTTATCCGATTTACGAATCCGTGGTGAATTTCCTGGGAGCAAGGCCGGTTCCCTACTCGCTTCCGGAAAAAAACGATTTTGATCTGGACGTCAACGAAATCATTTCCAAGATTACCGACCGCACGCGGCTGATCGTTCTGAATTCGCCTCACAACCCGACGGGCGGGGTGATGAGCCGGGCCGAAGTGAAAGCGCTGGCCGAGGCGCTCAATTCGCCGCGCGGGCGCGACATTCTGGTTCTGGCGGATGAGATTTACAATCGCCTGATTTTTGAAGGCGAACACACCAGCCTGACGCGCTTCCCCGGCATGAAAGAGCGGACCATTCTGCTCGATGGCTTCTCGAAAACCTATGCCATGACCGGATGGCGTCTGGGCTACGGCGTGATGCCGCAGCCGCTGGCTCAGCAGGTGGCGCTGCTGATGACCAACTCGAATTCCTGCACGGCCAGCTTCACGCAGATTGCGGGAGTCGCGGCCCTGCGCGGCGACCAGAGTTCGGTCGAGACGATGCGCCAGGAATTTGCGCGCCGCCGCGAGGTGATTGTCGCCGGCCTGAACGCCATCCCCGGCTTCCGCTGCCGCAAGCCGCACGGCGCCTTTTACGCCTTCCCCAACATCACCGGCACCGGCCGCAGCTCGCGCGCGCTGGCCGACGCCTTGCTCAACCAGGCCGGCGTGGCGTGCCTTTCCGGCACCGCGTTCGGCAGTTGGGGCGAAGGCTACCTGAGATTCTCCTACGCCAATTCGGTGGAGAATATTCAGAAGGCGTTGGACCGCATCAAAAACTGGGCCAAGAAGAACCTGTAGCCAGTCGCCACGGGTTACCGCCGTGGTATAATGTATTACATGTATTTCGCCCGCGAGGTGTTGCATGTTGACGGTTCGACTTTCTCCCAAACTGGAAGCGCGGCTAACCCGATTAGCTAGGCGCACGGGCCGCCCCAAGGCCTTCTATGCGAAAAAGGCCATCGCTGAATTTCTTGACGAACAGGAAGATTACTTGATCGCCGTGGCCCGGCTGGAAGAGGGCTTGCTTTCGATACCGCTGGCGGAGGTGGTGAAACAGCTTGGCCTGGGCGGTTGATTTTGAGCCCCGCGCCGTGGACGAGCTCAAGAAACTTGATCGAGTCGGACAGCGGCGCATTGTAGAATTTCTGCAAAGTCGCATCGCGGGGAACCATGACCCGCGCGCTTTGGGCAAACCTCTCACAGGAGACAAGGTAGGACTCTGGAGGTACCGCATCGGCGCGTACCGTGCCGTGTGCCGGATAAACGATGCCAGGCGCGCCGTGCTCGTCTTGAGAATTGCGCATCGCAGGGATGTGTATCGCTGAACTTCAAGCCAAAACTTTTTTGAACAGGGGACCTGCATGACCCGAGCCAACCCTCGCTTTCGCGTTTTTGCCACCTGCAACATTGGCGACGAGGCGCTCGAACTGCTGCGCCGGCGCGGTTACGAGCTGGAAGTTTACGACCAGCTCGAAGCGCCGCCCAAAAGCCTGGTCCTCGAGAAGGTGCGTTCCGGGATTGACGGGCTGATCACCACGTTGCGCGACCCGATTGATGCGGAAGTTTTTGAAGCCGGCAAGGGCACGCTGAGAGTGGTGGCGCAGGACGCGGTTGGGTTCGACAACATCAGCCGCGCCGACGCCAATCGCTACAAGATTCCCTTCACCCACACCGCCGACGTGCTGACGGAAGCGACGGCGGAATTCGCGCTGCTGATGCTGGCCTCGGTGGCGCGCAAGCTTTATCCCAGCGAACGGCTGGTGCGCGAAAACCGCTGGGGAGCGTGGCACCCCTTTCTTCCCTTTCTGGGCGATGAGGTCACCGGCAAAACCCTGGCCGTGATCGGCACGGGGCGCATCGGCCAGGCGCTCATCAAGAAGGGGGTGGGTTTCGATAACGACATTCTCTGCTACGACCCCACTTTCCAGGCTCACGATTTCGTGAGGAAGATCCAGGAGATCATGGACCTGCGGCACCGACATGGCTTTTCACCCGAGAGACGAACCATTCGGTATGTGGATTTCGAGGAGGCCCTGCGCCACGCGGATTTCGTCTCCCTGCACGTCCCGCTGCTGCGCGAGGGCGAGGCGGCGAGGCCGACCTACCACCTGATCAACGAAAAGACCCTGCGGCTGATGAAGCCCACCGCGTACCTCATCAACACTTCGCGCGGGCCGGTGGTGGACGAGCAGGCGCTGGCGGCGGCTATCAAAGCCAATATCATCGCCGGCGCCGCGCTGGACGTCTTTGAAGAAGAGCCCCTGCCCGCCGATTCTCCGCTGCGCGATCCCGCCATCGAAGACCGCGTGCGTTTGTTTCACCATTTCGCGAGCGCCGGCCGTATCACGCGCCTCTCCACCGACCCCAACAAAGGCATGGCGGGCCGCACCGTGCAGGCCTTGATTGATGCGCTGGAAGGAAACTACGGCGGCAATCCCGCTGAGATGCCGTATGTGGTCAACAAGGAAGCGTTCCGGTAGACCTGAGGAGTTAGCTGTGCCGCGCGAGGATGGCTATTTAATCGGTCCACTCCCCAACGATTCGAACATCGCTGTTGCGATCCCGAAAAAGGCCCCTTTGCGCTCTTCGGGCTGTTCCAAACGGCTGGCCCACGCAATTGCGTCCCGAGCGCAGCCTGCGGAGGTTTGGCGATAGGCGATCGCATTCAGCGCTTCGGCCTTGTCGCTGTGGTCGTCTATCTCACCCGCTACCCGCCGGGCACGCTCGAATTGGCCTAGGAAAGCCAGCGCTTCAGCAATGCCGATCCATCCACGGTCTTTGTCACCTATCCATTGCCCATCCTCGTTGGCCTCGAGCGCCCACTTCAGGGTCTTCTCGGCTCCCTCCAGATCGCCGGTATGAATCTGCGTCCAGGCGACGTCCACCATCGTGTCAACTCGGAACTGATCCATTTCGTTTGCGGCTGCCAGGGCTTGCTGAAGTGTTGCTGCCGCCCCCTGCCGGTCTCCAGCAGAAGCCTGCCGCTCAGCCAGGGCGCACAGCGTCTTGGCACGCGCCGAAGGGTCGGCCACGGTCAATGCAATTCGCACCCCTTCTTGGGGGTTGGTTTGGAGGGCCCGAAGCTGCTTAACCCCCTCTTCCAGGCTGGCGCGGTTCATGAAGTCACCAGCCTTCGCAAGCGCCTCCTCGTCCAATGGCAGGTCCGCCGCTTGCACGGCCCCCGACGCCAGCCCCTCCCAGGTGAACTCGCGCGCCTGGGACACGGATTCCACTTCACAGCGCTCGCGTTCCAGCACCCGGCGCGCGGCCTCGTCGAATCCTGCGGAGTGAAAGCTGGCCGCCAGACCGCTCAGAATGCCTTGCGCACTCCGGATGATAACCTCCGGCCCACTGTCGCGTGTGTCAAATCCAGCCTGGATCGCGGCGTCGACGGTGGCCATTGAAGCAGCGTCTTGGTGATTCTCATGCTGCAATATCGCAATCGTATTGAGGGAGCGCATCCTCTGCACGGGCGACCGGATTTCTGCGGCCCATCGCGAGGCATCGTCGAGCATCCCGCGCGCAATTTCTTCAGAGATCATGAAATTCAGATCATCGTCATGGAGGTAATCGTTCGTTTCGTTTTCTATCCTCCTTGCCCGCGACGCGAAGTCCTGAAGAGTGGAAGCAGGTTCCAGTGCGTCGCGCATCGGTGCCGGATAATCTCGAAGAAAAGCTTGTCGCACAGGGATAAGATCGCGTTGCTCGCCGTACAAAAGCAGCCAAAGCACAAGTTGGTGGATTTCCGTCTCAGTCCCGGTATTACCACCATGCTCTTGTCGTTCGAATTCGACCAGCGCGTCGCGGGCTTGCAGCACGACGGCACGCATCTGCTCGCGACTTACCGAGAGCGTGCCACAGCTAGTTTGCGCGGCATAAGGACGAGTGGGAGCAAGGCTTGCCCCCAAAAGGAAAACCGTCAAAGCTGCGAATCGGCTCACAGCGGCCCTCGGGACACAAGTTTCGAGTCCATTGTGCTCCTGACGCCCGATGTATGCAACCTTGAGGTCTAAGCTGCGGCGCGGGCGATGTGGCTGCGACGCCGGTTGACGAGTTCGAGTACGCGGCTGGCGAGGTGCTCGGCGCACAGGCCGAACCACTGCATCAATTCCCAGGGCTTGCCGGAAATCCCGAACCGGTCTTCGACCCCGATCATGTCCACCAGCAGCGGCAGCTCGAAATCGTGCCGGTTGCGCAGGATGGCGCCGGCGATGATGTTGCCGAAGCCGCCCACCTGATGTTCCTCGGCGGTGAGAATTAGATGAGTCTGCTCCGCGGCTTGGACAAGCGCCGCCACGTCGAGCGGCTTCACCGTGTGCACGTTCACGATGCGGGTCTCCAATCCGTGCTCCTCTTTCAACAGCCACGCGGCGCGCATCGCCTCCGCCACCATGGGGCCACAGGCAATGATGGAAACGTTTTCCTCTTCCCCGGCGTAATCGCTCGAGAGAAACGTCTCAAACGCGTCCAGGAATCGCGGTTTGTCGCCGCGATAACGGATGATGTTGGCGACGCCGAACGTGTAGGGCGTCTGCTTGGTGGTCACCACCGGAGTGGCCTCGCGCGCAAAGCGGATGTACGCGGGGCCGTTCAGCTCCAGCAGACTGTAAATCGTAGCCTTCTCAGTCTCCACCGAATCGCACGGCACCACGACGTGCATGTTGGGGAGAACGTTCATCAGCGAGATTTCTTCCAGCGCCTGGTGCGTGGCGCCGTCCGGGCCGACGGAGATGCCGCCGTGCGCACCGGCAATTTTGACGTTCAGGTTGGAGTAGCAGATAGTCGTGCGAATCTGGTCCCAGCAGCGGCCGGAAGCAAAAACGCCATAGGTGCCGGTGACCGGAATCAAGCCTTCTTTGGCTAATCCTGCGGCAACTACCATCATGTTTTGCTCGGCGATGCCGACGCTGAAGACGCGATTCTTCCGCTCGGGATGTTTTGCCTCGAAATCCGTAATCTTGATGGAGCCGGAAATGTCGGCGTGCAGCGTAACCACTCGCCCGTCCGCGCCGGCGGTTTCAAGCCCGCGGCCGAATCCCATGCGCGTGGGATCCATGTCCACGGTCATGGTCGCGTGCGTATTCCACCAGTAATCGCGAGCGAATTTCGGCAGCGCGTCCTTGGCCTTTTGAGTGGCACGTTTGGCGTTTTCCGATGCCTTTGCCAGCATGGCTTCGCGCCGCGCGGCCGGCACCGAGGGCGTCGTCAGATCCACGATGGCCTTTTCAAATTGCTCGCGATTCGGCGCCACGCCGTGCCATCGGGCCTCGTTCTGCATAAAACTGACGCCTTTGCCCTTGACGGTGCGAGCCAGGAGCAATGTGGGACGGCCCGGAGCCTTACGCGCGCGCTCGAAGGTTGCGACGATCTGGTCCATGTCGTGGCCGTCAATTTCCATGACGTTCCATTTGAAAGCCAAGTACTTCTCGGCCAGCGGGTCCACGTTCATGACCTCGCGCACCCAACCGTCAATCTGCAACTCGTTCTTGTCCACCACCGCGCAGAGGTTATCCAAGCCATAGTGGCCCGCAGCCATCACGGCTTCCCAGATGTTGCCCTCTTGCTGCTCGCCGTCGCCCATGATGCAGTAAACGCGGTAGGGGCGTTTCAGCAGCTTTCCCGCTAAGGCGTTGCCGACCGCAACGCCAAGCCCCTGCCCGAGTGAGCCGCTGGAAACTTCCACCCCCGGCAGCTTCAGCCAGTTGGGATGGCCTTCAAAGCCCGAGCCGAGCTGGCGCAACAAGACCGTGTCCTCGAGCGGAAAATAGCCCGCCCTGCCCAGCGCCACGTAAAGCGCCGGAGCTTTGTGGCCGGCGGACCAGAAAACGCGATCGCGGTCGGGCCAATTCGGGTTCTTGGGGTCATGGTTGAGGACGCGGAGATAGAGCGCGGCGGCTACATCCATAATTGAGAGCGTCCCGCCCGGGTGGCCGGACCCTGCGGCAAAGATATCTATGAGGTCAATCGCGCGCATTTCGGCAGCCGCCGCCCGCAGCTCTTCCACGCTCAATCTCGGTCCGCGCTGCTCAACATTGGAACTCATTTTGAAATCCTCCCCAGTTCAGGTCGGGCATAAAAGCGCACCGGTGCGAGTAATAGCCCACTCTGGAGCGAGGCCCTGTCATATCTCGCCCCCGCGAGCTCTTCAGACAGAGGGTTCAGACCGTCATTATCAGTTCTGTTTTCAACAGGTTGTCCAGCAGCCAAGGTTCCAAATCTACGGTTAATCACGTTGGCTTTGCAACCCGCCGACAGCCCAATCCGTCTGCCTCCGAACTCTAAAGCAGGAATGACGCCGAGAAAGGCGATCTGAGGGCCTAATCCAAGAGTCAGACAGATTGTCATGCTACGGCGCGAGGGCGTCGGGCTCCGTCTGGCGCATTGTGGCACGCTTTTCCTGGGCGAAATCGGCGACATTCCGCTCGAACTTGGGCCCAAGCTGCTGAGGGCTCGCGTGGAAGTGCGGCGCTGACTTCACACCTTTCAGGAGGGCGGGTGCCGGGAGGGCCTGCGCGCTCATGCCCGGAGCAGTCGCAAATCGCAGGGCGCCGTTGATCGAAATGGAACGCGTCCAACTCACGACCACGATGCGCATTGAATAAATCTCGGAAATTTCATTTTATTTGCGCTTTTTCCTCTTTCCAGTGAAACCCCTCCGTGCATTCCTGGCATCCAAGAGAAGCGAAAGAGGAAGATCGGCGGCTGGTAATTCGGCGCAGGGCACAGAATCTGAAAACAGGTAATCGCCCGTGCCATTCAGAAGGGGGGAAAACCTTTCTGATATGGCTGAAGCCGCAGTACGTCAAGACGACAGGCCAGCCAAACTTCACAGAAGGAGGTGCAGAGAATGAAAGCCCTTTTAGCTCTATCCGACCCGGCGAGCGTTGAGGCCATGTGCAACGCTTTCGCTGGGACCGAGACTGAATTGGAGTTCTTTCCCAATCTCGCTGACCTCCGGGCGAATTTGGGGCCGGGAAAGGCACTGATTGTTTTCTGCCAAGCCCGCCTCCCCGACGGGACTTTCCGGGATCTCCTCAAGCTCGCGGCTTCACAGGATTCAGAGATTCCTGTGGTGGTGTGCTCCGATTTCTTTGACAAGACCAGTTACATCGAGGCCATGTCCTTGGGGGCCTACGACTATATCGCGTTTCCTTACCGGCGGGCCGAAGTTGAGTGGATTATAGGAAATGTGCTGCGGAGAATTCCCGCCAGCAAACAAGTGCACCGGGTAAAGCACGAACGCCGGGAACAAGCCCATGCCCACGCGTCGTGAGACGCTGGCGACAGCAAACTCGCTGGACTACGGAGAAGTGGGCGCTGCCACGCGGTGACGATCAATCCAGGCGCCCCAGATGACGACTAACCAACCTCCCACCAGGCCGGTGTAGGCAACAGCGGTCATGCTCGGGGGCGGGGGCCCGAAAAGGTTCCCGAAATAGATGATGACCAGAAGCATATTCAGCAGCCAAAAGCTCCACACGCCTTTCCGGTCCCTGGCCCGCGTGGCGCTCAGGTAAATCGCCATACCGGCGACAAACATGCCCATCTCAACGGTCACCGTCCCCAACTTCGAATTCCAAAGACCCAGACCCACGAGGATATGACCTCCCGGATAGAGTGGCATGTCCGGGCGGTGCGAAATCGCGTCGAGGACCCAATGACTGATCACGCACGCGCAGAGCCATAAAGCGGCTCGAGTGTCTTTTTTCAAGAGAGCGTAAACGCCCGCAAAAACCAATCCCCAACCTAGGTCAGCGAGCAAGCTGTGCGAAAGTGGATAATCGGTAAAAGCGAGCGGGGTGACAGCAGTCGAGCCGGGCGCGATGGCGGCATGTTCCAGGCCCAGCAAAAGAAAAACGGGCCAAAGAAGGTCGGGAAGCTGCGCCGCGAGGAGCAGCGTACCCAGCGAAGTTTTCGGCGTCGCCTTCTTGGCGGCATATGCGACTGCAAAGTGACCGATGAACATGCAAAGCCCTGGAGACAGGAGCTGAAGGAACCGCCCAGCGGAATGACCGGCCGCTTAACCTTCAGCCCTGTTGATAACACCGGGCCGAAGCGGCGCCGCTACGGATTTGAAGAACAATTCTACACCTTGAGCGAGGGAACGGAAATTCCCCGCTTCGAGTCATCCAGTTTGCATTTTCCGAGCCTTCTGGTTTACTAGAGTAGTTCGGGGATCTTCCTTTCGTCCTCCGACGCCGCCGCGGGGAGAGATTCCGAGGGGGTGCGCCCAAGCACAGAGGGATGGCATGAACTGGAAAAGAGTCGCGAAGGTAGCAAGGCTGGTGGCCTATGCCGTGGTTCCGGGGGCCGCCGGTTACGTGGCATACAGACACGTCATCCGGCCCTGGCTGGATAAACGCGCCGCAAAAGACCAGAAGGCGCCGCCCGTGAGGAGTACAGATCCCAAGCTGGTCACGGCCCCACCAGACAATTCAAGCGCCGAATCGCCTGCTCCGCTGGAGCCTGCGAAAGGCGACGAGGGCTGACCCCAATCCTGAGCCAACCTCCGTTGACGCGTCTCCCTGCCGTGTGTAAACTGACGCAAGTTGACCCGCAAGAGGCCGGGCAAAATGCGCGCTCCGCCTTCCGGCCCATCGTCCCTCAGCAGGGTGAGGAGTCCTGTCTCCATGCGATTCATCCGCGCCCTGGCCGCCATCTTATTCATTTCAGTCCTCCTTACGGGCCTAAGCTGGATGGCTGCTGAGACCAAGCCTCCGGGGATTGTGATCCTGAGGGGTAATCCGACGGGTGGGGTGAGGTTCGACCACCCGGCCCACGTGGAGCGCGCGGATAAGAAGTGCGAAGTCTGCCACCACGCTTCGAAACCGGAAAAGCCCTTGGCCGCGCCGCAGGAATCGTGTTTTGACTGTCACACCAACCCGCCCACTCCGGCCGTCAAGGTCAGCCGTCAGGGAGCGTTCCATAATCCCGCCGCAACCGCCGGCACCTGCATTGATTGCCACAAGAGAAGCAACGCCATGGGCATGAAAGCGCCGACCCGGTGTACGGATTGCCATAGGAAGGCAAACGGTTAGAAGGGAACCCAGGTTGCGCTAGGCATGCGTTTGCGGCTGGACCTGCGCGCGGACTGCATTCGGCTCAGGACTCGCCATCGCGGGTTGCCAGCCCGACCTCCCGATTCACAGATGGCGAAGCAACCCCCTGCCCCGCCGAGTCATCGCTCTACATGGGCTGAATTTATACCTGAACTTAATCCGGCCTGATTTCTTGGAGGCATCCTAAATGTTGAAACACCTCAAGGACGTTGAAAGGGTGGAAGGCCATCATACGTCTTGCATCAACTGTGGGAAGATAGTATTTGATCACGTTCTGGCGCGATGTCCCAAGTGCGGCGGCGGCGTCAATTATTTTTCCAACGCCGACCTTGGTTTGCTGACCCGTGTATCCGCGCGTCCGGTCCTGGTGGCAGACGACAGGGAAACCGGCATCTGAGAAAATTGCACTGCCGGCCTGTCAAAGGTCAATCCCGCGCTAAAGGTGCGCCCGGAGCGGGTCAGGCGCGCGACCTGTTCTTCGTAACGCGCTCGAACTTTTGCCGGGCGAAGGCAAGCAGCCGCTTTGCCCAGTGAAAATGCCGGGCCAGAAGCACCAACCCTGGAATAAGGAAGACCCATCCCGGCATGACGGGAAG
>JAHEKS010000441.1 GCA_024638215.1 Acidobacteriota bacterium | reverse complement strand
TCACGGCCGGCTCCAGCCGCGCCCGCCAGATCCTGGCCGCAGTCGGCATCACCGACCACGAGCCGCCCCTGCACCGGAAAGACCCGACAAGCCAGCCTAAAGACAAATACCGGTATCCGCCTGTGTGTTATGAATTAATCAGCCGAGCGCGAGTTAAACATGGGCTGGCGGTGTTGCGTCCCTTAGGTCCACAGACTTGAACTTCCGCACCACTCCGATGGAGGCTTGCTAAGGAGCTGGGCCCGTCGACTCTCTCACAATAAACTCGGGATCCACCACAATCTCGCGGCCTGGAGGTTTCCCAATTGCCGACTCCGGCACGAGCGCTTCAAACGTGAGCAGACCGATGCGATCACGCGGGATATGGACTGTCGTCAGCGGTGGACTGGAATACTCCGCCAATTTAATGTTATCGAAGCCTGTGACAGAAACATCTTCCGGCACTCGGAGCTTTTGCTCGCGGAGCTCGCGAAGCACCCCAACGGCCATGAAATCATTTACACAAATTATTGCCGTCGGGCGGAATCCTGAAGCGAAGATTTCACGCGCGGCGCTCCTTCCTCCGTCGAGGCTGTCCTCGTTGGCCACAATGCGCCACTCCGCGTTCGAATACCGTGAGACGGCTTCCAGGAAGGCTGTCTGCCGCTCGCCCGTCGGGCATAGGACGGAGTGGTGGCCCACGAATGCGAATCGCGAGTGTTGGAGGGAGTGTAAATACTCAACGACGCGCTCAATCCCGTTCTTGTATCTTACGCGGATATTCGACATTCTGTGCTTCGCAGAACCGACGTCGTAGAAGACCGCGGGGATGTCCGTTTCATCAATCTTGCGGATCAAGTGCGGATCCATTTCTGAAACGATGACGGCGAGTCCGTCCACCCGGCGGCCGATCATCAGATCGACGCAGCGTTCCAATTGCTCAGCTTGATAGTCTGTGTTCGCCGCCAAAAGCTCGTACCCGTGCGCACGAGCGCGATTTTCAAGAACCCGGAAAATGTCGAAAAAGAACGGATTCTCTAAATTGGAGGCAATCATCCCAAGCGCGCGACTTCGTCCGCCCGCAAGGGACCGGGCATTGAGATTAGGGAAGTAATTCAACTCCGCGGCGGCCTTAAACACCCGCCTTCGCGTGGCGCCCTTCACCAAGGGTATGTTGTTTATGGCACGCGAGACCGTTGCGATCGAAACGCCAGCACGCTTTGCAACTTCCTTCAAGTTCATAGCGAAAGCGCTCCATTGGCCAAGAGGTGAGGCTTGGAGTAACCTGCGCTTCTTTGCAAAATGCTAAGCCACGTCCCCCATGGCGCAACGCACCCGCCGGCATCGGAGGTTGCTCTCTTCCTCATCGATTCTCCTTCGGCGGGATCCGTCATCCGGGACGCGTTCGGTTGACGAAAATAGTGCCAAACTACCCCGGTAATTGTAATGGAATCGCTTGCATAGTCCAAGGCACTTTTCACTTGTCGATCACACCAAGTGGCTTTGAAAAGGTGAGAAGAAGT
This sequence comes from Acidobacteriota bacterium, assembly GCA_024638215.1. Lineage (GTDB taxonomy): Bacteria > Acidobacteriota > Terriglobia > UBA7540 > UBA7540 > JAHEKS01. Next base: position 1,204 of record JAHEKS010000441.1, on the reverse strand, counting down.
GACAGTCCCTCACCCGTAACCCAAGGAAGCACAGCCTTGAACCATTGCCCTGACCACGATGCAAGCGGCCAAGGTCGAACCTCTTGCGAGATAACTGTTCGCTCGTCAGGTTCATCGTGACCAACCTGACTGGGAGAGGCCAGCCGCGGCACGATTCTATATGAAGGGAGCCACGGCGGGGGACTGGATTGGCCAAGGCAAGCAGGCACGCGTCTGAGCTACAAAGAAGCGGTTGCGAATCTGGTGGCGGGATGCAAACTGCAAGGGCCTAGAGTTCCAGAGCGAAAATCCTAGACTACGTTTGGTGACTCAGTTTACCGATATCCTAAGCTTCGACGCGCCTGGTCCGGCGGCGGAGCGGCCACAGCGACGCCGCGGCCGCAAAGCGTGTCGCGCTGTCTCACCGCAGCTTCCGGGAGGGCCTGATTTTGGCAAGTTGACGGGCAATTCATTTACAGGGCTCCTCCTTTTCAAAGCCCCTCAATAATGGGCCAGATGGAGCCGATCGCGAAGAAAGGGCTTTGGCTCGGTGTGCAAGCGCTTGCATTCTTCCTTGACGAGGATGACAGAACGAGTTGAAAATGCTCATTCAATAATTCCACGTAGGAGGTCGTGATGGACTTCTTTTCGAGACGGCGATTCCTTGGCAATACTCTTGCGGCCGGTGCGTCGTTGACAGCGAATTCGTGGTTTGGTGGCCCCGCGAAAGCGGCAGCCTCCGACTCGGACCGAGCCAGTGTCACGATTGACCCGGACCGGTGCACTTCAACCATTGACCGGAACCTGTTCGGTTCCTTCATCGAGCATCTGGGGCGGGCCGTGTACGAAGGGATTTACGAGCCCAGTTCGAAGTTTGCGGACTCCCAGGGATTTCGGACCGATGTCCTGAAAGAGATTAAGGACCTGGGTGTTCCCATCATCCGATATCCCGGGGGGAATTTCGTGTCCGGCTATCACTGGCTGGACGCAGTGGGGCCCCGGGACAAGCGGCCGCATGTTCTAGATCTGGCCTGGAACACGCTTGAGACGAATCAATTTGGGGTGAATGAGTTTATGACCTGGTGCCGGGCAGTTGGAACCGAGCCCCTGCTGGGAACCAACTTCGGGACCGAGCAGCCGGAGATGACGGCCGCGCTGCTCGAGTACTGCAACGTGGACAAGGGGACCAAGTGGAGCGACCTGCGTCGCCAGCACGGGTACGAGA
>JAHEKS010000005.1 GCA_024638215.1 Acidobacteriota bacterium | reverse complement strand
TTCCGGCCGGAAGGCTCGGTGATCAAACTCGGCAAGGGCGTCGAGGTGGGCGGCAAGCAAGTGGTGGTGATGGCCGGGCCGTGCAGCGTCGAAAGCGAAGAACAGATTGACGCGATCGCTGCGCATGTTTCGAAACTCGGCATCAAAGTTTTGCGCGGCGGCGCCTTCAAGCCGCGCACCTCGCCCTACAGCTTTCAGGGATTGGGCCCGAAAGGGCTCGAAATGATGCGGCGCGCCGCCGATAAGTTCGACATGGTGGCGGTCTCCGAAATTATGGACCAGACGCAAATCCCCCTGATGCTGGAGTTTGTGGACGTGCTCCAGGTGGGCGCGCGCAACATGCAGAATTACAACCTGCTCAAGGAATTGGGCAAGGTAGCAAAACCCATCCTGCTCAAGCGCGGCATCTCCGCCACGATCGAAGAATTGTTGCTGTCGGCGGAATACATCATGTCGGGCGGGAACTACAACGTGGTGCTGTGCGAGCGCGGCATCCGGACGTTCGAGAGTTACACGCGCAACACCCTGGACGTTTCGGCGATTCCGGTGATCCAGAAGCTCTCGCACCTGCCGATCATCGCCGATCCCTCGCACGGGACGGGGCGGCGCGATAAGGTGGCGCCGATGGCGCGCGCCGCGGTGGCGGCGGGGGCGGATGGATTGCTGATTGAGGTGCACTCCGACCCTGAAAATGCCCTGAGTGACGGCGCCCAGTCGCTCTACTTCGAACAGTTCGAAGAATTGATGAAGCAATTGAAGATGATTGCGCCCGCGGTTGGGCGAACGATTTGAAAAGATCGCCGATTGAGGATAAGCGATTGCCGATTTCATTCCAATTGGCAATCAGCAATCGACAATCGGAAATTTCCATTTATTGCCATTACCTTGAATTCTCCTGATCCTTTTTTCAAGCGCGTGACCATCGTAGGGCTGGGCCTGATTGGCGGCTCGTGGGGGCTGGCGCTCCAATCGGCGGGTTTTGCATTGCGCCGTGTGGGCTGCGACCGCCCGGAGGTCCTGAAGCGCGCGCTTGCTGCCGGAGCGATTGACGAAGCTGAAGAAAACCTCGCCACGGCGGTGCGCGACGCTGATCTGGTGATCCTGGCGACGCCTGTCGGGGTGATCCTGGACCTGCTGCCGCAGTTGAAGACGATGGTCCAGGGAATCACTTTGATCACCGACGTGGGCAGCACCAAGAGGCTGATCTGCCGCAAGGGGGCCGAGATTTTCGACCGCGCCACCTTGTTTCTGGGCGGGCATCCTCTGGCGGGTAGGGAACGATCGGGCCTGGAGAGCGCCGACGCGGCGCTGTTCCGGGACGCGCGCTACGTGCTGACGCCGCTTTCGCCTGACCACTTGGCCGACGAGCGCGTCAAAGCCTTTGTGGAATTGCTGAAGGCCGTCGGCGCACAGCCTTTCGTCACCGACCCTTCCAGCCACGACCGCGCCGTAGCTTTTCTGAGCCACCTGCCCCAACTCCTCTCCACCGGCCTGGCCAGCCTGATTGCCGAGCAAGGCGCGGAGGACTTTCTTCCCTCCGAACTCGCCGCCTCAGGCTTTCGCGATATGACACGGCTTGCCGAGAGCCCTTATAATGTGTGGCGCGACATCTGCTTGACCAATATTGAGAATATCCAGGCGGCGCTCGAATCGCTGATTGAGAAGCTGGAGGGCATGAAAGCCCATCTGAGCGACCGCGGGCTGGAGCGCGAGTTCAAGCAGGCGCTGAAACTGCGCGAGACGTTGCGCAAAACAAGCTGAACGTGGTTTCCCGCCTATGTTGAAAACCGTCCAGCGCTGGGCAAGATCGAAATGGGTGCAGGCGATTGCTCTGGGCCTGGCGAGCGCGTTGCTGGTACTGGGCGCGTGGTCGCATGGCCGGTTTCGAACTCTCGAGAACAAATCGCTGGATTGGCGCATCCGCACGTTTACAAACGTCCAGCGTCCCTCTGACATCGTCATCATCGCCCTCGATGACACCAGCTTCGATTCCAAAGATTTCCGCGACAACTTTGGCCGCTGGCCCCCGCGGCGGCTGCTCTATGCGGGCTTGGTCCACTATTTGAACGAGTGGGGCGCCAAAGCCATCGGCTTTGACATCTTCTTTCAGGGTGCTGACCCGCATGCGGGCGACGACGAAGAGTTTGCCGCGGCACTCAGCGGAAAGAAAAACGTTGTGCTCGGGTTTACGCTGAATCAGGGGACGTTCCGCGAAGCTGATCCAATTGCGCGCGAAAAGCTGCAAGACAGCCTGAAGCAGTTCGCTTTGAGTGTGCAAGGCGATGAAAGCCTCCAATTTGCGCCATATTCCGGGATTGATTTGCCGGAAGGCACACTCTTAAATGGCGCATCGAGCATTGGGTGCGCGACCGTGGTCTCTGACCAGGACGGACCCGTGCGGCGGGTTACGCCCGTGTTTCGATTCCGAAACCGCTATTACGCGTCCCTTCCCTTGGCCCTTGCCAGAGCGGCGGCCGGAGTGTCGGCGGATGCGCCAGTGAAATTGGACGCCGGGCCGAGCCTGGATTTTGACGGCCACCGCATGCCGCTGGACGATCAGGGTCGAATGCTGGTTCACTGGTACGGCCCCGCCTCTACGTTCAAGAACTATTCGATCTGGAAAGTCTTCAACGCCGCAAGGCGGTATGAACAACTCCAGGAAGACACCCAGGTCTCGCCGGAGGAATTCAAGACGAAATTCCAGCTCCTGCGTGGGGAGTTCAAGAAGAAATACGGACTATTGCCTGAGGAGTTCAAGAACAAGGTGGTCCTCATCGGCGCAACGGCGGTAGGCGCGGCGGACTTCCGGCCCACCGCGTTTTCAGAGACGCATCCGGGCGTTGAAATCCAAGCGACTGTCCTCGAGAATTTTTTGCGCGGAGATTCATTGCGCTCCCTGCGACCCTACGTGGCGGGAGCCTCGATCGTCGGCATGTCGTTCCTGATGGCCGCCCTGGTCTACTCGTTGGATTCCGCCCTTCTCTATTCTTTGCTGGCCTTGGCTGCGGGGACGGTTTACTTCGGGGCCGCATGCTGGTTCTTCCGGGCCGAAAGCGTTTGGGTGCCCCTGGTCGCGCCTCTCACGGGAGGCGGGACCGCCTTCCTGGCCAGCACGCTCACCCGCTACGCCACCGAGGGACGTGAGAAGCGCCATTACCGGAAGACGCTGATGAAATACATCTCGCCCACCCTGGTCGAAACGATCATGACCGATCTCGACTGGGGAAGCTTGCGGGCGGAGAAGAAGAATCTCACCGTCCTGTTCAGCGATATCCGCGGCTTCACCAGCTTCTCGGAAAAATATCCTCCTGAGACGGTCATCGCCACCCTCAACGAGCACCTGAACTTGATGGTCTCGGTGATTTTCAAATATCACGGCACGCTCGACAAATTCATCGGCGATTGTGTGATGGCCTTCTGGGGTGCGCCGCTCGCGCAGCCCAATCATGCTGAACTGGCCGCCCGTGCCGGCCTGGAAATGATCGAGGGGCTGGAAAAACTGAACGAAAAGTGGCAAAGTGAGGGGCGACCGACACTCCACGTTGGCGTAGGGATCAACACGGGCGAAATGCTTTTCGGCAATATCGGCTCCGAGCAGAGGATGGACTTCACCGTCATCGGCGACAGCGTGAACCTGGGCTCGCGCCTGGAGAGTGCCACGAAGGAATTGCACGCTTCGATTGTGATCAGCGAGGCGACGTACAGCGAGATCCAGCCGCTCGCCAAGGTTCGGCCGCTGGGCGAGATTCACGTCAAGGGAAAAGAAAAAGGGATCGTGGTCTACGAACTATTGGGAATGGCTGGCTCACCCGTCAAGCCGGCGCCGATGAAGCTCAAAGAGGTTGCATCATGACCAGACATCACTTGCCTCGCCGTTTCCTCTATGGACTGGGCGTCCTGGTGTTCGCGGCATTGCCCTTGATCTTCCTTTCTCGCGGCCTGCGCGCGGGACAGGATAGCCAGCAGAATCAACCGGCCCAGCAACAGAGCCAGCAGGACCAGGGGCAGGGCCAGCAGCAGGAGAAGCCCAAGAAAAAGGGCGGCTTTTTCGGCGGGTTGAAAGCCATCACCGGTTCGAGTTCCGAGCAGACTTCGGCCACTGCCTCGGCCGGCGCCAAGGGGGTCGGCTGCCAGGATGGCCCAAAGATTGCGGATGCACCGACGACCGCGGCCGAGCAGCCTGTGGCGAAGATGGAGAGTTACTCCCTGCCGCAGGGCGACTTGGCCAAGTTCATCGAGAGCGGGCACTTGAAGGCCAAGCAATAGGGGGCGACAATGCTGCCGAATAATATTCATATCGTCGGTCGGACTCTGCAAGTTGCCCTCGCTTGTTTGTTGCTTGGGCCGGCGATCCCCGCGCGGGCTCAGTTCGGCGGCCTCGGGAAGTTCGGAAAGAAGATTCAAGACCTGAGCAAATCAAAGCAGGCGGAGGAAGCTAGGAAGGCCCTGAATGCATGGAAGCCGATCTCAACTGAGGAAGAGCGTGACATCGGCCACGAAGTAGCCCTAAAGATGGTTGGCTTCTATCGCATGTATTCCAACGAGGAAATGACGCGATACGTAAATCTCGTCGGCGCGACGGTGGCGGCGCACTCCGGGTCCCAGAACATTCAATATCACTTTGCTATCCTGGATTCCCCCAGCATCAACGCTTTCTCCGCTCCTGGCGGTTATATTTTCGTGACGCGCGGACTACTTGCGATGTGCGACGACGAATCGGAGTTGGCAGGCGTTCTAGCCCACGAAGTCGGTCACGTTGTGGGCAGGCACGTAATTAACGACGTGATTGAGCCCGAAAGGAGGAAGCAGTGGGGGATGGAGGAAGCGTCGGCTCATGTGCCCGGGACCTCCGCCTATGCTGACCATATCAAGAAGCTGGCCGTTAGCTTCATTGCTGCCCTGTTCACGCCGCTTCCTGCTAAAGATGAATACGACGCCGATGAGCGCGGGGTTCGATACGCCCACGCAGCGGGTTATCCTGCTGACGGCTTGGAACGCCTCCTCGTGAAGCTCGGCAAGCAAACAAACCAGGACACCAGCATCACGTGCACGCACCCGCCCGTCGCTGACCGCAACGCGCGCATTCAGCAGTTAATTGCTTCCAACAACTGGCAGGATAACGAAGGCCACAAACTGGCTGACCGCTTTGTTCAGGAGACGGCGGTTTTGAGAAGCAAGCCGCAAACTTAGAGGGACCGTCGAAGGTCTTGCCGATTATGGAATGGTCTTACCAGGAAGTTTTGGCGATACTCGCCGCGACACCGGAGAAGGTGCGCCGTGAAATTTCCTCGATGTCGCCGCGCCAGATGAAGGCGCGCCCTGCCGCAGGCAAGTGGTCGGTGCAGGAAATCCTGGCGCACCTGGACGACGTGGAGGAACTGGGCATGCGGGCGCGGGTCGCGGCGATGATCGAGCAGGATGAACCGTCGCTCGAGCCTTTCGACCAGGAAAAGCGCGCCGTCGAGTTACGATATGACCGGAAAGACCCGTTGCGGTCGCTGACGAGTTTCACCCGCCAGCGCCGCGCGAATGTTCGCTGGCTCCGGACCCTCAAGCCTGCGCAACTCAGGCGCGTGGGTCATCATCAAACCGTCGGGGAGATCACCGCCGGCGAGATGATCTACGAGTGGGCGTTCCACGATCTCGGACACCTGAAGCAGATTCTGGAAGTCAAGCGCTACGCGCTCTGGCCGCGAATGGGCAATATGCAGAAGTTCTACCATCTGGCCTGAGCGAGTAATCCCGGTACCGCAGGATTTCCGTTGAACAAAGTCTTTCCCAGCGCCGAAGCCGCCATCGCCGACGTTCAGGACGGCTCGAGCATCATGGTGGGCGGCTTCGGCCTGTGCGGGATTCCGGAAAACCTCATCCGGGCGCTGCATCGCAAAGGAACCAGGAACCTCACCATCATCAGCAACAATGCGGGCGTGAACGAATTCGGCCTAGGCATTCTGCTGCGGACAGGGCAAATCAAAAAGCTGATCGGAAGTTACGTCGGCGAAAACAAGGTTCTGGAAGACTTGGCGCTCAAAGGCGCCATTGATCTTGAACTGAATCCGCAGGGAACGTTCTCCGAGCGCATCCGCGCCGGTGGCGCGGGCATCGCGGGATTTTACACTCCGACGGGCTTCGGCACCGTCGTCGCGGAAGGCAAGGACGTCCGCGAGTTCGACGGGCGCAAGTATCTGCTCGAGCGCGGATTGAAAGCCGATTTCGCCTTCGTCAAAGCGTGGAAGGGCGACCGCTGGGGAAACCTGGTCTATCGCCGCACGGCGCGCAATTTCAACCCGGTGATGGCCACGGCCGCCCGGGTGACGATTGCGGAGGTCGAGGAACTGGTCGAACTCGGCCAGCTCGATCCCAACTGCGTGGTGACGCCGGGCGTTTACGTCAAGCGGATTTTCCAGGGCGCTGCCTTCGAAAAGCGCATCGAAAAACGGACCGTGAGGAAGCGGCCTTAGCGGGCCGCATGCCGGACATGGATAAACGAGAACTCATCGCCCGCCGCATCGCACAGGAATTGAGAGACGGTTACTACGTCAACCTGGGCATCGGCATTCCGACCTTGGTGGCGAATTATGTGCCGCCCGGGATCGAAGTGGTGCTGCAATCGGAAAACGGCATGCTCGGAGTGGGGCCGTATCCCTTCGAAGGCGGCGAGGACGCCGACTTGATCAACGCCGGCAAGGAGACGGTGACGGAAATTCCCGGCACTTCCTATTTTTCCAGCGCTGATTCCTTCGCCATGATTCGCGGCGGGCACATTGACCTGACGGTGCTCGGCGCGATGGAAGTGGACGAGCGCGGCAACCTGGCCAACTGGATGATTCCCGGCAAAGTGGTGAAGGGCATGGGCGGCGCGATGGACCTGGTGGCCGGGGCCAAGCGCGTCATCGCCGCCATGGAACACACCACGCGCGACGGCAAGCCGAAAATCCTGAGGAAGTGCACCCTGCCTTTGACCGGCGCGGGCGTCGTGGACACGATTGTCACCGATCTAGCCGTGATCGAGGTCACGCCGGAGGGTCTGACGCTGGCGGAGATTGCGCCGGAGACCACCGTCGAGGCCGTGCAGAATGCCACGGAAGCCGCGCTAAGCGTCAGTCCCGGCTTGAAGAGGATCTCGGTTTAGAGACGTCCGGCGGACGAGCAGGGCGGCGATCCAACTCACCGAGCCTATACCAATGTCCAAAATACTCCTTGCAGCTTTCATGGTCCTTCTGGCGGCACCAGGTCAGCCGAATTACAAAGCGCAGATCGAGCAGTGGCGCGAGCGGCGCGTTCGCGCGCTCACCGCGGACGACGGCTGGCTGACGGTGGCGGGCTTGTTCTGGCTGAAGGAAGGGAAGAACACGGTGGGCGCGGCGCCAGGAAACGACATGGTGTTGCCCAAGGGGTCGGCGCCGGCGCACCTCGGCACCTTCGAGTTCCACAACAGGGCGACGACCTTTGAAGCCGCGCCGGGCGCCAAGGTGACCGTGGACGGCAAGCCGGCCGCCACCGCGGCCCTCAAGCCGGATACTTCAGGCAAACCCGATATCCTCCAAGTTGGCGCTCTGACCATGTTTGTCATTCAGCGCGGTACGCGCTTCGGCATACGCCTCAAGGACCGCAACAGCGAAAGGCGAAAGGAATTCACCGGCCTCAAATACTTCCCCATCAACGAAGCGTACCGCGTCGAGGCCAGGTTTGTTCCTTACAATCCGCCCAAGAAGATACCGGTTCTGAATATCCTCGGCGATACGTCGGAAGAGCCGAGTCCGGGTTACGTCGAATTCAGGCTCAACGGCCGCGATTGCCGGCTCGATCCGATTGAAGAGGACGGTTTCCTGTTCTTCATCTTCAAGGACCTGACTTCCGGCAAGGAGACTTATCCGCCCGGACGTTTCCTTTATGCCGAAATGCCAAAAAACGGCGACAAAGTTATCCTGGATTTCAACAAGGCCTTCAATCCGCCCTGCGCGTTCACGCCTTACGCAACTTGTCCGCTGCCGCCGGCGGAAAATCATCTCCCGATCCGCCTCGAAGCGGGAGAGCTTCGCTACGGACACTGAACCTGGCGCGGCGGGTTTACTTCGCGAGGTTTCCGGCGTATCTTGGTCGAGAGTTCGGGACCGCGGCCCGAAGATGAGCCGCGGCTCGGCGCGAGGTTAGCCGTGGAAATCAATGCCATCGTGATTGTCAGTCTGTCTTCGCCGAAAGAGAAAATCTGGGGACAGCTTCTGGCTCTGAATTCCGCAGGCGTGACCGTGCGCGGCATCGATCTGGCGTCCTTTGACGACTTTCTTCGCCAGCTCCTGGACCATGAGGAAGCGACCGTCGGTTTGGCGACCGTTTTTTACCCCATGCACCGCGTCGAGCGGATCGCGCAGGACGAGCCCAGCGGCAGCATCCCGTCGCTTGCCGACCGCTTTCGCGCCAAAATCGGATTGACGGTGCGAGAATATCTGGGCCTTGAGTCTTCCCGGATTTGATTCTTCCTGCCCTGGGGACGAGCCCCCGACCCGTTGGGCACGTTCAGCAATTGATGGGCCGTCTGGAAATCCTGTGGCTTTCGTAGCGGCAACAACATGGCCTCGCGCACTTTGACCCCTGCCAACCAGATCACCATCTTGCGGCTGGTCTTCGTTCCGCTGTTTGCGATTTTCGAAGTCAGCCGGAATTACGGCTGGGCGCTGGCGATTCTGCTGGGTGCCGCCTTGTCGGACGTGGTGGACGGTCTGGTGGCGCGTGTCTTTCACGAGGAATCTCCTCTCGGGATCGCCCTCGATCCCATTGCCGACAAGCTGCTGCTCGGCACGGCCTTTGTAGTCCTGGCTTTCCGCGACGCGCTGCCCTGGTGGCTGACTATCCTGGTCCTCAGCCGCGACGTGGCCATCATCATGACCGCTCTTCTGATCAGCCTGGTGGTGGGGTACCGGCCGTTTCGCCCCACCGTTCTGGGCAAGATTTCGACGGTATGCCAGGTCGCAACCGTGTTTGTGGCTGTTTCTTATCAGGTCCACGTTCCGTTTGTTCGTGAGCTGCTGGTCGAGGTTTGCACATACGTGGTGGCTGCCGCGACGGTCGCCTCGGGCGTTCATTACCTCCTGGTCGTCCAGCGCCGCTACGGGCATCACGAGCCGAGCGCTCGCCCGGCCGATCCTCCTGGCGAGCCCCCAAATTGACCCTGCCGCCTGCGGGGTGTACACTGCGATGTTTTCTAAGACTCGGCTGAGTAAGCCGCGACCGCCGCTCGCCAGCCGGCTCGAAATCATCCGTAAGGGAGAGAAATGATGGCGACTGCAACATTTGAGTACTACCATGCGAATCGCGATAAGTTTCTGGAAGGGTTTAAGGATTTCCTCCGTATCCCCAGCATCTCGACCTTGGCCGAGCACAAAGCGGACATCCGTCGCGCGGCGGAATTCCTGGCCGCGGAGTTGCGCGGCATGGGCATGGAGGGCGTGGAGATTCTCGAAGGCAAGGAAGGCCAGCACCCGCTCGTCTACGCGGAGTGGCTGAAGGCGGACGGCAAGCCGACGCTGCTCATCTACGGCCACTACGACGTCCAGCCGCCCGACCCGCTGGAGGAGTGGATCTCGCCCCCGTTTGAGCCCGACATCCGCAACGACAACATCTACGCGCGCGGAGCGGTGGACGACAAGGGGCAGACGTATCTGCTTCTCAAAGCCGTGGAAGGATTTCTGAAAGCGGAAGGGAAGCTGCCCATCAACGTCAAATTCCTCATTGAAGGCGAAGAAGAGGTGGGCGGTGAGCACATTGAACAATACGTGTGCTCGCGTCCCGAGCGCCTGCAGGCCACCGCGGCGCTCGTCTGCGACACGGAGATGTTCGCGCCGGAATTGCCCACCATCACCACCGGCATACGCGGGCTGGTTTACACCGAGCTCGAAGCCCGCGCCGCCAAGCAGGACCTGCATTCGGGCGTTTATGGCGGCGCGGCCGCGAATCCCATGCAGGCGCTGGCGGAAATCGTCACCGGGCTCAAAGGCCCGGATGGCAAGATTCGGATTCCCGGATTCTACAAGCGTGTCAAGAAACCGAGTAAGGCGGAACTCGCCGCCTGGAAGAAATTGCCTTTTAACGAAAAGAAATACCTGAAAAATGAGATCGGCGGCACGGCCCTGACCGGAGAGAAAGGCTACTCGGTGCTCGAACGCACCTGGGCGCGGCCCACGCTGGAGGTGCACGGCTTTCGCGGCGGCTTCACCGGCGAAGGCGCCAAGACCGTCATTCCGGCCGTCTCCACGGCCAAAATTTCCATGCGCCTGGTGCCCGACATGAATCCTAAAGAGGTTTACAAACAATATACGTCTTATGTGAAGAAGATTACCCCAAAGGGCATCACCACCAAGATTCGCTTGCTCAGCTCGGCTCCGGCCACGGTGGTTTCGACGGAGAGCCCCTTCGTCGCCGACGCCGCCCAAGCCATGGAGCAGGTCTTCCACAAGAAGACCGTTTACATGCGCTCGGGCGGCTCGATTCCGGTGGTCGGCCAAATCCAGGACTGCTTGAAAATTCCCTGCGTCATGATGGGCTTTGGCTTGCCCGACGACAATCTCCACGCACCCAATGAGAAATTCCACCTGCCGAATTTCTATCGCGGCATCGAGGCGGTGGGACGGTATCTGGAATTGCTGGGGCAATAGGAACGTTCCAGTCTCGCACTCAGGTCGTGTAAGGGCGGGTTCGAAACCCGCCCCTACAGTTTCAGGAGGAGAACATTGCCCGAATTTAAGCCCTACGTGCCCCACGATTCGAAAGAACCCGAATTCACCCTCAAGGCGGTGATGGCGGGCATCATCATGGCGGCGATTTTCGGCGCCGCCAACGCCTACCTGGGCATGAAGGCGGGGCAGACCGTGGCCGCGACGATTCCCGCCGCGGTGATCGCCATCGCGCTCTTCCGGCTGCCGTTCTTCCGCGGCGGCGTGCTGGAGCAGAACATCACCCGCACCGCGGCCTCGGTGGGCGAAGCGCTGGTGGCCGGCGCCATCTTCACCATTCCCGCCTTCATGATGGTGCACGTGGGCGGCCAGCGGCTGTGGACCAACCTTCGCAGCCACTTCTGGGTGGGCAGCTTTATTCTGCTGGCGGGCGGATTGCTCGGCGTCTTCTTCATCATCATACTGCGACGGCCGCTTTGCGTGGATTCCACCGACCTCCCGTTTCCCGAGAGCACCGCCAGCGCGGAGATCGTCAAGGCCGGCCAGGCGGGCGCGGCCGACGCTCCCAAATACGTTTTCGGCGCGCTCGGGCTGGGCGGGCTTCTCCAGTTTTTCAAAGACGAGCGCGGCATTCAAGTCTTCAGAGACTCGGTCAGCGGGTTCGTGCACTTTCCCAAGTCTGTCATCAACTATTTCTATGGCGACAAGACGGTCGGAACCGTCGCTTACACGGGCGGCGCGGCTTACAACACGCCCTCAGCTTCACCGGCGCTGATCGGCATCGGTTACATCATCGGCCCGCGCCTGGCGGCCATCAATTTCTCCGGCGGCGTGATCGCCTGGCTGGTATTGATTCCGCTCATCCTGTTTGTGGATCCCGACCTGCCCACGCGGCTGGGCGCGACGATGGGCGGCACGGCGTCCTGGGACGTGGTCAGCTACGCCGTCTGGTACAACGTGGTGCGGCCCATCGCCGTCGGCGCGATGCTGGTGGGCGCTGTCTACACACTCTACTCCATGCGCGAGTCCATCCTACGCTCGGTGCGCGGCGCTTTTGAGGCTTCGCACCTGAAAGCGGGCGCCGGCGCGCTGGTCACGCGGCTCGATATTGATATCCCCATCAAATGGGTTATCACTGCGATTATTGCCCTTGTCATTCCGATTACATTCATCTATTACCATTTCGCGAATGCCTGGGGTCCGGCGATTCTGGCCGCCGTCGTCATGACGGTGAGCGGATTCTTCCTTTCCGCCGTGGGCGGGTATCTGGTCGGCCTGGTCGGCTCTTCCAACCAGCCGGTCTCGGGGCTGACCCTCGCCGCGCTCTTCATCGCTGCCGTCCTGATGGTCGCGATCGGCGTCAAGGGGCTGGGCGGGGTGGCCGCGGTGCTGGGCGTGGCCTCGGTTGTCTGCTGCGCGTGCTGCGTTTCGGGCAGTCTGATCCAGGACCTGAAGGCCGGGTACCTGTTGGGCGGCACGCCTTGGAAAATGGAAGTGGTCGAAGTGCTCGCCGTCTCGGCCGTGGCGTTCTTTCTCCTGGTGCCTATCTATCTCCTCGACGAAGCCTATCGCGCGAGCGGCGGCATCGGCGGGCGCGAGCTGCCCGCGCCGCAAGCGGGCCTGATGGCCCAGCTCGCGCAGGGAATCGTCGGCGGCCAGATGGCCTGGGGCCTGCTCCTGATCGGTTGCGTGTTCGGCATCGCACTCGTCATGATCAACGCGCCTTCGCCCATGCTCATCGCGGTCGGAATGTACCTGCCACTTGAAACCACTTCAGCGATTTTTGTCGGCGGCGTGATCAAGTGGCTGGCGGATTCGATCGCGCGCCGCCAAAAGCTGGATGCCGAGGGCAAAGCCAAGTACGACGAACGCGGCACGCTGCTCGCCTCGGGGTTCATCGCCGGCGAAGCGATCATGGGCATCGTGCTGGCCGCCATCTTTCCCAAAGGCGGCTCGTTCACGCATTGGATTACGGGCGCCGACCAGCTCAGCTTCCTCCCCAGGCTCGGCGGATGGATTTCGCTGGCTGCCTTCGCCATCATTGCCTATGTCCTCATCCGGCTGCCGCTGCGCAGGAAAGCTGCATAAGCGCTGATTAGGGCGGTCCTGGGCTGGCAACCCGCCACGTGCTAAAATCTCCGATGAGATGGAAATCGACCGCATCTCGGTCCTTCAGGGCGACATCACGAAACAGAAAGTAGACGCCATCGTCAATGCCGCGAACTCGTCGCTGTTGGGCGGGGGCGGGGTGGACGGCGCCATCCATCGCGCCGCGGGGCGTGGGCTCCTTGATGAATGCCGCACGCTCGGCGGCTGCTCAACTGGTGACGCCAAAATCACCAAGGGCTATCGCCTGCCCGCAAAACACGTCATTCATACCGTCGGGCCGGTGTGGGGCGGTGGCATGCGCGGTGAAGACGATTCGCTCGCTTCCTGCTATCGCCGCTCGCTCGAGGTCGCGGTCGAAAACGGAGTGAAAACCATCGCCTTCCCGTGTGTTTCGACCGGGGTTTACGGCTTTCCGCAGGAGCGCGCCGCGGAAATTGCCGTGCGCGAAGTGCGCGAGTTTCTCGGCAAGAATCAGTCCATCGAGAAAGTGGTCTTCGTTTGCTTCCTGGGGCGTGATTTCCAGCTTTATTCCGAGTTGCTGAAGTGAGGAGCGTCGAATCCTTTCGTGAAACCACGCGGCGTTCGTGGCTCAGCCAGCGGACCCTTGCCTTCTTACTCTTGTCTGGCGGTTTTGCTTTCGCGTGGGCTCCCGGAGCAGGACCTGCCGACCAGGGTGGATGCCGCCAAGCCGACGGCATCCTGATTTTGAAACAACAGCACATCCTGGAGCTGCTTTGTCACGGGAAGGTTTTGAAGAGCTACCAAGTTGCGTTGGGCCGGGGTGGCAAGGGGCCGAAGGAGCGCGAAGGCGACGGTCGAACCCCCGAAGGCGATTACGTTGTGGACAAGAAAGTCTCCACAAGCCGATTCCACCTGGCTCTTCACATATCGTATCCGAATTCGCAGGACCGTGAGCGGGCTGCCAAGCTTGGCGTGCCGCCCGGCGGCGACATCGAGATTCACGGTCTCAGGAATGGGCTTGGCTGGCTTGGGAGCTTGCACCGCCTTGTGGATTGGACGAATGGCTGCATCGCGGTCACGAAACCGGAAATCGAAGAAATCTGGAAACTGGTCCCCCTCAACACGCCGGTTGAAATCCGCGCAAAATAGAGGGACGCAATCAAGTTGCGCACGCGGCGGCGACAGCAGCGCCGCGCCGTCAGTTAATCATCCGCAGCGTGCAGCGCGCGTGTATAGTAGCGCGTTGGACAAGGGCAGGCTGAAAAAACGAGATGAATAAGGATCTTGAACACCTACTGCTGGCTCTGGAGAAGAGAGCCAGCCCTGGGTTCAAACGACTCCTGCGCGCGTGCGCCGCGCTGGCCATTTTCTTGGCTGTGGTGCCCGCGACGGCCTGGGCGCAGACCGACGAAATCCAGGTCTACGACGCAGAGATTGAGGCGCCGGGCAAGGCCAATGTGATGCTGCACAGCAACTTCACTCCCATCGGGCGCAAGACTCCCGATTTCCCCGGCGGCATCATTCCCGATGATTCGGTCAACGGAGCCTTGGAATGGGCCTATGGCGTCAAGCCTTGGTTCGAACAGGGCCTTTATTTTCCCGTCTACACGGCGTACTCAAAGGAGCGCGGCGGCTCGCTGGACGGCTTCAAGCTCCGTGAACTCTTCGTGCTGCCGAACGCCGGCAAACGCACGTTCTTCTACGGTGTCAATTTCGAGTTCAGCGTCAACTATTCGTATTGGGAGTCCCGGCAGATCACCTCCGAGGTTCGGCCCATCGTTGGCGTGCACCTGCACAAGGTGGACCTCATTTACAATCCAATCGTGGATACTGACTACCGCGGCGGATTTGGAGGCTTGGAGTTTGTGCCCGCCGGGCGAGTCGCCTACAACTTCAACAAAAATTGGGCCGTGGCCGCCGAGGAATACTCGGATTTCGGGCCGCTGCGCCACTTCTACAAGGCGAACGATCAGTTCCACGAAGTCTGGGCCGTGGTGGACCACCACACCCGGTTCGTGGACATCGAAACCGGCGTGGGCGTCGGCGTCACCGCCGGGGCGGACAAGCTGACGTTCAAGCTGATGCTTTCGCGCGATCTCAACTGAGCACAGGTAGCGCGCTTTTTTGCATCCGCCTCACCGCCTTATCCTTCCGTCCCCCTCCCAAGGCAATCAGCGAGCAGGATGAAAATGCTTGACAGGCGGGCGGTCCGATTGTATGGTGTACATGTACATCATACAAAAGTGCCGCGCCCCATCCTGCAAATCGATTTAAGCCTGGCAACGCCCGCCTACGAGCAGATTGCGAGCGGCCTGCGCCGGTTGCTGGTGGAAGGCGCGTTTCGCGCCGGCGACCAGCTTCCGACCGTCCGCCGGCTGGCCATGGACCTGGGTGTCCACCACAACACGGTGGCGGAGGCCTATCGGCTGCTTGCCGGCGAAGGGTGGCTCGACCTGCGCCGTGGCCGAGGAGCCGCCGTCCGCGAAAAGCCGCCCGCGCGGCCCGATCCCCGCGCCCGAGCGCGATTCGGGCGGAGACTCAAGGAACTTGTCGCCAAGGCGATCACCGAGGGCGTTCCGCGCGCCGCGCTGAGTGAAGAAATCGAGTCTCTTAGCAGCCTCCTGCGAAAGGAGCGATGAACATGAACGTCGGCCCCGCCTTTGTCTTCTCAGTCGGCATTTTGTCAACGCTGGGCTTCACGGGTTTGCTGCTCTTCTTGCTGCCGCGTCTGACGCGCCCGGACATTTACTTTGGCGTGACCGTCCAGCCGCATTTTCGAGAAACGCCGGAAGGCCGCGACATCCAAGGCCGCTACCGCCGCGAAATCGTGGTTCACACGCTCGTCGCCGTAGCGTTGGTTTATGCCGGCTTGCGTCTGAAGATTTCCGCGGCTTTTCTAGCGGGGATACTCTGGCAAGGGCTGGGTTTTTTCAGCGCCTTTCTTCGCGCCCGCAAGAAGGTGATGCCCCACGCGGTCGAGCCCAGCACAGTGCGCGAAGCGGAGTTGACGCCGGTCCAAACGCGTTTGCCGGGCGGATGGCTGCTGCAATCCGCGCCATTTGTGGTCCTGATTGCGGCGGGCATATGGCTGCATCTCCACTGGGACCAGATTCCTGAGGGGTTTCCGGTCCACTGGGGTCTGAACGGCCGGCCCAACGGCTGGGCCTCACGATCGCTGGCTGGCGTCTATTCTCCGCTGATGATGGGAGTTACGGTTTGCGGAGGAATGCTCCTTTTGACCTATGCGATTGCCGCGTTTTCTCGCCGAATCCGCGTTAGCGGCGCGTCGGGTGAGAGGGAACTGCGGTTCCGTTACATCATGCTTTGTATCATGCTGGGCGCGGAGTTTTTCGTTGCCTTTCTCCTGTCGTGGGTGAGTTTTTTCGCCCTTCGCGCCGGGCAGGCGATGCCCAACCCGGCCGCGGTCATGCTGGGCAATCTCGCCCTTGTGGCCGCCATCACGCTCATTCTTATCCACACGGGCCAGGGAGGAACCCGATTGGAAAGGTCGGGTCCCTCGGGGGTTACCTCGTTTGCGGAGCCCTCGCCCGTCGGTGACCGCACCCTCGACAGTCACTGGAAGGCGGGGATGTTCTATTTCAACAGCGAGGATCCGGCCATCATCGTGGAGAAGCGGTTTGGGATTGGCTTCACACTAAACTTCGCCCATCCACTTTCCTGGGCGATCACGCTGCTGCTGGTGGGAGTTCCCCTGGGATTCGTGTTCCTGATGGCACACCTGAAGTGATTTCCCGAATGATCCGCCTGCAAGGAGCAAAGCGCTAGTGCCGGGCCTCGTTGGCGACGGCGGGTTTCGCGGCGCCGCGCAGGACTTTCAGAAACTCACGCATGAAGTAAGGCAGGTCCATCCAGGTGCGCGAGGTCACCAGATTCCTATCCACGACGACTTCGGCGTTCCGGAATTTGGCGCCCGCGCCTTCCACGTCGGGCTGGAGCGCCTCATAGGTGGTGACAGTCGAGCCGCGCAGGCAATCCGCGGCGGCGAGAATCAGCGAGCCGTGGCAGAGCGCGGCGATGGGCTTCTTGCGCTCCACGAAGTGGCGGACGATTTCCTTCAGCCGCGCGTCGTTGCGGAGGTATTCGGGCGCGCGGCCGCCGCTCAGGATAATCCCGTCGTAGTCCGCCGGCCGGACGTCGGCGAAAGCAATGTCGGCGGGGATGTGGTAGCCAGGCTTTTCGACGTAGGTGTCCCAGCCCGGCTCGAAATCGTGCACCACGGAATTCAAGACTTTCTTGGCGGGCGCGGCGATGTGCACCTCGATGCCTTCTTCGCGCAGCCGGTGGTAAGGATACCAGGTATCGAGCGATTCGGTGGCGTCTCCGGCGACCAGTAGAATTCGTGGCATGGCGAAACCCCTCCTTTTGGAGTAACGCTGTCCATACTAACCTACCGGGAATGTGAAGTCCAAAGGTCCGGCGCAAATCCCCGGTTGACGGGCGGAAATGGTTAGTTTATTCTCTACGCCGCCTTTCTTTGCAGGAAAATCCAGGGGAGAATCCGTCGTCCAGATGCCACAGCGCCGCGAATTCCTGAAGACATTGGGTGGAGTGGCGGGCGCGACGCTTGCCGGTTCGGCGCGCTCGTTCGGCCGCACGCGTGTCCTGAGCCTTTCCGCCGGTGTTCCGCAGGGCGGGCCGGGCGGCCATGATCGCCTGGAGCCGGATTGGTACAAGAGGAAAATCGTTCAAGTTCAGGCGGAAATGGCCAAGCGCAAGCTCGACGCGCTGGTGCTGCTCGATTCCCACAACGTCATCTACACCACGGGATACTTTCACCTCTCGACGGAGCGCCCGCTGGCGGCGTTCATTCCCAAGCGTGGCGAGCCGGCGCTTTTCATTCCGGAGCTGGAAGCGGACCAGGTGAAGCTGTGGTGGGTAAAGGATTTTGAGACTTATTTTGATTATCCCGGCCCGGAGGATCGCATTCAATGGATCTTCGAGCGGGTGGCGAAGCGGGGGCTGAAGCGCGGGCGCATCGGGGTGGAGGAGCCGACCGCCAGCCGCCTGAAGCACATGAAGGCAGGCGCGCCTGGAGCGACCATCGTCCCGGCGGGCGAGCTCATCGAGCACCTGCGGTGGGTGAAGGACGATGCGGAAATCGCCATCATGCGGCGCGCCACGGAATTCGCCGATTTCACGGTCGAGGTGGGCCGGAAATACATCGCTGAGAACGGCAGCGTTACCGAGGACCAGATTCTGAAGGCTTCCGCCGACGCCGTGGCGGATAAGATGTCGCGCGAACTGCGCGACGTGGTGGGGGTGGGAATTGATCCGCCCTTCGGCGGCTTGGTCCCTTTCGGTAAGCGTTCGGCGTTTCCCCATGCCGTGCCCAGCAAAGACCGTCTGAAAAAGGGCGACGCCCTCATTCTGAGTTTTGGCGCCCGAGTGGGCGGCTACAATGTGGAGTGTGAGCGGTCATTCTGCATCGGCAAGCCCAGCGGCTACGCCCGGCGGCTGTTTGATGCCATGCTGGCCGCCCACGACACCGGCGTGGCAGAATTGAAGGCGGGCGCGGTCGCCGAGAACGTGGACAGGCGCGCGCTCGAGGAGATCCGCAAGGCGGGGTTCGGAAAACTTCTCCGCCACCGTACCGGGCATGGCATCGGACTCCAGGGGCACGAGTCGCCCTGGATCGCCGAGGGCGACAAGACAGTCCTCCGCGAGGGCATGACTTTCAGTTGCGAACCGGGCGTCTATGATCCCGATTTCGGCGGCTTTCGGCACTCGGACACGGTGGTGGTCCGGGCCAGCCGGGGGGAAATCCTGAATCGTTACCCCGTCCGTTTGGACGAGATGATCATTGAGATTTGAGGGAGGAGCGGGAGGACAAGCGGGTCGCGCGCGTTGACTTTCCGCCGCCCCTATTGTAATTTCCGAACCTGGTGTTGCGAGAACCTCGGCCAACAATGACGAAGGATAACAGCGTTGTTGAGGTAACGCTCGAGAGCAACCTGAAGAACGTCGAGGTTGCCGACGAGGTCTCGCGACGCGTGGCGAGCAAGGCGGGATTCGACGAAGACACGTGCGAACAGATCGAGATGGCGATTCACGAATCGGTGATCAACGCCATCTGGCACGGCAACAAGAACGACGAGAGCAAACAGGTCCGGCTGCGCTTTCGCATCCTTCCCGACCGTTTGGAAGTTCGCATTCGCGACCAGGGAGAAGGGTTCGATCTCGACGCCGTCGCCGACCCGCTTGAGGAAGAGAACCTGCTGAGGGTTTCGGGGCGGGGCATCTTCCTGATGCGCTCTTTCATGGACGAGTTTCGCGTGGAAAAGCTTCGGGAGGGCGGCGCCGAAGTGACTATGACCAAGAAGATCCACACCAACCGGAAGCCCAATCAAGGAGGAACGGAACGTGAGCATGAAGGCGACAGTACGCCAAGTTGATTCCATCAATGTAATTGACGTGAGCGGCAGAATAACCCTGGGCGAGGGCTGCACGCAGCTTCGCCAGTTAATCCGCGATCTGCTCGGCAAGGGCGGGAAAAACATCCTCCTCAACCTCGCTGACGTCACCTATATCGACAGTTCGGGCATCGGCGAATTGGTCAGCGCCTTTACCGCGGTCTCAAACCAGGGCGGCCAGTTGAAGCTCCTCAACCTGACCAAGAAGGTTCACGACCTCTTGCAGATCACCAAGCTTTATACGGTCTTCGACGTGCATGACGACGAAGCCAAGGCCATTACCGCTTTCGAGAAGCCCGCTGGGGCGTAGTCTCTGCGCAGCGAGGCCAGCCCGCTGACGCGGCCCGCTGCGGATGCCGCGCGCTGGACGCTTGCCGGGTGAATCCCGTTCGCTTCCTGCGGGGGGATGAGGAGCGTCGCCCGGCAGGGGAGCGCCGGAGCAAGTCCGGCGGCGACTAGGCCCTTGGCTAAACGCCGAAAATGCGTATAATGGGAAGCACGATTCTTGCCCTCTTCCGGGTCGCAAGTTGATGGTCAAGACCGTTTACTACTTTCGTCCCACCCACCTCTCCGACGTGGTGAGGAAACTGCCGCGTTCCTATCGAAAAGTCCCCATCAACCGCGACGGGGGCGATCACATTTCCTGGAAGTCGCCCGCCGTTCTGCTGGCCGATGCCGGGGAGGACAGCCTGAGCGGCATCGAGCACCGGCTGCCGGCCGACGGCGCCTGGCAAATCATCTACTTGATGAAAGGCTCGTCGCTCGTGTCGGCGCGCGTCCGGCAAAGCGAGCGGGTGTTCGCTGTCCTGCCGCGCGAAGCCGCGGGGCCGGTGCTGGAGAAAACCGTGGCGCGCGCCTTCGACAGCCTGCGCGCTTTGAAGGAGACGGCGGACGCGCGCCAGCAGCTTCACCTGGCGACGACGGAGCTGGAGACGCTCAACGAGATTGGCGTGGCACTCTCCGCCGAGCGCAACTTTGAGGCGCTCCTCGAAAAGATCCTGACGAAAAGCCGCGGGATCACCTCCAGCGACGCGGGCTCGCTCTATCTGGTCGTGGAGGAGAAGGAAGGCGCCAAGCACCTGGAGTTTAAGCTGACCCAGAATGACAGCCATCAAGTTCCTTTCCGCCAGTTTACGTTGCCGATTGACACACGCTCCATCGCCGGCTACGCGGCCGCGACCGGCAAGATTCTGAACATCAAGGACGCGTATCGCATGCGCGGCCTGCCTTTCCGGCTCAATCGCGATTTTGACGAGAAGTTCGGCTACCGCACCAAGTCCATGATGGTCGTGCCCATGAAGAACCAGAAGGACGAGGTGATCGGCGTGCTGCAACTGATCAACGCCAAGCGCAATGCCAGCGTCAAACTCACGTCCAAGAAGGTCGTGCAGGCGGAAGTCGTCCCTTATTCGCAGCGCAGCCAGGAGCTGGCTGCGTCGCTGGCCAGCCAGGCGGCCGTCGCGCTCGAGAACAACCAGCTCTACCTCCAGGTCGAGAACCTCTTCGAGAATTTTGTCAAAGCCTCGGTGCTGGCGATTGAATCCCGCGACCCGACCACCTCCGGCCATTCCATGCGCGTGGCCAAGTTGACGGAGGGCCTTGCGGATGCCGTGAACCGATGCGACAGCGGTCCCTACAAGGACATCCACTTCTCCTCCCAGGATGTCAAGGAGCTCCACTACGCGTCGCTTTTGCACGATTTCGGCAAGATCGGCGTACAAGAAAAAGTGCTGGTCAAGGCGGATAAGCTTTACCCTTCGCAGATGGCGATGGTTCAGAAGCGTTTTCTTTACATCCGCAAAGCCGTCGAACTCGAGCGCATGCGGAAGAAGATGGAATACCTGCTCGCCCGCGGAAACCAGAACTATCAGGAACCTTTCGCCGTTATCGATGAAGAGCACGGCAAGGAGCTCGCCAAGCTGGACGAATTCCTCGACCAGATCAAGGTGGCCAACAAACCAACCGTGCTGCCGGAAAAAGTCTCCGAAAAATTGGTGGAAATCGCCAGGTGGAGTTTTGAAGATCCCTCCGGCCCCACAGAGCCGTTGCTGACGCCGGAAGAGTTCCAATTCCTTTCCATCCGCAAGGGCAGCCTGGACCCCGAAGAGCGCATACAAATCAATTCGCACGTTATTCACAGCTTCAACTTCTTGCGCCAGATTCCCTGGACCAAGGAGCTGAAAAACATCCCCAGCATCGTTCGCGCCCATCACGAAAAACTCGACGGTTCGG
The DNA here is from genome assembly GCA_024638215.1 of Acidobacteriota bacterium. Lineage (GTDB taxonomy): Bacteria > Acidobacteriota > Terriglobia > UBA7540 > UBA7540 > JAHEKS01. The sequence continues at coordinate 17,590 of JAHEKS010000005.1, read as the reverse complement.
GTTACCCCTACGGCATGAAGGGCGACGCGATTCCCTTCCAGACCAAGATGATGACTATCTCGGATATTTTCGACGCGCTCACCGCGCGCGACCGGCCTTACAAGAAGGCCGTGCCGGTGGAGCGCGCTCTTGACATCATTGGCGACGAAGTGAAGTCGCAGCTTCTCGACCCCGTCCTCTTCCACCTCTTCGTTGAAGCCAAGATATTTCAAATGACCGCAAAGGATTAGGACTGCACGCTGACGACGCGGCGCCGGGCGCAGAACCAGGACCGGGGATCGCCGCGCGTTGACCCCTTGCAACCTGTCCGATAGAATGAAGCCTCGAGACATGGAAAGCCCAGGCGTTCCCGGAAAAGGTGCGGTTTGAAAAGTCCATTCTCGGATCTTCGTTTTCGCACCCGGCTGGCGCTGGTGATGTTTCTGACGATGGGTTGCATGGGCGCCGCGCTGATGTACTCCTACGTCGAGCACAACCGCCAGATCAAAGCTTACGTGGCGGGACAAACTTCCGACCTGGTTTCGATCATGCAGCTGGCCCAGATGCGCGTTCCGCCCACCATGAACCGCGACCAGGCTCTGCAGACCTACATGAAGACGCTCAACGATGCGGGTTTCAGTTCGGTGACCTTGGTTTCTCCTAGCGGCGAAGTGGTGGCCAGCACGACGCCTGGCCAAGTGGGCAAGAAGGTCAAGCTCAAGCACCGGCGGACGCCCACCAAGCTCGATCCCATCAAGATTTCCGCGGAAATGCGCGACGTAGATGTTGACCCGAGCATCGAACAGAAACCCTACTTGGTGGAGTTCCCGCTGGTTCAGGGTGACAAAGTTCTCGGCTACGCGCAGATTCGCGGGCAGATGGATGCGGTCGGCCAGCTTTTGCGCCACATGTACATGGTGCGGCTGGCTTGGACGTTGATCACCATGCTGGCGGGCATGTTCGCGGTGGTTTACCTCGCCTTCCGTTTCACCAAGCCGGTGGACGAGCTGGCGGCAGGCGCGCGGCAAGTGGCGAAGGGGAATCTCTACGTCACCGTGCCCAGCAGCGGCACGGGAGAAATGGGCCGGCTGGCGCAAACGTTCAACCAGATGGTGGAGGGCCTGCGCGAAAACCGCAAGCTGGAAGAGCGGCTGAATGAGGCGGAAAAGCTCTCGCTCCTTGGCCGCTTTGCCTCGACTGTCGCTCACGAAGTACGCAATTCGCTCAACTTTATCAACCTTTCGATTGACCAAATCCGCGCCAAGCACGTGACGGGCGAGCAGCGCGCGGCGCGCGAACTGCAACGCAATCTCGTCAACATCAAGGACGAAGTCAGCCGGCTGAATCGCCTGGTCAACGATTTTCTGGCCGCGGGACGGCAGACGCCGCCGCAGTTGGCAGTCTGCGATTTGTGGGAGACCCTCCGCCAGGCGTTGACGGTGGTGGAAAAACAGGCCCACCAGCAGAACGTCACCATCAAGACATCTTTGCCCGCCGAACTTCCGCCGCTGCGCGCCGACTCAGGGCAACTGAAAACCTGCTTCCTTAATGTCCTGACCAACGCTGTTCAAGCTATGCCGCGCGGCGGCGAGATTCGCGTGACCGCCGACTTGATTCCGCCCAACGGAAATTCCGGCTCCGTCGAGCTGCGCTTTGCCGACAGCGGGACCGGCATTCCGCCCGAGCAGCGCGAGAAGATCTTCGCTCCTTTCTATTCCACCAAGCCCACGGGCTTCGGTTTGGGTCTGGCCATCACTCGCAAAATCATCGAGGACCATGGCGGTCACATTCGTGTTGCGGACACGAAGGGGCGCGGCACGGAAATGGTGATCGAACTGCCGCTTTCGGGCCCGGGCGTCTCCGAGACCAACCTGCCTTCCGAGGTCGCTTCCTGAGGATTCACTGTCATGCCTGCCGGATGCATTCTGGTTGTAGACGACGAAGAGCGCCAGCGGGAGATCTACCGCGACATCCTGGAGGGCGAGGGCTACGAAGCCGCCACGGCTCCGAGCGGAGAAGCCGCGCTCAACCTGCTGGCGGGCCGGCGCTTCGACTTGGTCATCACCGACTTGAACCTGACCGGCATGAGCGGCGTGCAGTTGCTGGGCGAAATCCTTTCTGCCGATCCCACCGTCGCGGTGGTCCTCATCACCGGCTATCCTTCCATCCAGTCGGCTATCGAAGCCACCAAGCGCGGAGTTTATCAGTATCTGGAAAAGCCCGTGGACCGCGACCGGCTCCTGGAGGTCGTGGGGAGCGTCTTCGAGCATCTGGCCGCGCTCAAGCAAAACATTCTGGGCGATTCGCCCGCCACCAAGGCGATGGTGCGGATGATCCTGAAAGTCGCGCCCACCCAGCACACGGTTCTGATTCTTGGCGAGAGCGGGACCGGCAAGGAACTGGTGGCGCGTGAAATTCATCGCCACAGCCCGCGCAGCGGGGCGCCCTTTCTGGCGGTGAACTGCGCCGCGCTGACGGAAACGCTGCTCGAGAGCGAGCTCTTCGGCCACGAGAAAGGCGCCTTCACCGACGCGCACCAGCAAAAGAAAGGCCTTTTCGAGCGCGCCCACCACTCCACGCTGTTCCTCGACGAAATCGGCGACACCAGCCTGGCACTGCAAGCCAAGATTCTCCGCGCCCTGCAGGAGCGCGAAATCATGCGAGTGGGCGGCACCGAGGCCATCAAGGTGGATGTGCGCATCATCGCCGCCACGAATCGCAACCTGGAACGGCTCTTGAAAGAGGGCAAGTTCCGCGAGGACCTGTATTACCGCCTGAAAGTGATTCCCATTCCGTGCCCGCCGCTGCGCGAGCGCCGCGGGGACGTTGAGCCGCTCGCCCGGCACTTTCTCGGCCGCTCGGAGCCGGCCGCAGGCCGTCGCGTGGAGGATATTTCACCGGCCGCCATAGAAGCGCTTAGGGCTTACGACTGGCCGGGAAACATCCGCCAACTGGAATGGGCCATCGAGCGCGCGATTGTGCTGGGCGAAAGCAATCGAGTGGAGCTGCGCGATCTTCCGCCGGAAATCCTTCAGCCGGCCGCTGTGGCTTCGGCGCGCCCGGCGGCGGCCTCGCCGGCGCCCGCCGCAGGACTGCAACCCATCATCGCCGAAGAATCGTGGGAAGCGCATGAGAAAGCCAAGATCGTCGAGGCGCTCGACCGCACCAACTGGAATATCACGCGCGCCGCCCAACTGCTCGGCATGACCTTCCGCACGCTGCAATATCGCATTGAGAAGTACGGCCTCAAACGCGCATGAGAGTCTGCCCAAAAACCTCCGCAACTATCATCCCAAACAGTCGCTGGCGACAGAAAGACCGCCTTGGATTTTTGACTTGCTTTGCGACGTTATGAGAGAGATAAGACCAAGGTGTGGGGCAGGAGCAAGTTTCAAACCTGCTCCTACGAAGTCATTGAACTTCAATGGATGAAGCTCTTGTTTATTGGCTGGGGCTCGCGCGTGTGGAGGGTTTGGGCGTCCGCAGCGCGCACAAGCTGACTGACCGCTTCGGCTCTCCCCAGGCTGCCTATATGGCCTCGCTCACCGAGCTGGAGACCACGGGCCTGCCCGCGCCGGTTTGCCAGGCCATCTTCGCGCAATCAGGATTGAAAGAGGCCGAAAAGGAAATTGAGGCTGCCACCAAGCTCAATTGCTCTCTGCTCACCTATTCGAGTGAAGGCTATCCGCCGCTGCTTCGGCAGATTGCCGACCCGCCGCTGGTGCTCTACGTTCGCGGCGACGTGCAGGCGCTGGCCGGGCCCTGCGTGGCCATGGTGGGGACGCGGCGCCCTTCGACCTATGGCCTCCAGGCTGCCCTCCGGCTGGCGCACGACCTGGCTGACCGCGGCCTGGTGATTGTCAGTGGCATGGCGCGCGGCATTGATTCCAGCGCCCACCGCGGCGCCCTGGAAGCCAAGGGCCGCACCGTCGCCGTGCAAGGCCGCGGCATGGACGGAATCTATCCCTCGGAGAACAAGCGCCTGGCGGAAAAGATCTGTGAATCCGGTGCCGTAATTTCGGAGTTTCCTCTCGGCACCGGGCCGACACCCGAAAACTTTCCTATCCGCAACCGCATCATCAGCGGCTTGTCGCTGGGTGTCGTCATCGTCGAGGCGTCCGAGTACAGCGGCTCGCTGATTACCGCGCGGCTGGCGCTCGAGCAGAACCGCGAAGTCTTTGCCGTTCCCGGCAACATCACGACGCCGCAGAGCTTTGGGCCCAATCACCTGATCAAGCAAGGCGCCAAACTGGTTGACCAGTGGATGGACGTGGTGGAAGAATTTCCGCCCGAGATCCGGGTGCAACTGCTGCCCGTCGAAGAGGTATCCGGGGAAGCGCCGTCGCCAGGCTTGTTCGAAGCCTCGCTGACCCCGGACCAGAAAGCTGTCTTTGACATTCTGCGCGCCGACGAAGCGCTCTTTGTGGACTCGATTTTCAGCGCCGTTCAGTTGGCGCCGCCGCGCGTGCTGGCGGCGCTGCTGGAACTGGAAATGAGCGGCCTCATCCGGCAGTTGCCAGGCAAGAATTTCATTCGCAAGCTGTAGCAGGATTCCGAAAAAGGCCCCAAAGTCGTCATTCCGAGCGAGGCGAGGAATCCGCTTCTTTTGTCTTGGAGGACTTGCTAGATTCCTCGTCGCTCCGGGCTTCTCGGAATGACATGACCGAAGGTTTTTCAGCATCCTGTTGGAAAGACTCCACATCCAAGCTGCCAGTTGACAGTCTGCGGCCTTTGGCTGCAAAGTGGAAAAGATTGAAGTGCGCGGGGCGTGGCCACTTTTTGAACTGGCGTGAGCCGCCTTCGGAATAGAAAGGCGGTTGGCCGTAGCTGTCAACTGTGAACTGTACACTGTGAACTTTTCCTATGCCTAAATCATTGGTCATTGTCGAATCGCCCGCCAAGGCGAAAACGATTAACAAGTACCTGGGGTCCGACTACACCGTCAAGGCCTCCATGGGCCACGTGATGGACCTGCCCAAGCGAGACCTGGGCGTGGACGTCAGCAAGGGCTTCAAGCCGACTTACATCTCGATTCCCTCCAAGAAGAACGTCATCCAGGAGCTGAAATCCGCTGCCGCCAAGGCCGACGCGATTTATCTCGCCGCCGACCCGGACCGCGAGGGCGAAGCTATCTGCGCCCACCTGCGCGAATTGCTGGACGGCAAGAAACGCAAATTCTTCCGCGTGCTCTTCAACGAGATCACCCGGAACGCCGTGCGCGAAGCCTTCGAGAAGCCGGGCGACATTGATTTGCGGCTGGTGGACGCGCAGCAGGCGCGGCGCATCCTCGACCGCCTGGTCGGCTACCAGATCAGCCCGCTGCTGTGGGAGAAAGTCAAGCGCGGCGCCTCCGCCGGGCGTGTCCAGACCGTTGCTCTTCGGCTGATCGTCGAGCGCGAGCGGGAGATTCAGGCTTTCCAGAAGAAAGAATATTGGACCATCGCGGCGCAAGTAGAGGGCAAGAACGCGCCGGCGTTCGAGGCGCGACTGGTCAAATTCCAGGGCAACGACCTGGAGATTCCTGACCAGGCGAGCTCAGACCGCCACGTGGCGGCGCTGAAGGCCGCGCGCTTCATCGTGCAGTCGGTCGGCACGAAAGAGAAGCGCAAGTATCCTGTGCCGCCGTTCATCACCAGCAAGCTTCAGCAGGAAGCGGTGCGCAAGCTCCACTTCTCCGCCAAGAAGACCATGATGCTTGCGCAGCGGCTGTACGAAGGCGTGGAAGCCGGCGCCGAGGGCTCGATCGGCTTGATCACTTACATGCGCACCGATTCCACCCGCGTGGCCGAGGGCGCGCTGGTCGCGGCGCGCGAATACATCCGCTCGACTTTCGGCGAGCCGTACCTCCCCGCCGAGGCCATCCGGTACAAAAGCAAGAAGGGCGCTCAAGACGCGCACGAAGCCATTCGCCCCACCGACGTCGGGCGCACGCCCGATTCCCTGCGGCGCTTTCTGGGCGCGGACGAATTCAGACTCTACAAGCTCATCTGGCAGCGCTTCGTGGCCTCGCAGATGACTCCCGCGGTTTTCGACCAGACAACCATTGAGATCGAGGCGGGCGAGTACCTGCTCCGAGCCACCGGGTCGGTGGAAAAGTTCAAAGGCTTCCGCGCCGTCTACGAAGAGGGCAAGGACGAAAAATCCGAAATGCTCGATGACGAGGACCTGAAATACCGCTTGCCGGCGGTAGAGCAGGGAGAGACACTCCGGCTGCACAAGCTTCTCCCCGAGCAGCATTTCACCGAGCCTCCGCCGCGTTTCAACGAAGCGACGCTGGTCAAGGCGCTGGAAGAGAAAGGCATCGGGCGGCCGTCCACTTACGCGTCCATCCTCTCGGTGATTCAGAATCGCGAGTACGTCCACAAAGCTCAGGGGCGCTTCTATCCCACCGAGCTTGGCATGGTGGTCTCTGACCTTCTGGTCAAGAATTTCAGCGACATCTTCGACCTCGCTTACACGGCGCGCATGGAGGAGGAGCTCGACGAGGTGGAAGAAGGCAAGCTTTCCTGGCAGGAGGCGCTGGACGAGTTTTACAGGAAATTCAAAAAAGACCTGCGCAATGCCGAACGCGAGATGGATGACATCAAGGGCGAAGGCATTCCCACCGACGAGAAATGCGAGAAATGCGGCCGGCCCATGGTTATCCGCCTGGGGCGCAACGGCAAATTCCTCGCTTGCACCGGCTACCCGGACTGCGACGGCACGCGCGACCTGCCGCCCGAGCTTGCCAGCGAGCACCAGACCGGCCCGCCCGCGCCCGAAGTGCCCGAGCAGACCTGCGAGAAGTGCGGCAAACCCATGACCGTCAAACGCGGGCGCTTCGGCTACTTCCTGGCCTGTACGGGCTACCCGGAATGCCGTAATACCAAGAAGATTATTATGAAGGAAGGCCAGGCGACCGCGGTCACCGACCAGGTGCTGGACGAGAAGTGCCCGCAGTGCGGCAGCAACCTGGTGATCAAACACGGCCGCTACGGGCCCTTCACCGCTTGCAGCAATTACCCTGCCTGCAAATACATCAAAAAGCAGACTCTGGGGATTCCGTGCCCAGAAAAGGGCTGTACCGGTGAAATCGTCGTACGGCGCTCGAAGCGCGGCACGTTTTACGGATGCAGCCGCTATCCCGACTGCAAATTCACCTCGTGGGAAAAGCCGGTCAACCAGCCGTGCCCCGAATGCGGCTCGCCGGTGCTGTTTGAAAAGTTCGACAAGAAAACCGGCACCTCCACCGTCCTTTGCCGCAACGAGGCCTGCAAGTACGAACAGGTCTCGGCGTAGGAATTCTCCAACAGGCGGAGGCCTTTCGCTCCGGGGCATTCGGTTGTAGAATCCTCTTCCATGAAAAAACAAACTTACGCCTCAATTCTGGCGGGGTGCGCCGCCGCAGCCTGCTTTCTCATCGCACCGGTTCATGCCCAAAACCAGGGAACGATTGAGCGCCTCGACCACGGGCTGGACGCCATCGTTCCCTCCAACGCCACGCTCGAAAAACTCACGGATGGATTCAAATGGACGGAAGGGCCGGTCTGGATCCACGCCGGCTACCTGCTCTTCGCCGAGATTCCTTCCAACCGAATCATGAAGTGGGTGCCGGGCGCCAAAGAGGCGACAACTTTCCTGCAGCCGAGCGGCTATCAGGGCAGCGCGCCTTACGGCGGGCCCGAACCCGGCTCGAATGGCATGACGCTCGACAAAGACGGCCGGCTCACGGTCGCGGGCCACGCGCGACGGATGGTTTATCGTCTCGAATCGCTTTCGCCCCACGCCAAGCTGACCGTGCTCGCCGAGCGATACCAGGGCAAGCGCCTGAACAGTCCCAACGATCTTGTTTATCGCTCGGACGGCTCGCTCTATTTCACTGACCCGCCTTATGGCCTTCGCACCCAGAGCGATAAGGACCCGCAAAAGGAACTCTCCTTCAACGGCGTCTTTCGCATTCCCGACGCAACCTCGCATCCGGCCGGCGCGCCGCCAGACGACGGCAAGCTCCAGCTCATCATCAAGGACCTGACGCGTCCCAACGGCATCGCGCTTTCGCCCGACCAGAAAATTCTCTACATCGCCGTCTCCGACCCTGCCCGCAAGGTGTGGATGCGGTATGACGTCAACCCCGACGGGACGGTCAAGAACGGCAGGGTGTTTTTCGACGCAACCTCGGCGAAGGGCGACGGAGGGCCGGACGGCATCAAGGTGGACGAAAAAGGCAACCTGTACGGCTCCGGGCCCGGCGGGCTGTGGATCTTCTCGCCGCAAGGCCGCCACCTGGGAACGGTGAAGATTCCTGAGAGAATGGCCAACCTCGCCTGGGGAGGTGCCGACGGCAAAACGCTTTACATTACGGCGAGTTCGAGCCTGTACCGCATCCGGCTGAAGATTCCCGGCGTGCGGCCATGAAATTATCCCGCAAGTGAGAGGATCAGAAATGAAGAGACCGCTTTTTGCGTTCGTGTGTCTGTTTTGCCTGGCGAGTGTGGCCGCAGCCCAGGAAATCAAGTTCGCGCCGCTGGGCGACTTCCGGCTTGAAAACGGCGAGACGATTCGCGATCTGCAGATTGGTTATCGCACGGTGGGGACGCTGAACGCGGACAAATCCAACGCCATTTTGTGGCCAACGTGGTTCACGGGCACCAGCGCGCAGTTGCTCGGCTTTGTCGGGCCGGGGAAGCTGCTCGACTCCTCGAAATATTTTGTGATTCTGGTGGACGCGTTGGGCGACGGCGTGACCACATCGCCCTCGAACAGCGTTGACCAGCCGCACATGCGCTTTCCGGAGCTCACGATTCGCGACATGGTGAACGCCGAGTACAAGCTCGCGACCGAGCGCCTGGGACTCAAGCACTTGCGCGCCGTGATCGGCATCTCGATGGGCGGCATGCAAACCTTTCAGTGGATGGTTTCCTACCCGGAGTTCATGGACAAGGCGATCCCCGTGGTGGGCTCGCCCAAGTTGACTTCCTACGACCTGCTGCTGTGGACAGCTGAGGAGCACGCCATCGAGGCTGACGCCGCCTGGAATCACGGAGATTATGCTTCCATGCCTGTGGCGGGGATGAGAACTGCCATGGACATCCACATTTTGAATCTGACCACTCCGGCCTATCGCGTAGCGCAGACGCCGCCCGACAAATTTCCGGCGTTCCTGGCCCAGAGCGAACAGGACTTGATGAAGAGTTTCGACGCCAACGACTGGATTCGCCAGCTTCAGGCCATGATGGCGCAGGATGTTTCCAAGCCTTTCGCTGGCTCGATGGAAAAAGCCGCTGCGGCCGTGCGCGCTCAAGTGCTGGTCATTCCAGCCACTCAGGACCACATGGTGAATCCCACGCCCGCCCTCAACTTCGCCAGGCTCCTTCACGCTCAGACGCTCGAGCTCACATCCAACTGCGGCCATCTCTCCCCTGGCTGCGAAGGGAAGAAAATGGATTCCGCCATTCAGGAATTCCTGGAGAAGTAGCCGCCGGCAGGATGATCCTTGAAGGCGACTCTGCGGCAGTCGCAGCCTTCCGGCCGGCCCGCTGCTATAATCACAGGCGGGCATGGAAGCCGTGACAAACATGGTCGTGGTGGGCGGCGGTCTAGCGGGCTCGGAAGCGGCATGGCAGCTTGCCGAGCGCGGCGTGCGCGTGACGCTTTACGAAATGCGTCCCGCGCGCTCGACGCCCGCGCACAAAACGGACCATCTCGCCGAGCTTGTCTGCTCGAACTCGCTGAAATCGAACGCACCCGGCGCCGCCAGTTGGCTGCTTAAAGAAGAATTGCGCCGGGGCGGCTCCCTTTTGCTTCGCCTTGCCGACGCCCACGCCGTGCCCGGCGGCGCGGCGCTGGCGGTGGATCGCGAGCACTTTGGTGAAGCGGTCACCGAGTCAATCCAGCACCATCCGCGGATCGAACTTCGGCGCGAGGAGATGACGGAAATTCCTCGCGACGGGCTGGCGCTCATTGCTACCGGCCCGCTGACCTCGGACGCGCTCGCGCGAGAGCTGCAATCGCTGACCGGCTTCGAGAACCTTGCCTTCTACGATTCCATCAGTCCCATCGTGGACGCGGACACGCTGAATCGGGAACGCCTTTTCCGGGCGTCGCGCTACGGGAAGGGAGGCGAGGATTATCTAAATTGCCCGCTCGACGAGGCGCAATATCGCGCCTTCTATGAGGCGCTGATGAGCGCGGAGACGGTGCGCGCGCACGAATTTGAAGACCTGAATTATTTCGAATCCTGTCTGCCTATCGAAGTTCTGGCAAAGCGCGGTGTTGATACGTTGCGCTTCGGCCCCATGAAGCCGGTGGGCTTGACCGATCCGCGCACCGGCCGGCGGCCTTATGCAGTCGTACAATTGCGGGCCGAAAACCTGCGATATTCCAGCTTTAATCTAGTCGGATTTCAAAATCACCTGAAGTTTTCCGAGCAGAAGCGAATCCTGCGCATGATCACAGGCCTCGAGAACGCCGAGTTCCTGCGTTTCGGGCAGATTCACCGCAACACGTACATCAACGCGCCCAGGGTTCTTGCTCCCGATCTGAGTTTTCGCGCCGCGCCGAACACCTTTGTAGCCGGCCAGCTTTCCGGCGTTGAGGGCTATGTGGAATGCATCGCCACCGGTTACCTCGCCGGCGTCGCGATGGCCGCCCGTGCCCAGGAAAAGGCTTTCACGCCTCCGCCGCGCACGACGGCGCTCGGTTCACTGATTCATTACGTGACGCACGCTGAGAGCGGGAGCTACCAGCCCGCGAACATTTCCTTCGACCTGATTCCGCCCTTGGAAGGTTTGCCGCGGGCGATTGCCCGCGACCGGCGCGCGCGCCGCGAACGGCAGTGCGAGTGCGCCCTTCGTGATCTCGGCGAGTGGCTCGATCTTGTGGCGCGGCGAAACGCGGTCGTAGACAGGTCATTGCCACCGGCCGCTGCGTTTTTGCCCTAGGCTCCGGAGCGCTGAGTGCGTGCTCAGCTCCTGCGATGAGCAAATTCTCTTGCTGTTCCGGCGTCTGTGTCCTAGCTGCTCTGGGCGCGTGGTTCACCGCGCTCGCGCTTGAGAGTGATATGCTGAACTTCTGTTCCCGGCCGGGGCCGGCGGCGGTGTCGAAGAAGCGCCGCAAGCGGCGACAGAAAACCGATCGCGAGCTGGAGGAATTGAAAAAGGCGGCGGCGGGGGCTCAAGGCGGCGCGACTCTCGCGCCCGCGATGCTGCCCCTTTCAGATTGAGTGCCCCATGGACGAGTGGATCGAACGATACATCCAGTACCTTCAGTACGAGCGGAATGCCTCGCCGCACACCATCCGCAACTACCGGAGCGATCTCGAGCAGTTCCGCGATTTCCTCGCGCAAGGCAAGCCCGGCGAGGCCGTCAACATCACATCCATCGACGCACTGCGGATTCGAGCCTTCCTGGCGCACCTTTATTCGCACGAAAAGAAAAAGACGTCCGTCGCGCGCAAGCTGGCCGCGGTGCGCGCCTTCTTCAAATTTCTCGGCCGCGAGCACCGGCTGGAAAAGAACCCCGCATTGACCGTTTCCGCTCCCAAACTGGACAAGACTTTGCCGCGCATCATGACGGAAGAGGAAATGAACACGTTCCTCGACCAGGTGGGGAAAGCCGCCGCGAGCGGCGCCTCGATGGTGCTGCGCGACCGCGCGATACTCGAACTGCTCTACGCTTCGGGATTGCGCGTTTCGGAACTGGTCGGGCTCGATCTGCGCAGCGTGAATTTTGGCGACGCCTTGGTCCTGGTGCGTGGCAAAGGAAGAAAAGAGCGCATTGTCCCCTTCGGCTCCAAGGCTGCAAACGCACTGAGTGATTATCTGCCGGTGCGCGAAAAGCTCCTGCGCGAATGGAAGACTGGCGAAGCGGCGCTGTTTCTGAATGCGCGCGGACGGCGCCTGACCACGCGTTCGGTGGACCGGCTGCTAAAGAAGTACGTGCGGGCGATGGGGCCGAACATCAAAGTCAGCCCGCATTCGATGCGGCACGCCTTCGCCTCGCACCTGCTCACCGAAGGAGCCGACCTGCGCGCCATCCAGGAAATGCTTGGCCATAAGAGCCTGGCCACAACCCAGAAATACACACAGGTCTCAATCAAGCAGTTGATTGACGTTTACGACAAAACCCACCCCAAAGCCTGATGCAAGCAGGAGGCAGAAGGCAGTAGGCAGAAGCAGAAGGCGGAAAGGCGAAGAGTAAAGTCTGGAATCTGAAGGCTGAAGGCTGAAGGCTGAAGGCTGAACGCTGAACGCTGAACGCTGAAGGCAACAACCCTGCTTGACGCACTTTTCGGACGATCGGCAGTTGACACGCGAAGCGCCTGGAATAGAATGAATTGTACGTCACGAGTTTGTCGCTTATGGCCAATCCTAAAGTTTCCGTCGTTCAATACCTGAACACTGCCCCGCTGGTTTGGGGAATGGTGAAGGGTGAGCAGCAGGGGAAATACGACCTCGAGTTCACGATCCCGGCGGCCTGCGCCGACGCGGTGCGCCAGCGCAAAGCGGATGTGGGCATCGTGCCGTCCATCGAATACCAACGCATGGACAAAGCGCAGATTATCGCCGGTATTTCCATCGCCTCGAAAGGCGAAGTGAAAAGCGTGCTGCTGCTGAGCCGTAAGCCCATCGAAAAGATTCAGTCCATCTCGGCTGACAATTCTTCGCGGACCTCGGCGGCCCTGGTGCGCATCGTGATGCGCAAATTCTATTCGCACTTCGTCAACATCACTCCCGCCGCGCCCAAGCCCGAGGTGATGCTGAAGCACGCGGACGCGGCCCTGATCATCGGCGACCCGGCGCTCACCTTCTCCGCCAGCGGGCTGCAGGTTTACGACCTTGCCGCGGAATGGAAGAAATTCACCGGCCTGCCTTTCGTTTTCGCTGTCTGGGCGGGGCACGAGGACGCCATGCTCTCGCACTTTCGCAAGGATTTCGAGCAATCGCGCGAGTTTGGGCTCGCGCACGTGGACGATATCGCCGCCGGATATTCCCCTCGGCTTAATCTGCCGCCCGAAGCCCTGAAAGTTTACTTGACCCGGAATATCGATTATTCTCTAGATGAGGACAATCGCAAGGGGCTGCGCGAGTTCTACCGGCTGGCGCGCGAAACGGGCATTATCCCGGTCGAAAAAGATCTGTATTTCGCCTGAAAAGTTGCGCAGTCTGAATGCCGCTTGCTGTCGCGACAGAAGCTGTGACGGGCGGGCGGAGGTCCAGTCCAATGTCTATGAGGATCACCGCCGATCAGGCTCTCGACATGCTCCGCTCCGACGACCTCGTGGGCGTCGGCATGGAAGCGGATGCCGTGCGCGCGCGGCTGCACCCGGGCGGCGTGGTCACCTACCAGATTGACCGCAATATTAACTACACCAACGTTTGCACTGAGTACTGCTCCTTCTGCGCGTTTTACCGTCCGGTCGGCTCGCCGGAAGGCTACGTGCAGCCGCTCGAATCCATTTTCCAGAAAATTGACGAGACCCTGGCGCTCGGGGGCACCGGTGTCCTGATGCAGGGCGGGCTGCACCCCGATCTGAAAATGGATTATTACGAGAACCTGCTGCGCGCGATCAAGGCGCGCTACCCGCAGTTACATTTGCACTGCCTTTCGGCGCCGGAGATTTTGAACATCGCGGAGATTTGCGGGATCACGGTGCGGGAGGTCATATCCCGCCTCATGCAGGCCGGGCTCGATTCCATTCCCGGCGCGGGGGCGGAAATTCTGGACGACGAGGTGCGGCACCGCATCGCCCGCCTCAAGTGCTCGACCGAGGAATGGCTGATGGTCCATCGCACCGCACACGAACTCGGCCTGCGCACCACCGCCACCATGATGTTCGGCTGCGGCGAGACCCTCGAGCACCGCGTGCGGCATCTAGAGCGCATCCGCCAGTTGCAGGACGAAACGGGCGGCTTTACCGCGTTCATTCCCTGGTTTTTCCAGCGGGAAAACACTTCACTCGGGAACTTCATCAAGCAGGAAGTGACCGCGGTGGATTATCTGAAGACGCTGGCGGTCTCGCGCGTTTATCTGGACAACATCCTGAACGTGCAGGCTTCGTGGCTCACGCCCGGCCACAAAATCTGCCAGATCGCGCTGCGCTTCGGGGGGAACGATGTGGGCTCCATTCTCATCGAGGAAAACGTGGTCAGCGCCGCCGGCTGCCACAACAAATCCACCGAAGCGGGCCTGCGCCAGATGATTTCGGACGCCGGCTTCCGCCCCATCAGGCGCGACACCCTCTACCGCACGTATTTTCTCAACTGAATCAAGCAGTGAACTTGGGGACCACCTTTAGGCTGAGGGATGGGGCTCGCGGGAAATGCCCTTCTTGCGCGCCCGGCCGGACTGGAGGAGAGCGCTTTTGCGCTGCGCGGCCAGTTGCGACTTCAGCAGCCCCAGCTTGCGGCTGGTCCGCTTGCCGAGTTTCTGATTGAGGAATCGTCCTTTTGCCATAAAAGCCTTGCCAGAACGAAGTCCAAGGTAAATCCTGGAGGTCAGCTCTCGATGGCGGTGATGAACGTACCCGACATGTGGTCGTGCCACGTCAGATGATCGCCGTCCACGACCGCCCAGATGAATCCCAGCATCAGTGACGCCATGGAAACCAAGTAGCCGAACGCCCGCCAGAAAGATTCCTGCGGCGAAGGAGCGCCGCCGTCCAGACTCCGGACCTCCAGGTTCATCCAGAGCAGCCCCGGTGTGGAAGAACTCAAAGCGGTGAAGATCCCGAAATACGCCAGGAGAAACAAGATCGAGATTGTCCCGAGAATGGCAAAATTGAGCGCGTTTCGCAAAAAGTGGCCTCCCACTACCCAGAAAATCAGGGCGAACAGTCCCGCGCCTGAAAGCAGGACAATCGCATCCACCACGCCGGCTGCGAATCTCAAGCCCAAGGGGGCCACTCTGATGCTCCCTGGAACCCGGCGGCGACCCGCGGCCGAGGAAGAAGGCGATGAGGATTCCAGGACAATTTCCACCGGCTCGGAATCCTTTTCCTCCCCGCCTAGATGCGCCTCGCCGGCCTCAACCGCCGCGGAGGTGAGCACCCGAATGCCCTCGGCGGGCTTCTCCAAAGGAACGGAATCGAGTATCGGTAAACTCTCTTGCGAATCCGCAAGCGTTGTGTCGAAATGATCCTCCGCAGCTTTGGGGGACTCAATCAACTGAGCGTCAATGATGGGCGCCGGCGGTTCTTCGGAGGCCGCGCCGAAGGCCAGGTCGAGCGTGCCGCTGGGGTCGAAATTACTCTGCGCGTGGGAGCGCCGTCTGCGGTGGTCCTGCACACGTTCGGCGAGTTCCTCACGCCACATGCTCCCGGAGGAAGCCGGTTGGTCCACGGGCTCGGCGGGAATTTCGGGGATTTCCGGCGGCTCGGGCGCAGCCGAGGCGGAGAGTTCGGACGGCCGCGGAGTCGCGGGCGAGCCACCCTGCTCTGCCTGCATGGCAGCAGCTTTCTTCTGTGGGTCGGTTCTGGGAGCAACAGACGAAAGATCAGTAGGAATAGCCTTAGTGTCAGCGGGCGCAAAGCGATACCCGCACCTCTTGCATTGGGCCAACCCGGGATAGCTCACGAAGCCACACTTAGGACATGTCACTGCGCCTTCGATTTCCTCCAGGCAGCATCCAATCGCCTTGATGGCATCTTAACAAAAGCGTTCGGCGGAACAAAGGCTTTTCGAGTAGAATGGCGGCTTTACGCATCTCCATGGACATCACTTGCCCGTTTCTCGAAGCCAAACGCCTTTCCCGCAGCCTTTCGGTGCTGGCGCTGGTGCTGACGGTCGCGAAGCTGGCAAGCGCGCAAAAACTACCCGCCGTTCCTGCCGCTCTGGAAGACAAAGAGCACACCATCACCCTTCGCGCCGACCAGCAGGTCAAGGAGAAACAAGTCTTTCACCTCAACGGGCATGTGGTGGTGACCCTCCGAGATTGGAAGCTGACCGCGGAGCAGGCCACCTACGACGAATCCACGGGCGAGGTGGTTGCCAAAGGCCACGTCATCTTCGACGACCCCAGCGCGCATTTGGAAGCCGACGAAGCCCATTACAACGTTCAGACGGCCAAAGGTTGGTTTTCGAACGCAAGCGGCTACGTTCGACCCGCCGTCCGCCCCCGTGCGCGCATGCTTTCCACTGGAAGCCCGTTCTACTTTCACGGCCGGCGCGTGCAACGACTGGACGAACGAACCTACATTGTTGACCATGGTCGCGTGACCACCTGCGAATGCGAAGATAAAGGATGGACCATCTCCGCCCAGAGAGCCAACGTGGACGTCGGCAACAAAGTTGTGAGCCACGGGGCAATCTTTCGATTTTTGCGCCTCCCGATCTTCTATTCGCCGTTCCTGATCAACTCCATCGGCGAACACCCGCGCCGCGCCGGTATCCTGTTGCCGCAGATCGGCAACTCCGGGCAAAAGGGTTTCACCTTTGGAGATGGCGTCTTCCTGCCCTTCAACCGAAGCAGCGATCTGTCGCTAGGCATCATGGATTACACCCGCCGAGGCTTGGGCGGGGTGGGACGGTTCCGCATGGTTCCCAGTTCAACCAGCTACCTCGCTGTCAATTTTTTCGGCGTCAATGACCGCGGGCTCGCCTCGAAGCCCCAACTTAAAGCTCCCGGGGCGAGCCTTCAAGTGCAGGGAAAGGCCGAAAACCTAGGCAATGGGTTCCGAGGAGTGGTGACTGTTGACTACATCTCCTCTCTGGCATTCCGCCAGACCTTTTCCGACAGTTTCAGCGAGGCCGTGACCTCCGAAGCTCGGCAGGTTGGATTCGTCACCAAGAGCTTCAGCGCCTACAGTCTCAATTTCTATGCCTCGCGGTATCAGAACTTCCTTTCATCGGCGCGCAAGGTGGGAAATTCCATCATCATTGACCACGCCCCAAGTGTTTCGTTCTCGGGAATGGACCGGCAAGTGGGCCGGACGCCGTTTTTCTTCTCTTTCGACTCCTCCGTGGATGGCGTGGAAAGGACGCAGCCGGGGTCGGAGGGTCCATTCTCAGAACGGACGGATTTCCATCCCACTATCACGGTGCGCTCCAGGCCTTTTTGGGGATTTCACCTCACGCCTTCCGTGGGGGTTCGTGCCACGCATTACGGCACCAGCCTCGCCGCAAATCAGGAACCCCTCACGCGGCTTCTTGGCGAGGTCTCGCTGGACCTCCGGCCGCCGTCTTTTGCCAGGGTTTTTTCCAGTTCCTTTAAAGGTTATCGCTTCAAGCACGTGGTCGAGCCGGACATCCAATATCACCTGGTGCGCGCGCGCGACGCCGAGAACATCATGGATATCGTGCGCTACGACCAGCTCGATATCCTCGCGGAAACCAACGAAATCGAATACTCGTTGACGAACACCCTCTTCACGAGGAAGGACGCACCGGCCGGTTCCGATGAAACGCCGCAGGCGCGAGAACTCCTTTCCTGGCGGCTGTCGCAGAAATACTACTTCGACCCCACGTTCGGTGGCGCGCTTGAGCCCGGAAAGGAAATTGTGTTTGACCCCACGATTTCGTTGACCGGATTTGCCTTCGCGCAAGGCCGCCGGCTCTCCCCGCTGGTCTCTGTTCTCAAGGTGGCTCCATTCTCCAACTACGACACCGAAATGCGCGCCGACTTCAATCCCTCCGGC